>CACLQD010000004.1:0-12500 GCA_902609025.1 uncultured PS1 clade bacterium
GCAATAACAACAAATTGTTTCCCATTCTTTGTTTTATAAGTCATTGGAGTCGCATGACCTCCAGTAGGCAATCTAAATTTAGCTATTTCCGCTCCTGTTTCAGTATTAAAAGCCCTTAAGAAGTAATCCGTTGTAGCTGCAATGAATGTTACTCCAGTAGCTGTTACAGTTGGACCACCCATATTTGGTGCGCCTTTAATCCACCAAAGAGGGAATGGAGCAATATCTCTAGATGTCCCCAAAGGAACATTCCATAAGTGATCACCAGTATCAAGATCAACAGCTGTCAAAGTCCCCCAAGGGGGCTTGGTGCAAGGCACACCTAAAGGTGAAAAGAAACCCATAGAACGTAGATTACAGTAAGGAATACCTTCATTTTGTTCTACACTTGTAAATCTAGCTTGTGTATCATTAATAGCTAGTTCATCAATAGATTTATTGCAATCTTCTCTGGGAACCATAACAATTAAACTTGCCATATTCATTGTGTTAACAACCATAATGTTCCTTGAGGGATCTATTGCGGGACCGCCCCAGTTATTACCTCCTATTGCACTAGGATAGTGAATTGATCCTTCTACTGAAGGAGGAGTATAAAGTCCTTCATTGCGTAACTTCTTGGCAGTTCTTTTACAATATCCTTTATCCCAAAAAGTAAAACCATAAGCTTCTTCTGGATCAAAATAAATTGGGTTCAAAGGCAAAGGTTTAGTTGGAAAAGGCTGAACTTTTGATAACTTCTCACCCTCTAAAGATCCTCTTGGAACTTCTCTTTCCTCAATAGGATAAATTGGTTCTCCAGTTTCACGGTTCAATAAAAATACAAGACCCATTTTAGTGGTTTGCGCTAAGGCTTTTATCTTCTTTCCATCTTTCTCTATATCATAAAGTGTTGGTTGTGAGGGCACATCATAATCCCAAACATCATGATATACAGTTTTAAAATGCCATGCCACCTCACCAGTATCAGCTTTCAAAGCAACTACAGAACTATTGTAATAATCTAAGCCTTCTCTATGACCGCCATAGTAGTCTGGGGAAGCATTGCCTGTTGGAAGATATATTAAATTAAGATCTGAATCAGTTGAAATAATTGACCAGACATTTGCTGTACCTCTTTGATATAATGCATTTTCGTTATCATTAGAACTTACTTCCATACCTGGTGGTACTGGGTCCCAAAACCATTCAAGATCACCCGTTCTAATGTTATATGCTCTAACAACTCCTCCAGGAATATTGATATTCGTATTATCAATGACACTTCCACCTACAATAATTTTTTCATCAATTATAGCTGGAGGTGACGAACTCCAATAATATATATCTGGATGGTCGCCTAAACCTTTTCTTAAATCTACTTTTCCATCATTTCCAAAATCTTCACATAATTTTCCTGTTTTTGCATCAATAGAAAAAAGATCAACATCCATTGTTACGCCAATTAATCGATGATGACAGATATCATTTTCATTTTTATTGGGGTCTTCCCAGCTACTTAAACTTCTGCAAGTTTTAAGCGGCCTTCCTGCAGGATTAACCTGTGGATCAAAAACCCATTTTTCTTCACCTGTTTCAGGATTTAAAGCAAAAACTCTATTAAATGGAGTACAGTAATAAAGAGTTTCATTTACAAGAAGAGGGGTAGCTTGGAAAGATGTTTGAATTTCTGGAGCTATCTTACCTCTAGTATTTGCTCCACTTTGATAATCACCAGAACGATGAACCCATGCTTGTTCAAGAAGATGAACATTTTCAGGTGTTATTTCTGAAGCTTTTGAATAATGGCCACCACCAGAATCTTTTCCGTATGATCTCCAGTCATCATTTTCAGCAAAAATACTTTCACAATAAAATAAAAAAAAAGCTAACAAAAAATACTTTATATTCATTTTAATTAATCCTTAATTTTTTCTAAAAGTTCAGATCTAATATTTTTAGGAAGTGTATTTATAATATTTATCATATTTAACAGGAAATTATCTAATGGTGCAGCTTTAGCAACATTATACTCTCCTTTACGGTGAATTTCATTAGCTTCTCTTGAAACTTTATATGCATACTTAAAGTTGCGAGTATGAGAAATTTTTGCAATATCTTCATCTTTTAATTCTTTGATGTGAACTTTATGTATTTCTCCGCTTAAGCATAAAGATGAAACCCTTCTCTCATATGTATCTCTGCTTAATTCAACAAATTTACCTCCTTTAGATTTACAAAAATGAATTATTTGATTTAAAGTCATCCAAGGACTTTCTTCTAAATATTTTAATGTTAATTTAATTATAATTAACGAACTTATTTCATCGCGGTCATGTTGAGCTTTTGAGAATTTTTTATCCTCGCCATTTATAACGCCTTTATTTCTTACAGATCTATGAAAATTTTTAGCAAGAAGAGAGATATCAAGTATGTGATATGCAATAGTGGTTTTTTGATAAAGATCTAAATCAGACCAATTAAAATCTTCAAAATTTTTAATATATTTCTGTATTTTATAAATTTCTGCCAAGTTTCCGCCCCTCTTAAGAAAAGCTTATAAAATATTTATCTACAGGACAAGGTTATTCTTCTGCACCTAAGCTGTAAAAATCATGTCGTATAATTTTCCACTTGCCATTAATCTTTTTGAGATATGTCTCATAGTAACCCCATAACGATACTGAACGATTAATATCGTCTTTATAATAACCCCGAGAATTGAGATTGCTTTTGACCTTCACGGAACTACCCATTGCAGTAATTAATGAATTTCCAATTAGATGTTGAGATGAACGAAATAAAGATCCAGATTCTATAATATATTCCATATAATCATCTATACCTTTGATTATTATTGTTTCACCGCCAAAAAAGCTTGGATCAAAAACGAATTTTGTTTCTACATCTTTAAAAAATAAAGTTTTAAATAAATCATAATCTTTTTCATCTACAGCATGGGCATACTTATTAATAACATCAATGATATCTAGTCTATCTTTAACAGGTAGGTTATTTCCGTATAATTGTGAGTTTACTGAAATCACAAAGATCGATATTAAAATTAGAATTTTATTTCGCATAAAAGGACCAAATAAGTTCAAAAGAAATATCCCAGAAAAGAATTTCCTGGGATAACTTCATAATTTAGACAATTAAAAATTTCTACTTAAAGCAATACCGTATGTTCTTGGTAAACCAGTATATCTCCAAATAGTATCAACTGGTGCAGAAGCCCAATTCCAATAATATTTATCGAATATATTTTGACCATAAACTTGCACTGTCCAGTCCTGAAACTCAACTCCAGCCCTTATATCCACTAATGTTCTACTATTTATTACTAGATTTGTATCGCCTGGTTGATATGTTTCAATAACTTCACTTGTACATGGAACACCTGGCTCATTACACTGATCATAGAAAAAAGCTTTGGTATCACTTCTATGACTTACATTTGTACCAATAAATGCTGTATTTCCATTATTAAGTTGCCAGGTATATTCAAAATCAAAATTAGCATATAAATCTGGAACTGCAGGCAATTCTTGTCCTTTAAATTCTTAGTACCAGCATTTATACCTGCTGAGAATCTATCAAAACTTCTAAACTCTCCTGTAATTTCTGTATCTAGGTGTAATAATGAGCCAACAACTCTAAAATTATTCGTTGGATACCATTCAAGAGAAGCTTCAAAGCCTGTTATTTCTGACTCAGGAACATTAACAAGTCCACCTAAAGAACCAAAAATTAAGTCTTCAAATGCTCCTAAAACTTGCTTGTCTTTATAGTCATAAAAGAAAGCTGCGGCGTTTAATTGAACCCTTCCATCTTGAAGTGTTAATTTTGTTCCAAGCTCATATGCTAATAATTCTTCTTGAACAACAGCTACATGCTGAGCTTCAGATGCCGAAGCAACCATTGGAGAAGAGCCAGATTTAAATCCTTGAGTAACCGTAAACCAATATAATGAATCTTCAATTCCATCATAAGTAAATCCAACTTTCCAAGAAACATTATCTTCATTAAGCTCCTTTGCATAACCTGGTTGTGGTGCATGGAAAGTAGGTGGAGTAAGTGAAGCAGTTCCGCATCCGCCTATAGGTGTTGAACCACCGACAACATCGTAACCGCCAAGCAATTGAAGTAATGATTGAATTTCATTACCAGTATTTGTCCAGCTTCCATCACCTCCATCAATACCACAACTTACATAGCTTCTTTCTTGATCTGTATAGCGTATTCCAAGAGTCAGGTCTAAATTATCCATTATTGGATATTCCATGCTTCCAAAAATTGACATAGTGTCTGTTTCTTGATCATTAAATAATCCGTTACAACAAAGAGGGTTAAGTGTGAAAACTTGAACAGGAACTGCAGTAGAAAAACCGTACGTAGCTATAAATTTATCATAAGTTTCTGTACTCTCATAATTAGCACCTACAACCCATGTTCCATCATTGCTAAAGTTTCCAGAAAGTCTTAATTCTTGAAATAGAACCTCAATATCTCCTGTCTGAATGGACTCATAATTCTGATAAATTGTACCATCGGCCTCAACCAATTGCTCTCTATCTAAAGTGTTATAGCTTGTTTGTGAGGTTAAGGTAACGCTATCACTGACATCATAATCCATTCTCAATGTTGCTGAAAAATACTCATTATCCCTAGCTGCTGGTTTACAATTATCAAGCAATCTGTTGTTAAGATTTTCTGGATTACCTTCTATATCAATATTTCCAGTTATATTTTCTGGCTTACCTCCTGCAGCATTGACACAAGGACCCCAATCAGCAGCCCTATTATCTTTTGGTGCTCTTGGATAATTTGCTAATTGTGGTCTTGGTGATCTAACGGGGTTTTTTTGAAATGTGGAAATAAATTGGGGTCTACGAGAATCGCTTTGATCTCTCCAAGCACTTAAGGTAAGTAATGCAGAAAAATTATCTGCAGGCTCATAAGCAAAAGATAGTCGCATATTTTGAAAATCTTTTTCACCAGCTTCTGTATCATATGTATAGCTTCTTCCATTAGCTACCCAAATAGGATCGGGTCCATTAGCTTCTTCACCACTGTACATTTTTTGATCACCATCAGAAGTCCATGATTTAGCTGCTAATCTGTAACTTAAGTTTTCACTGATTGGTCCACTTATAAATCCTGTAATATCAATTTCATTGAAACTTCCATATTGCAAACGAATACCAGCCTCAAATTCATCTGTTGGTTTATTTGCAATATAGTTAATAGCTCCACCAGTTGTATTTTGACCAAAAAGTGTTCCTTGGGGACCCTTCAAAACTTCTACACGTTCTATGTCTAAAACAACACCTGTAGTTAAAGCGCTAAAAGGAATGGGCATTTCATCAATATTGATACTAACAGCACCGTTAGATGCAAGTGCAGTATCTTGGAAACCAACGCCTCTTATTGTATATGTGTATGTACCATAATAGTTACTATTAGCTGTAAAACCACTAACTAGCCTTCCTAAATCAATCATATCTTTTACACCAGCATTTTCAAGCTGTTGGCCTGAAGCAACATCAATTGACATACCGACTTCATTAATATTTTGTTCTCTTTTTTGTGCTGTAACTATTATTTCTTCAAGACCAACAAAAGAGTTACCGCTATTCTCTTGGGCAAAAGATACATTTGAAGAAAATGATGAAAATAAAATTAATGAAAAAATAATAGAAAGATTAAGTTTAATAAATTGCATTTGAAAGTTCCCCCCACAAAGATCTTCAAATTTAAGAATTACTGGGATAAAACTTAAATAAGAAGAACATAATCAATAGGTCTATTATTATTAAAGTTTATTAAATAGCAATATAAGCATTCATAATCATCCGCACTGGTAAGAATATAAAAGTGTCCGCTAAAGTGAGCATCAAAATAAAAAGTTATATTGAGATATTTTTATATGGATGTTAATTATTTATAATAATTATATGAGAAATTTATAAATGGCTAAAATAGAAGAAGATTTTATTGAAAGAAAGAATCCTACTAAAAGAGATTTTAAAGCTAGGCCTTTTATTCCCCGTAAACAAATTCCTGATCTTGGACAAGAAAAACTTGATGGAAAAAGATTTTATACTGAAGAATTTATGCAAAAAGAATGGGATTCAGTTTGGACTAAAACCTGGCAGTTAGTATGTAGAGAGTCAGATTTAAAATATGAAGGTTCTTTTATTACACATGAAATAGGTAAAGAGTCCTTTCTAATAGTTAAAGGGAATGATGGTCAAATAAGAGGTTTTTATAATGTGTGTCAGCATAGAGGAAATAAATTATGTCAGCTTGAAGAAGGTGAACTTGACACATTTTCTTGTCCTTTCCATGGATGGAAATGGAATAATGATGGATCATTAAATTCTATTTTTGCACCTGAATTATACAAACAATTTGAAAATGGTGTTCCAGAAAAAGAACTAGGTTTACCTGAAGTTAAATTGGATAACTGGGGTGGATGGATATGGTTAAATATGGATGATAACTCATCGTCTTTAAAGGAATGGCTTGGAGAATATGGAGAGCACTTAGAAAGCTATAATTTTGAAAATTGGGAACTGATAGATTATCAAACATTTGAATGGAATGGAAATTGGAAACATGCAGTTGATGCCTTTAATGAAAGTTATCATTTTACAGCACTTCATCCAGACATGATAGAATTTGGTGAAGGACATGATGTTCCAATTGAATTATCAGGACCACATTCAAGAATGATTAACTTTAATGAAACAGTTAGCGAAGTTGTAAAAGATCAAGATAGCTTCACACCACTGCGTCAAGAAATGATGGGTGACCGAGTACAAGGTGAAATGAGTGATGTTGATGAAGGCTATCAGGGATCAGCAAAAGATTTGCACCTTTATTATATAGAAAAAAGAAGATCAGAAGAAAACGAAATTGAAATTTATAAAAGTATGAATGACGAACAACTAATTCATCAATATCATTACTTCTTCTTTCCAAGTGCAGTTTTTACAAATAGACCTGAAGCAGCAAATGTATTTCGATATAGACCACACGCTACAGACCCAAATAAATGTTACTACGATTTCTTTATTTTGTTAAATAATCCAGAAGGTAAAGAATTTCCGCCTCGACCAGAACATAAAATATATAGAGGAAATGGTCCTGAATTGTATGAAGAGGCCTTTAAGGGAACTTTTCCACCCGTTTTCTGCAATGTTTTAGCACAAGATGGCTCGAACATGGAAACAATGCAATGGGGAAATAAATCCGATAGTTTTAAAGGTGGAATTTTATGTGAACAAGAAATACGCTTAAGACACTTCCATCAAACAATAGATAAATTTATTGAAGATAATAGAAAGTAAAACTCAAAACTATTTTTTTCAGAGGAATTATTTAAAATGAGTCAATTTACATTTCTGAATAATAAAACTGTTCTTGTTACCGGTGTAAGCACAAGTGATCAGCGTTTTAAAAATATTGGGCAAGCCCTTGTTGAATTATTAGTTGAAAATGATGCTCAAGTTATCGCCGTATCAAGAGATATCAAAAAATGTGAAAAAGCAGTTAAACATCTTACAGAACAAGGTTTACCTGTAGCTGTAAAGCAATGTGATATTAGCAATCATTCTGATGTGGAATCTTTATTTAAGTGGGTTGAAGAAACATATGGGTCTTTAAATTATCTTATTAATAATGCTGGAACGGAAGGTGTATTAGAGCCCGTCGATCAACTTAGTCTTGATAACATTGATAGTGTTATTGATATAAATGGGAAAGGAACTTTGTATTGTTTAAAAGAAGGCATAAGTCTGATGAAAAGAGTTCTTTCAAATGATAGTGAAATGGACTGTTCAATTATTAATGTAGGAAGTATTGCTGCAGAAATTGGTATGCCTAACACAAGTGTATATGCTTATTCAAAAGCGGGAATAGCATCTATAACCAGAGTTGTAACTATAGAACTTAATGCTTACGCTTTAGAAACCGATACCGCACCAATAAGAGTTAATGCAGTTTTACCTGGCGTTATTCGTACTCCAATGCATGGTCGTTTTTTAGATGATAATGACTTAGATGGAATACCACCCGAACAATCGACATCTCCAGAGGAGCTAGCGAAGTGTATTATAACAAGACTAAATGAGAAGTTTTTGATGGGAAGTGTATCTATAATTGATGGCGGATACACAGCACAATAACTCAATAAAAAATCATATTATGTATAAATCTGAGCCATCTAAAGTATTTGAATTATCAGATGGTAAAGTTGAAACACCAAAAAGGGCTGCTAATTCTGGAAAAGTCAGGCTAGTTCCTTCATCTCCTGTAGTAATATTAGCTCCGACTTCATAAGTAAAATGATCTGCTCCATTTATTGTTAGGACACTATCGTTAGATAGAGTTAATTGAAATGCATCTGCTGCCCATTTAGAAGATGTAAATCTTGTATTATCAACAAATTGTATTGTATTCGACCCTGTCGTATCCACAATAGTAATTTCAGCACTTGATGATATCAGTTCAGAAACTATATAAGTATCGTCACCAGCTAATCCCCTTTTAGTCCCAGAGGATGTAAGAGCGATAACATTATCTCCTGAAGTGAAATTTAGAATAAATTTTGTAAAATCTGATGTGAACTCATTAAGTATTATTTTTTTTCATTAGTCTATAGTAACTAAATCACAATAATCGTAAAGAGAGTATTTTTTTTGATTATTTATTCTCTAAATTAGCAAGATAAATGCCTCCAGTTATATAACTATTTTTATCTTTTCTTAATTTTTCAGTTTTAAAATCTATCAAGTTAAAATTATTTTGTTTTAATATTTTCTCAATATAGTTTTTTGAATGGCGATATCTTTGTTTAACCAACCGATAATCGCCATCCTCCAAATGTTCAGTTGAAAAAATTATTGCGGCACCTTCTTCAGATCTATTTTTTATTTGTGAAAATACATCTTGTAATTCACCTATATATACAAAGACATCTGCAATAATAAATAAATTATATTTTTTGGTGCTTTTTTCTAAAATATTGCAAATATCTCCTGTTAATAGTTCATCATAAATTTTTTTCTTTTTAGCGATATCAAGCATATTGTTAGATAAATCAACTCCTGTAAAAAAATCTACATAATCTCTAAATACTTCACCACTTAGACCAGTTCCGCATCCTAAATCTATGGCATTATCGAAGTTATTTGGTATATCGTTGCGATCTATAACAAATTCGCACATTTTTTTTGGAAATTTATAATCAAGCTCTTTGGTAAGAGATCTTTCAAAATTCTTAGCATAATTATTAAATAAACTTTCCACATAGTTTAACGGAGCGTTTTTGGGCGTCTTATTATTAACACTATCATAAATAAAATTTAACTCATCATCATCTTTATTATATTTAAGTGCATTTTCTATGAATATTTTTGCTTTCTCAAAATCCTCAAGCTTTATATATAATAAACCTGCATTTTTATTCGCTAAAAAATTATTTTTTTCTAACGAAATTACTTTTTGAAGTAAACTTAAGCCCTCTTGATAGTTTTCTAAATCCATATAAATAACTGCCAAATTATTTAGTGCTGAAATGTAATTTGGTTCAATCTCAAGACTTTTCTGTAAATTGGTAATTGCATTTTCTGTATCTCCTAATCGATATAGGCAAATCCCAAAATTACTCATAGAAATATTATCTGATTGATTTTGATTTAAAGCTTTATGAAAATATTCTTTAGCTTGTTCATATTTTTCATATTTAAAATGTAGATCACCTAGGCAATTTAAAATGTCTACACTTTGTTCATTCAGTTGCAGAGCCTTATTAAAATTAAAAAATGATTCTTCAAAATCAGATTCAACATGCAACCTTCCAAGACTAACTAAAGCATCTATATAATCAGGTTTTATTTCTAATGATTTTTTATAAAGTGATATTGCTTTTTCTTGATTAGATAGCGCATGATGGAATAAACCGAAAATATGTAAAAAAATTGGATTAGTTTTATTGCTATCAAATATATTTTCGCATCTTTTAATTCCATTAGAAAAGTCACCTTGGTTGTATAAAGTTACTATCTCTTGAATATCTTTTAAATTAGACATGACTATGTTTCAGATTATCAAACAATAAAATGAATATAAAGATTTAATGAAATTTGGTTGCGGGGGTAGGATTTGAACCTACGACCTTCAGGTTATGAGCCTGACGAGCTACCGGGCTGCTCCACCCCGCGACAATCCCGTTATTAAATTGTGAAAAGTAAATGTAATTTATAAGCCTGGCAACGACCTACTCTTCCACACCTTAAGATGCAGTACCATCGGCGCTGAGAAGTTTAACGGTCGAGTTCGGGATGGGATCGAGTTTAGGCCTCTCGCTATAATCACCAAGCTAATGAATTACATTAAGTAGAATTTGAAAAAAAATGAGTATTAAAGATAAGAAAGATCAAGTCAATCGAGTTATTAGTACCAGTCAGCTTCATATGTTACCATACTTCCACACCTGGCCTATCAACGTGGTAGTCTTCCACGACTCTCATGGGAGAACTAGTTTCGAGGGAGGCTTCCCGCTTAGATGCTTTCAGCGGTTATCCCGTCCGTACATAGCTACCCTGCTATGCCGCTGGCGCGACAACAGGTCCACCAGAGGTACGTCCACCCCGGTCCTCTCGTACTAGGGGCAGCTCCTCTCAATTCTCCTACAATCACGGCAGATAGGGACCGAACTGTCTCACGACGTTCTAAACCCAGCTCACGTACCGCTTTAATTGGCGAACAGCCAAACCCTTGGGACCTGCTCCAGCCCCAGGATGCGATGAGCCGACATCGAGGTGCCAAACAACCCCGTCGATATGAACTCTTGGGGGTCATCAGCCTGTTATCCCCGGCGTACCTTTTATCCGTTGAGCGATGGCCCTTCCACACGGGACCACCGGATCACTATGACCGACTTTCGTCTCTGCTCGAATTGTCACTCTCGCAGTCAGGCAGGCTTATGCCATTGCACTCAACGACCGATTTCCGACCGGCCTGAGCCTACCTTCGCGCGCCTCCGTTACTCTTTGGGAGGCGACCGCCCCAGTCAAACTACCCACCATGCAGGGTCCCGGATCCGGCTTCACGGATCGCGGTTAGATATCAATAATAATAAGGGTGGTATTTCAAGGATGGCTCCACATGAACTGGCGCCCATGTTTCAAAGCCTCCCACCTATCCTACACATATCATCACTAATATCACTGCAAAGCTATAGTAAAGGTGCACGGGGTCTTTCCGTCTAACCGCAATCACCCCGCATCTTCACGGGGAATTCAATTTCACTGAGTCTATGTTGGAGACAGTGGGGAAGTCGTTACGCCATTCGTGCAGGTCGGAACTTACCCGACAAGGAATTTCGCTACCTTAGGACCGTTATAGTTACGGCCGCCGTTTACCGGGGCTTCAATTCGGAGCTTGCACTCCTCCTCTTAACCTTCCGGCACCGGGCAGGCGTCAGACCCTATACGGCGCCTTGCGGCTTCGCAGAGTCCTGTGTTTTTAGTAAACAGTCGCCACCCCCAATTTTGTGCCCCCGAACAAAAGTTGCCTTTTGAACGGGCCTCCTTCTCCCGAAGTTACGGAGGTATTTTGCCGAGTTCCTTCAACATAGTTCTCTCAAGCGCCTTAATATATTCTATCCGTCCACCTGTGTTGGTTTGGGGTACGGTCATTAGTGTGGGAGCTATTTCCTGGGACTTATTCATAGCATCCTTAATCCAATAAAAGGATACAATTTACTAAATCCGTCACTACCCACTGGCCGAGGAATATTAACCTCGTTCCCATCCACTACGGCTTTCGCCCTCGCGTTAGGGGCCGGCTAACCCTGCTCAGATTAACTTTAAGCAGGAACCCTTGGACTTTCGGCGAGAGGGTTTCTCACCCTCTTTATCGTTACTCATGTCAACATTCTCACTTCCGATATCTCCAAATACTCTCACGAATATTCTTCACAGACTTACGGAACGCTCCGCTACCGCGCTATAAATAGCACCCGCAGTTTCGGTATATTGCTTGATCCCCGTTACATTTTCGGCACAGAACATCTTGATTAGACCAGTGAGCTGTTACGCTTTCTTTAAAGGATGGCTGCTTCTAAGCCAACCTCCTGGCTGTTTTGGACGTTCTACATCCTTTTCAACTTAGCAATAATTTAGGGACCTTAACTGGCGGTTAGGGCTGTTTCCCTTTCCACTATGGACCTTAGCACCCATAGTGTGTCTGCCATGTATTACTCATCGGTATTCGGAGTTTGGTTAGGTTTGGTAAGACGGTGAGTCCCCCTAGCCCATCCAGTGCTCTACCCCCGATGGTATTCACATGACGCTCTACCTAAATAGATTTCGCGGAGAACCAGCTATCTCCGAGTTTGATTGGCCTTTCACCCCTAGCCACAAGTCATCCCCTCATTTTTCAACATAAGTGGGTTCGGTCCTTCAGTGCGTGTTACCGCACCTTCAACCTGCTCATAGCTAGATCACTCG
>CACLQD010000004.1:17500-50476 GCA_902609025.1 uncultured PS1 clade bacterium
TTCAGGTTCTGGTAAAACAGCTACAGTTGCAGCCGAGGTATGAATTCTTCCGCTTGACTCTGTTGCCGGAACTCTTTGAACTCTATGCACACCAGATTCAAATTTTAATTTCGAAAATACATTTTCTCCAGAAATTGATAAAATGATTTCTTTATATCCACCGACATCGCCATCCGATAAAGCCATTATTTGTGTTTTCCATTTATTTAAATCGCTATATCTTTGATACATTCTATATAAATCTCCTGCAAAGATAGCTGCTTCATCACCACCAGTTCCTGCACGTATTTCTAAAATAACATCATTAGCGTCAGCCTTATCCTTGGGTAAAAGCATTAATTGGATGGATTCTTCTACTTGTAATATATTTTCTTTTAATTCATCTAATTCAGTTTTTGCAAGATCGAGCATTTCTGGGTCAGATGAATCATCATTAATAATATCAGTTAACTCTTCGCTCTCATTTTGAAATTTTTTCCAATCAATAATTGCATTTTTTAAAGGCTCAATTTCTGAATATTCTTTTGAGAGCTTTACATAATCTTCTGAGGATAATTCACTGCTTAGAGATTTCTCTAACTCGCTTGATCTATCTAATATACTTTCTAATTTATCTAGTGGTATTTGAGTCATATTTACTAATGTCTTTATTTATTTTTTGTTTTATTTTTTTTTCAACTTCATTAACAATTGAATCAATCAGTTCGTCATTATTACGCTTTGCAAGTTGTTTTCCATCTACATAAAGCATTCCACTATCATTCCCGCCCCCAGTAAAACCAACATCTGACATCGTGGCTTCACCTGGCCCGTTAACTACACAACCAATTATAGAAATTGTAAAAGGTTCAGAAATACTTGATAAACGGTCTTCTAACTTTTTTACTGTACCGATAACATCAAAACCTTGTCTCGCGCATGAGGGACATGAAATTATATTAACTCCTCTATGTCTTAATCCCAGACTTTTTAAAATACTAAAACCAACTTTTATTTCTTCAACTGGATCGGCGGATAGAGAAACCCTTAATGTATCACCAATTCCTTCCGCCAGAAGTTGGCCAATACCTATTGAAGATTTAATCGTGCCATCCATTAATCCCCCAGCTTCGGTAATGCCTAAATGGAGAGGGGCATCAGTTACTTTTGATAACTCTTTGTAAGACTCGACTGTAAGTAAAACATTTGAAGTTTTTACGGATATCTTAAAATTATTAAAATCTAAATCCCTTAAAATATTTTCATGAAATAATGCACTCTCAACCATTGCTGCTGGCGAAGGACCTTTATATTTTTCAAGTATATTTTTCTCTAAAGATCCACCATTAACTCCTATTCTAATTGAACAATCATTATCTTTGGCAGCTTTAACGACTTCTTTAACTCTATCAATGGAACCAATATTGCCTGGATTAATTCTTAAACATGATGCCCCGGATTCTGCTGCTTCTATTGCCCTTTTATAATGAAAATGAATATCAGCAACTATAGGAACATTTGTTTGATTAACTATATCTTTAAGAGCTTTTGACGATTCTTCGTCAGGACATGAAATTCTAACAATATCAGCACCTGCATCCTCTAAGTCCAATACTTGTTTTACTGTTGATTTGATATCCCGTGTATCAGTATTTGTCATTGATTGAACACTAATAGGCGCATCACCTCCAACGGGCATATCTCCGACATATATTTTTCTTGTCTTATGCCTTTTAATATCTATCCCATAAGGATTATTCATTAGTTACCTTTCAAACAAAATCCGATAAATTTATCTATCTAATATAAAGGATTGATGTAACATATTAACAGCTTTTTCAGCCTGCTCATTACTAATAAGAATTGATATTTTTATTTCTGAAGTAGAAATAACATCAATATTTATATCATTTTCAGACAATATACTAAACATCTTAGCTGCTACGCCTGCATTACTTCGCATACCAACACCGACAATAGAAATTTTAGCAATGTTACTATCAGTCAATAAACTTTCATATGGAACATCATCCTTAATTTGTTCCATAATTTTTTCTGCGCTCAACAAATCATCTTTAGGTATTGTAAAAGTTATATCAGTTGTCCTAGAGCTCTCTGAAATATTCTGTACGATCATATCAACATTGATATTATTTTCTGAGAGAGATGAAAATATTTTAGCTGCAATACCAGGTTTATCTCTTACGCCTATTAAAGTTATTTTACAATCATTGAGGCTTGAAGTTACACCTGTAACAACGCGTTGATCATTAATTGCGTCCTCTTCTGTAACAATAGTACCAGCATCTTCTTTATTTTCGTTACCAAAACTAGATAATACCCTTAAAGCAACATTATTTGTCATAGCAGTCTCAACTGATCTTGTTTGAAGAACTTTAGCCCCCAAAGATGCCATTTCTAACATTTCTTCATATGATACTTTATCAAGTCTTTTGGCCTCAGGTAGTTTGTTGGGATCAGTTGTATATACGCCATCTACATCAGTATATATGTCACAATAATCAGCGTTTATAGCTGCAGCAATTGCCACAGCTGATGTATCAGAGCCTCCTCTTCCTAGAGTTGAAACTCTGCCCTCTGATGTAATGCCTTGAAATCCAGGAATAACACATACTTTTTTATCTTTGAGAATCTTATTTATAAGCTCTGATTTTATAGCTTCAATTCTTGCAGATTTATGATCATTAGATGTCAAAATAGGAATTTGCCATCCTAGACAAGAACTTGCACCTATCCCATTTTCATTCAGCGTTGCTGCAAGCAAACCAACACTTACTTGCTCTCCAGAAGAAATAACGACATCGTATTCTTCAGGATTAAAATCATCTGAGATATCCTTTGTGAGATTGATTAAGCGGTCTGTTTCTCCAGCCATAGCAGATAAAACGACTACAACTTCATGTCCCTCATCATATACTGATTTAACAATATTTGAGACATTTTGTATTCTATCAATACTTCCAACAGATGTTCCACCAAATTTCATAACGATACGTGACATCATGATCTCCAAAATTATTTCAAAATTTATCCTAAATTAGTTATATAGATTACTCTATATAAGCTGGACAAGTAATAGATAATGTATAGGACTCATAGGAGCAAGCATAAGTGAAGAAGAAATTAAGATGAATACAACCATAGATCCTTTAGAAAAAGAAAAATTTTCAAAAATGGCAGAAGAGTGGTGGGACCCAACGGGAAAGTTTAAAGCCTTACATAAATTTAACCCTAAAAGGATTGAATTTATTAGGGATAAATTGGTTGAACACTTTTCAATTGAGTCCGATTTAGAAAATCCTTTTTCAAACCTTGATATTTTAGATATTGGTTGCGGAGGTGGTCTTTTATCTGAACCAATGTCAAGATTAGGAGCGAATGTTACAGGTATTGATATTGTAGATAAAAATATCAATGTAGCAAAAACGCATTCTGAAGAACAAAACTTAGAAATTGATTATAAAATTACAACTGCTGAAGAACTTGCATTGGGTAAGAAGAAATTTGATGTGATATTAAATATGGAAGTTATAGAACATGTAGCAGATTTAAATTTATTTATTGAGTCTTGTGAAAAATTATTGAAAAAGAATGGGCTGCTTTTCTTTGCCACACTAAATAGAAATATATTGTCCTTTGGTTTAGCCATAGTTGGTGCAGAATATATTCTTGGCTGGTTACCTAAAGGTACCCATAATTGGAAGAAATTTATTACACCTGAAGAATTAAAAATAATCTTTAGATCAAGCGGTTTGAATATTACAAATATTATGGGAATGAAATATAACCCTATATACGATAGTTGGTATTTATCCGAAGATACAAGTGTAAATTATCTTGGTACTGCTATTAAATCTTAATTCTTAGATTTGGGATTTAAAGATGGTAAAGGCTGAACATTAATGCCTTCCTCTATAAGGTCTTTTGCTTCCTCAACTGTTGTTTCACCATATATATCTTTTTGTTCTTTTTCTTCATAATGCATCGCTCTAGCTTCATCAGGAAATTTATCACCAACATATTCATAATTTTCCTTAACGTGCTTTTTGATCTTATTCATAACCATTTCAACTTTCTTAACATCACTTTTAGGGGCTCTCTGATTAGATTTAGATGGGATATTCGGAGCCATAATTGATTTGCTAATTTTTTTTGAACCACAAAGAGGACATTCGACTGAAGATTTTTCTAATTGTTTTTCACAAGTATCATAGTCAGAAAACCAAGCTTCAAAATTATGTTCTTGGTCACAAATGAGGGAATATTTAATCATGATAAAAGCTTTTCAAGATCACCACTTCTATCAATTGCATATAAATCATCATAACCACCTACATGCGTATCATTGATAAAAATTTGAGGAACGGACCGCTTGCCATTAGCTTTTTCAATCATTTCCATCATGAGATCTGGATTATCACCAACATATATCTCTTGATAATCTAAACTTTTACTTTGCAGTAAAGCCTTCGCTTTCTCACAATAAGGGCACATAGGTCCGGTATAAATTATAATATCCATTTCATTCTCTATGCTTATAATATGGTAAATTGGTAATTAAATTCAAGATTTCTTAATAAAAAGAGTTATTTGATGCACAACAGAAAACTTATAAAAGTTAGGCAAGAAAAAGAAAATATAAATAATTTCGAAGAAAAAATCTTTTTCAAAGACTATCAGAATGATTTTGTTGAAAGAGTTTCACTTATTAATGAAAATTTTGAAAAGTCTCTTGCGTTTGGTTTTCGAGGATCAAAACTAGAGTTTTCAAAAAATGTAAAAAATGTAATTTATGGAAATCTTGGAAAAAGTAATAAAACAAATATTATCTATGATGAAGAATTAATACCCTTTAAAGAGTCATCATTAGATTTAATTATGAGTTTCTTTAATCTTCATTTTGCAAATGATGTACCGGGCATTCTTTATCAAACATTAAGGAGTCTAAAACCAAATGGCTTATTTATAGCCTCTATGTTTTGTGAAAATACTCTGCAAGAACTCAATTATTCTTTTATTAAAGCCGAGGAGGAGATTTGCGGAGGAATGAGCCCAAGAGTAAGTCCTTTTGCTAAGTTACAAGCTTTGGCTTCATTAATGCAGGAAATAAATTTTTCTTTACCAGTTGCTGATATTGACCGTCATTCTGTCTATTATAAACATCCCTCAAATTTATTAACGGATTTAAAAAAACTCGGAGAAACAAATTCCCTTCTAAGAATGAATAAATCATTCTTAAGAAAAGATGTTTTGAATAGAATGTATGAAATTTATATCGATAATTTTTCCAAAGATGGAAAAATTGTTGCCACTTTTGAAATAGCTTGGCTCACGGGATGGAAATATCATGAAAGTCAGCAAAAACCTCTTAAGAGAGGATCAGGAATGACTAATATGGTTGAGGGCGTGAAAAAATTTGAATAAAAGAATTAGAGCTTACCTTCAATAGCCTTATCAATGAGATCAATAACTTCTTTAACACCATAAAGGATAATAAATGAACCCAATCTTGGTCCTTGCGTTTGTCCAAGTAGAATTTCATATAAGGCAGAAAACCAATCCTTCAAAGAATCAAAATGACTATTCATTCCAATATCATAAATTATAGTTTGAATTTTCTCAGGATCAGTTTCATTTTCCATCTCTAGAAGGTTTTCTTTAAGAGTTTTAAGATATTCAATCTCTTGTTTTTCTGGTTTACGATATTTTTTAGTAGGTAAAACAAAGTCCTTGTAATATTCCAATGCGAAAACAACTAATTGATCAATATATTGAGTGGCCTCTTCAGAAATATCGTCAAAATATCCCTTTATAAAACCCCAGATTACTTCTTTGCTGCTGGCTTGAGAGGCGCTAACGAGATTTAAAATCAGTGAAAATGTAACCGGACTTTCAATTATTATTGGATTACCGTCATGAATATGAAAAACCGGATTACTTAATTGATCTTTTACTTCTTGGTTAGGATATTTTTCTGAAAAACTTTGATATTCATCTACAGCTTTAGGAATAACATCAAATGTTAGTTTTTTTGCTCTTCTTGGATTCTGATACATATATAAAATGAGACTTTCTTTTGAAGCAAATTTAAGCCAGTCATCTATTGAAATACCGTTACCCTTAGATTTAGATATCTTTTCACCTTTCTCATCAAAAAATAATTCATAATTGAAACCAACTGGAGCAAAACCTCCAATTGCCTTACATATTTTTCCTGAAAGAGTTACAGATTCAATTAAGTCTTTTCCTGCCATCTCATAATCAACATCTAATGCAACCCAACGCATTGCCCAATCAGCTTTCCATTGTAATTTACATTTACCACCTAAGATGGATGTTTCTTTTTCTTCCTGCGTATTTGGATGCTCATATAAAATTGATTTTTCTTTTGTATTGTAATCTAAAACTTTTGCGAGGAGTACCTGTCCAGTGTCCGGACAAATAGGTAGAAAAGGTGAATAAGTTTTTTTTCTTTCCTCACCTATCGTTGGTAAAATGATATTTATAATTGCTTCGTAATTTTCTAAGATCTTAGATAATGTCTCATCAAAATTACCATTCTTGTAATAATCTGTTGCACTAGCAAATTCATATTCAAAACCAAATTGATCGAGAAATTCTTTTAATAAATTATTATTATGATCAGCAAAACTTGAAAATTTATTATAAGGATCAGGAATATCTGATAATGGCTTTTCTAAATTTTCAGATAATATTTCAGAATTTAGAATATTATCTGGTATTTTTCGTAATGCATCCATGTCATCAGAAAAACATATTAATTTTGTTTCGATGCTTTTATCTAATACCTTAAGAGCATGCCTAACCATTGATGTCCGAGCAACTTCTCCAAAAGTACCTATATGAGGTAAACCTGAAGCTCCATAACCAGTTTCAAACACGGCACTATTGGAACCTGACTTTTCAAGGCGCTTTAAAATTTTTCTTGCCTCTTCGAAAGGCCATGACTTGCTTTCTTGGGCTACAGATATTATTGATTTATTCATGACATTATTAAATCCAAACGATGCTCTTATTTATAGCATGACTCTATCTTCTGCAATAGATGGGGAAATATCAAACAAAGAGATGCAATTTATACAGACTTGTATCAATAATTTACCAATCTTCAAAACCTATAATAGTGAGGACTTAGAAAAAACATTAAGTATGTTTTTTGAATTATTAAGTGGCGATAATGATCCAGAAACAATTATAGAATTAATTGACCAGGCTTTAGATAAAAAAAATAAATATATCGCATATGCTTTATCTGTAGAGATTATGATGGTTGAAGAAAACTTCACTAATGAAAAGTTACGCTTATTAGAGTTACTTGAAAAAAACTTTGAAATTAATGATCTTGAATCAGCATCAATTAAATATACAATCAAGACTAAGTACTCTGATTAAATCAAAAGGGAATGTCATGAACTTGATCTTTTTCAAACCTAGAAATATCGGCTTTTTAATGCGTATGATTAAAGAGAGACTGCTAGAATTGTTTCTAAAAAGAGAAGATTTAGCTTCTGATGTTAGAAACTATGTCTTAAATAATGCAAAAAAGAATGATCCCGATAGTGTGCTAAATACAATGGATGAATTTGCAAAAAGAAAAAGGTTTTTGATGAATGTTGGAGATGTTAAAGGCAAAATTTTAACAGATGAAATTAAAAAGTTAGGATCAAATCTAACTATCTTAGAGCTTGGATGTTTTTGCGGTTATTCAGCCATATTGATGGCGAAGACTCTTGGGGAACAAGGTAAAGTCATTTCCATAGAAATTAGTAAACATTATGCCAAAATCGCAAATGAAATAATCGAATTTTCTGGCCTAAAAAACAAAGTTATTATTATAGAAGGACCATCAGAAAAAATAATCCCAACACTACGATATGAATTCGATCTTGTTTTTATTGATCATTGGAAAGATTTATACAAAAGAGATCTTCAGCTAATAGAAAAAAGAGGTTTATTAAAAAATCAATCAATTGTATTTGCAGATAATGTTGGGAGTCTCATTGAAGCATTAGTAGGTAAAAGGGGTAAATCAACAGATTATCTAGAATATGTAAGAAACCATAAGAATTTTCAGAGTAAAAATATAAATACAAACCTAGAATATTCTAATGCTGAAGATGCCGTCGAAATATCAACCTATAATATGAGCAATGAGTAAATATTATATCTGCTTGAAGTGCTTGGAGAGCTTTAAGCCTTGTTTCTGATAGTTAGAGCCTATTGACGATCCATAAGACCTTTCAGGTAGTTCTAGAAGCCTTTCATAAATCAATCTTCCAACAATTTGTGAATCCTCAAGGATGAATGGTACTTCCCAACTCCTAATTTCCAAAACAGCTTTAGACCCTTTACCTTCTGATGAATTGTGACCAAAACCTGGATCGAAAAAACCAGCATAATGAACCCTGAATTCACCTACTGATGGTTTAAACGGCACCATTTCAGCAGCATGACTTGGAGGAATAGCAATAGATTCAGATGAAGATAAAATATAAAACTCTCCAGGATCAAGAATAATTCTTTGACCTTCAGTTGCAAAAACAGGATCCCAATATTTTTCCATATCATAGGCATCCTTTTTATCTATATCTATTAAACCAGCATGCCTCTTTGCTTTCCAGCCAACTATGTCTTCTGCAGCCTCTCCTTTTAGGTCAACAGATAATGCTAGGCCCTCAGATATATTAACCTTTCCATCATAAACAATATTGTCTTCTGAGTGTAATCTCTTAAGCTCAGTATCAGAATTTGTTGGTCTTCCTCGCCTAAATCTCATTTGACTTAATCGTGAACCTTTTCTGACTATCACTGGGAAAGTTCGAGGTGAAATCTCAAGCCAAAGATGACCTTTATAACCATTTGGTATTTTGTCAAATTCATGAGTTCCATCACATATTAATCTTGTAAAAACATCTATTCTTCCAGTAGAACTTTTAGGATTTGCAACAGCAATTATTCTTTCTGGAAGGGATAAAGCCTCCATTAATGGAACAAGATATACGCAACCAGTTTCAAGAACGGCACCATCTGTAATATCAATTCTGTGTAGAGCAAAATCTTTTAATTTTCTATTCACAGAACCACCTGATGGTAAAAAACTTGCCCTAATTCTATATGCTGTATCTGCTAATCTTAAATCTAGGCTCGCAGGTTGAATTTGTTCATCATTTATTTCTCCTTGAGACCAAATTTCACCATTCTCAATCATCGAGCGGATCATTTGACCTGGCAGTACTCCAGAAATCTGAGCTTTTTGTCCTGGCGCTCCATCAAAGTCACTAGTTGTCTCTTTTGTATCAGGAAATAAATCTGGTATTTTCTTTTCTGCCATCTTTTAAGCGATCCTAAAAAACTATATTAATTTAGTATATGAGTATAAAACATAATTAAAATAATAATATAATGAATATTGCAACAATTGATATAAGACCCGTTTTATCAGTCTTGGGATTTTTTCTCCTAGGATTATCTGCCACTATGTTTGTTCCAGCAATAGTTGACTTGATCTATAATAATTCTGGATGGGATAATTTTGTTATCAGCTCAATTATCACTAGTTTTGTTGGATTAATGTTCTTTCTTGTATCAAGAGGAAATAAAAGTGAATTAAATACAAAAAGTGCTTTTCTTCTTGTTACCTTAAGCTGGATTGTTTTATCAATTTTCTCTTCTGTTCCTTTTCTTCTTTCAACGAATGTTACAGGTATAACTAATGCATTTTTTGAGTCTGTATCAGGATTAACAACTACTGGCTCTACAATAATTGATGATATTGAAAGTACTTCAGAAGGTATAATTGTTTGGAGAAGCCTTTTACAGTGGTTAGGCGGTATTGGTATAATTGTCAGTGCTATTTCTATTCTTCCTAGTCTTGGCGTCGGTGGTATGCAGTTGTTTAAATTGGAAAGCTCTGACTCGACAGAAAAACTAATGCCGAGAACAGCAAATTTAGCTACCGAAATAATTTTTTTATATATTTTATTAACATCAATATGCGCGACACTTTATTGGGTCTGCGGTCTATCTTTTTTCGACTCTGCAAACCATGCAATGACAACTATTGCTACGGGTGGCTTCTCATCTAATTCTCAATCAATAGGGGGTTATAATAATTTCTCAATAGAATATGTTTGTATTCTTTTTATGATTCTCTCTAGCCTTCCATTTGTTCTTTATCTCAAAACACTTAGAGGTAAGCCTTTAGCGTTGATTAAAGATGAGCAAGTAACAGGTTTCTTTAAAACTTTATTCTTAGCAATCATTTTAATCGCGGTTTTTTTGTTGGTTCAAAATAATTTTGAATTACAGATTCCTCTTAGACAAATTATTTTTAATGTTACATCAATTCTAACTGGCACTGGATACACTTCAACATCATATGATCAATGGGGAACTCCAGCAATTATCGTGTTTCTTGCTATTACATTTATTGGAGGCTGTGCAGGTTCAACTACTTGCGGATTAAAGGTTTTCAGACTACAGGTCATATTAAAAAATTCTGGACAGGTTATGAATAAATTAATAAGTCCAAATCGTGTGACAAATCATAAATATAATGGTGAAAACTTAACTTTAGAGATCGTTGAGTCTGTTATGACATTTTTATTTATATTCTTCGTAACTTTCGTAATTATTTCATTTCTTCTCTCATTATCTGGTCTAGATATTTTAACATCAGTATCTGCAGCTGCTACATCGATATCAAATGTTGGGCCAGGGCTTGGAAATTTAATTGGACCAGCTTACAGCTTCGAAGAGATACCAGAATTTTCAAAGTGGGTTTTATCTTTTGGCATGCTGGCTGGGAGATTAGAATTTTTAACTTTTCTTGTTATTTTTAGTCGTTCTTTTTGGAAATAGAACTTAACTCAAGCACCACCTAATAATGCTTTTTTGTGCGTGAACCCTATTTTCTGCTTCATCCCAAACTACTGAATTGACTCCATCAATAACATCGGCGTCAACTTCTTCTCCTCTATGAGCAGGTAAGCAATGAAGAAAAATTGCATCTGAAGATGCCATCGAAATTTTGTTAGCATCTACTTTATATGGCTCAAGAATTTTTCTTTTTTGATCATTATCATCTTCTCCCATAGAGAACCAAGTATCAGTAATTATACAATCACAATCTTTGGCAGCATCATTAGGATCTAGATCAGTAGTTATATTTGGAAAACCACTTACCAAATTATTATCTACTGAATAATCTTTTGGTGAACATATTCTTAATTCAAAACCAATAATTTGTGCGGCATGTATCCAACTTGTTAACATATTATTTGCAGGACCAAACCAGACATAACTCTTATTTTCGATATCACCAATCTTCTCTTTGACTGTAATTAAATCAGCTAAAACTTGGCAGGGATGGGATTTATCGGTTAACCCGTTAATTACAGGTATCGATGCATTTTTTGCAAAATTTTCTAAAGTCGAATGCTTATTCGTTCTTACCATTGCGATATCAACATATCTTGAAATGACTTTTGCAGTATCATCAATTGTTTCTCCCCTACCTAATTGCATATCAGACATATTTGCATAAATAGTTTTCCCACCTAATTGATACATTGCTGTTTCAAATGAAAACCTTGTTCTTGTAGAAGGTTTTTCAAAAATTGTTGCTAGTATTTTATCTTTTGCGCATGCATCTTCATCAACAGATGCCATACCATTCTTCGATGATATGTTCTTTTTGTTTCTTCCATCTTCAATTAAGAAAATAAGTTCATCCTTATTGAATTGGGTAAGATCAATGAAATCTTTTTTTGTTTCAGTCATTTCTTATTATATTTCTATCTAGGTAAATTTTCTAGTGTGATATTTAGTAAGTTGAAAAACTCCTCAATATCTTTTTTCTCAGTATTCAAAGGGGGTAGCAGTCTAATTATATTGTCAGCAGCTGGAACCAATAATAAACCATTTTTGAGAGCGGTTTCGGCTATCAATGTATTTTCGACTTCACATTTTATACCAAGCATAAAACCTCTTCCTCTCACTGAAATTATTTTATCCTTATGATTTTCTATAATGTCATTTATTCCTGCTAATAGAAATTCTGATAATGACTTAACATTTGAAAGGATCTTTTCTTCATCAATAATTTCAAGAACTTTAAGCGCTACTGAACAAGCTAACGGATTGCCGCCAAAAGTCGACCCATGAGAACCGTGGACCATTCCAGATGATGCATCTGTTGAGGCCAATATAGCTCCTATTGGAAAACCTGCTCCTAAACCTTTTGCAAGAGTGATTATATCTGGTTCAACTCCAGCCCACTCATGCGAAAAAAAATCCCCAGTCCTTCCTAAACCACATTGAACCTGATCAAGAATCATTAATACGCCATGTTTACTTGTTAGAGCTCTAATCATTTGCAAGTCTTCTTTCGGTGTAAGCCTTATTCCCCCCTCACCTTGTATTGGCTCAATAAGCACTGCAGCTGTCTTATTGGAGATCTTTTCTTCCAATTGTTTTTCGGATAGCTCTATGTTTTCGAAACCAGAAGGAAGCGGTCCAAACCCTTCGGTATGCTTGGGATTTGCTCCAGCTGCTAAAGTAGCTAGAGTCCTTCCATGGAATGCATTCTTAAAAGTAATGATTTCTGTTCTATCTTTATCACCTTTTTCAAAATGATATTTCCTTGAAGTTTTAATTGCCCCTTCAACAGCTTCAGCTCCCGAATTACAGAAAAATACTTTATCGGCAAAACTTATATCGCATAATTTTTTAGCTAATTTTTGCTGTTCCGGAATTTGATATAGATTCGAAACATGCCAAACATTATCAATAGCCTCATGCATTACCCTTTTTATTTCTGGATGACCATGACCCAAAACATTAACGGCAATACCTGCTGCAAAATCTAAATATTTTCTACCATCACTATCATACAGCCAAGAGCCCTCGCCTTTCGAAAAGGATATTGGGTATCTCTTATATGTATCCATTAGATTTTCGATCATGTGTACCTCAAACTAAAATTTTTAGCTTTCATACTCTTTATTTTCTATGTCTTCAACCTCCAACCGCTTTTAAGAAGGAAGTGACTTATTATGATTAAGATTAGATTCAATATTGTCAGGAAGATAGCTCCAAAGATCAAATCGCCATCAGCATTACCAACAAAACCATATCTGAAACCATCAATGACATAGAAAAATGGATTATATTCAATTAAATAAAGGGCAAATTCGGGCATTCTTTTAACTGAATAAAATGTTCCCGATAAAAAAGATAAAGGTACAATTATAAAATTTGTTATTGTCCCTAAATGGTCAAATTTCTCTGCCCATATACCTGTTATTATGCCTATTGATGAAAGCATAAGTGAACCAGAAATTAAGTAGAAGAATATTGCCCATATATTTTCGAAGTTAAAATTTACAAAAAAGGACATACAAATAATTGCACCTAAGGCAACTATAACCCCTCTAGTTACTCCCCCTAATGAGATAGCAGTATTTAATTCTATCTCTCCTAAAGGAGGCAAAAGAATATCGACTATATTTCCTTGTATCTTTGATATTAATAAAGATGAGGAAGTATGAGCGAAAGCCTGTTGAAGAACAGACATCATTATTAAACCTGGAGCTAAAAACTCAATGAATGGTGCGCCATTTACATCTGGTCTCAAATCACCCAACGCAATAGTGAATATTGCCATAAAAAGAAGTGAAGTCGCTATTGGAGCTGCAATCGTTTGAAAAAAGATTTTAATGAACCTATAAACTTCTTTTTTATATAAGGTCCATAAACCATACCAGTTTATACTTCCGGGAACTCTTGGCTCCCTCCAATGATAATTTTCATTTTCATCCATTTTTCAATTTAATCTTTATAATAATAGAATATCAACATCTATATTAGCTGTATTTCCAAAAAAACAACAATTTTTAACGAAAATATAAATCTATATCTTGTGCCAAAGTTATTTTTAGCATACCATATATACTTAAAAAAAGGGTGAAAAATGGCTTGGACGGATGATAGAGTAGAAATTCTTAAAAAATTATGGGCAGAAGGTTTAAGTGCTAGTCAAATTGCTAGAGAACTTGGTGATGTTACTAGAAATGCCGTTATTGGTAAGGTTCATAGGTTAGGTTTAGCTGGTAGAGCTAGTCCTACAAAACCAAAAAGTAGGTTAAGGCATAGAGAACATATTGATTATGGAGAGTCTTCGTACCCTGGAAGCTCAAGATCAAGAATTAATGACAATGTTAAACCACTTGTTATGCCTGAGCCAGCAGTAACATCTGATGGTGAACCAATTAATATTTTATCCTTAAATGAAAAAGTATGTAAATGGCCTATTGGCGAACCTGGAGATGATGATTTCAGATTCTGCGGTAACCGCAAAGAAAATGGCTCTCCTTATTGCGCTGAACATACAAGAGTAGCTTATCAGCCACTTGAAAAGAAGAAGAAGAAGAACAAACTTTTAAATAAGAGAATGCCTGTATCCAAAATTAATAATTTTTAGATAGAAATATATATTAAATTATAGATTAAAAGGTTGTTTCATTCTCAACTTCTGTTTTTTCTAAACCTTCTAAATCTTCTCCGGTAACAACAAAATAAGTTTCCTCAGCCACATTAGTTGCTTGATCACCAACTCTTTCAAGATATCTAGCAATAAATAATAGGGGAACTAAGGCATCTGTTGCATCAGGGTTTGTTTTAATGGAGTTAAGTATGTCCATCAATATTTCAGAATATAATGAGTCTATTTCGCTATCAGATTTCCAAACTTTAACTGAATTTTCACACTCTTTTTTAGAATAATCCTCCATAACAATCCTTAAGTTAGAGTGGACCATTGAACACATATTAACTAAGAGGCTAATTGTTTCAGGTGATTGTGCCTCATTAAGGTCGCCTTTTAATACGCGATTAGATATTCCTTTACACATATCACCACATCTCTCTAAATATAATGAAATTTTAACTGCCGAAAATACTATTCTGAGGTCAATAGCCATAGGTTGTCTCGAAGCAAGTATATTAAAAACCTTATTTTCAACTGATTGACCAAGATCATTAATTATAAGATCATTTTTTATAATTTTTTGTGCCAATTCATGATCGTTATTCTTTAATAAAGTTTCAATATTATTTAAGGCTCCGAGAACTTCACCACCCATGCTTATCACACCATCTGATATCTCTTTTAAGTCATCATCATAAGAACTTACAATATGTTCAGTCATATTCTATCCTAACCATAACGCCCAGTTACATAGGCTTCTGTTTGTTCATTTTCAGGTGATCTAAAAATATTTTCAGTATCACCTACCTCAATTAAATTCCCTAAATGAAAAAAAGCGGTTCTCTGGGAAACTCTTGCAGCTTGCTGCATAGAATGAGTAACAATTACTATTGTATAGTTTGTTTTTAATTCATCAATTAATTCTTCTATCTTAGCTGTTGCAATTGGATCAAGTGCCGAGCAAGGTTCATCCATTAAAATAATCTCAGGATCTACGGCTATTGCCCTAGCAATACATAATCTTTGTTGCTGACCTCCTGATAAGCTAGTTCCAGGTTCGTTTAGACGATCTTTTATTTCATCCCATAAACCAGCCCTAACAAGACTTGCCTCTACTTTATGAGACATTTCATCCTTATCAGCAATTTTCCCGTGCAGTCTTGGTCCATAAGCTACATTGTCAAAAACAGATTTTGGAAATGGATTTGGTTTTTGAAAAACCATTCCTATACGAGACCTTAATTCCACTACATCTATATTTGGATTATAAATATCTTCACCGTTGATTGTTATATTTCCAGAAATTGAGCATGAATCGATTACATCATTCA
This sequence comes from uncultured PS1 clade bacterium, assembly GCA_902609025.1. Classification (GTDB taxonomy): domain Bacteria; phylum Pseudomonadota; class Alphaproteobacteria; order MED-G09; family MED-G09; genus AG-430-B22. Next base: position 33,341 of record CACLQD010000004.1, read on the forward strand.
TTCTATTAAGACATCTTAAAAAAGTAGATTTTCCACATCCAGATGGTCCAATTAAAGATGTGACCTCTTTCTCATTGATTCCTAAACTAACATTATATAATGCCTGCTTATCTCCGTAAAAAACATCAACATTTTTACAATCTATTAAAAGGTTATTATCCGAAGAATAATTTCCATTTGGTTTAATATCATTTTCTGTGCCATCTACCATTTTAATTGATACTTTTTCCTTAAAATTACTGCAGCTAAATTTATTATTATTAATAAGAATATCAAAACTAAGGTCGCTGCGCTAGTTTTTGCTACAAAAGCTCTTTCTGGACTATCCGCCCAAAGATATACTTGAACGGGCAAAGCCGTTGCAGGATCAGTAAATGACCCCGGTATATCTACAACAAATGCTACCATTCCTATTAAAAGTAAGGGAGCAGATTCACCGAAAGCTCTTGCTAAACCTATTATTGTACCTGTTAAAATTCCTGGTAAAGCAGCTGGAAGCAGATGTTGAAATACAACCTGCATCTCTGAAGCTCCCACTGCAAGTGCCGCCTCCCTAATTGATGGAGGTACAGATTGAAGAGATGCGCGTGTAGCTATTATTATGACTGGTAAAGTCATAAGAGATAACACACAACCTCCAACTAAAGGAGCTGATCGAGGCATACCAAAAAAATTGATAAATAAGGCAAGTCCTAGTAGGCCAAAAACAATTGAAGGAACTGCCGCGAGATTGTTAATATTTACCTCTATAAAATCAGTAAGTTTATTTTTTGGAGCAAAGCTCTCTAAATAAATTGCAGAAAGGACGCCAATAGGAAAACTAATTATCAAAGTTATTAAAATAGTTAATAAAGATCCAATAACAGCTCCTAGGACTCCTGCAATTTCAGGTTCTCGACTATCACCATTTGTAAATAAGTTTGTTGAAAATCTTTTTTCAACTAGGCCCAATTCTTTGAATCCATTAAGCCAAGTTATTTCTCTATCATTCAACCTTCTCTCACTCTCTGGTAAACTATTATCAATTCCAAACTTATAAAATAAATCAGCATCATCAGAGAAAAGGATAAACTTACTAAAATCTTTTCCAATTAAGGAAGGATCATTCTCAATTGTATCTCTTAGTTCATATGCAGCACCAGATGAAAATAATCTCAAAAACTCTTTTCTGCATTTCCTATCATCACAACCAGAATCTAATAAAGAAATATTGTCTCTAATTAAACGACGATAATTTATATTATCTTGAGCAATATTTTCTTTAGATAAATTAATACTTAGATTTAAACCGTAGTTTGTGAATGCTGGAATAGATCGATAAGTCATAGAGGAAATAATGACTACTAACATTATCAAAGCTATCGCTAAAGATGCTTGACCATAAAATCTAAATCTTTTTTCAGCTGATTGTCTTTTTAACATCATACTATTAATATTTTTACTCATATCTTTCTCTATATTTTCTAACCGTAACCATAGCTAAGATATTCAATACCAAAGTTATAAAAAATAAAACTAAACCTAGAGCAAAAGCAGCAAGGGTCTTAGGGCTATCGAACTCTTGATCGCCAACTAATAGAGTAACAATTTGAACTGTAACGGTAGTCACAGCAGAAAGAGGATTTGCAGTTAAATTTGCTGCCAATCCAGCCGCCATAACTACAATCATTGTTTCCCCTATAGCTCTTGATATTGCAAGCAATATTGCTCCAACAATTCCTGGTAAAGCAGCAGGAAATATTACTTTTCTTATAGTTTCAGACTTAGTAGCGCCTAAAGCTAAAGAGCCGTCTCTCAAACTTTCAGGCACTGCGGTCATAACATCATCTGATAATGACGATACATAAGGGATAATCATGATACCCATAACCAAACCAGCAGCTAATGCAGATTCTGTTGAAACTGTAAGGCCGAGACTTTCTCCTGTAGACCTAATAAAAGGACCAACGGATAATGCAGCAAAAAAACCATATACCACAGTCGGAATTCCAGCCAGTATTTCAAGAATTGGCTTAAAATAATTTCTTACTTTAGGTCTAGCATATTGAGATAAATAAATAGCTGAGTATAAACCTAAAGGAACAGCTATTAACATAGATATGGCAGTTATTAAAAGAGTTCCTGTAAATATTGGGATGGCTCCAAAACTTCCAGATGACCCAACTTGACCCTCTCTAATAGCTGTTTGTGGAGACCAATGAATTCCAAATAGAAATTCACTAAAACTAACTTGCGAAAAAAATCTAACTGTTTCAAAAATTAAAGATAAAATAATTCCAAAAGTAGTCAAAACAGCAACTATGGAAAAAACAAAGAAAATAAACTTTAATATTTTTTCTACATTTCTTCTGGCATCAAATCTAACATTAAGCTTTTTACCAGCAAGATACGCCAAGAAAGTAGTTATACAGATTATTAAGGTTAAAAATCCAGCTCTATAAAAGAAATAATAATTATATAATGAATTTGCTGAATCGGTCGATAAAATCTCCAAAGATAGGATCGATTGCAAATTATGAATGTTATTTCTAAGAATACTTACTGAGAAATCTACTTCCTCCCGCCCTAACAAAATTAGTGAATTTGGTAGGTGATTCTGAATAATCACTCCCTTAATAAAGCCATCAATAGAAATGAATACAATAAGAAATATGATACAAGGCAATAAACTAGATAAAATTACAAATAGACCATGATAGTTTGGCATTGATCTTAGGGGCTTACCCTGAATAAGAAGAGATTGTGCGCGATTCCTAAAAAATAGAAATGATAGTAATCCAATTAAAGTAATTACAGTTAAACTTATGATTATATCTATATTAATATCTAACCTCTTAATTCAAAGAGAATTAAAGTTCAAGCTCAACTAGGTTTATAGTATTTATTTTTACTTCTTCATACTCATTTTCAGACAAAGGAATTAAGCCCTTGTCTGCAAGATATCCATCAAACCCCATAGCGCCCTCACTTGTAAATTCTTTCGCAAAATTTAATAATGAAGGTTTAATCCTTATATGATTCTTTTTAATATAAAAGTATAGAGATCTAGAAATTACATAATCTCCAGAAAGTATTTTTTCGAATTCTGGTTCAACTCCATTAACATTGGAACCTTGCAATTTATCAGAGTTCTGTTCAAGAAAACTATACCCAAATATTCCTATAGCATTTGGATTAGCTTCAAGCTTTTGAACAATTAAATTATCATTTTCTCCAGCTTCAATATATGAGCCGTCCTCTCTTATAGTTCTTGCAATTCTTTTAAACTCACCTTTGCCTTCTTTAGAGCTACTCCTTAGGTCTTTTAAAGCAGTAAAAGATTTTGCTCCACTATCCATTGCTAGTTCGACAAAAGCATCTCTTGTGCCTGAAGTCGGTGGTGGCCCAAGAACCTCTATTTTTATATTTGGTAACTCTGCATTAACATCTTTCCAAGTCTTATTTGGATTATCTATTAAAGTTAAATCATTATCATTAACTGGTATTTCTTTTGCTAAGGCAAGATAAATATCTCGAGTTGTCAAATTATACAAAGTACCTTTTTTTGAATTAGCTAGGACAATTCCATCATAACCAACTTTAACTTCTATAATCCTAATCCCATTTTCAGAACATGTATTGTATTCATTCTGCTTTATCCTTCTTGAAGCATTAGTTATATCGGGATATTCAAAACCAATGCCTGAGCAAAAAAGCTTCATACCGCCTCCAGATCCAGTTGATTCAACTATAGGCGTTTTAAATTTGGTTGATCTGCCAAATTCTTCAGCGACAGCTGTTGAAAAAGGAAAAACAGTTGAAGAACCTACGATGCGGATCTGATCATTTGCATAACCCTCTTGTGGTAAAATGAAGGGAGATATTAATAAAGATACAAACAGAACTTTTTTTAAACTTTTTTTCATCCTTAACTCCAGAACTGAACCAAAAACATTATAACTTGTTAAAATAAGCCAAAATTAAACTTATATTGCATACCAAACATTATTTCTTCTGTACTTTTTTCTATATTATCATAATTTTTTTCTACATAATTTACATAAAGCTTAACTGGTTTAGCTATTTTATAATCAAATCCAATACCCAAAAGCTCTCCTCCAGATCTAATCATATCTGACTCTCCATACATAAACTTCAAAGGTAGTTCTTTTATAAAATCTAATTTTAATGAAACAATATAACCATCATCATCATATCTACCTGTGCTATCTTTTGATTCCTGCCATATGAATCCAATCAAAACTGGATTACTAATAGGAATTGATGCAGTAATTCTAGTTGTATTAAAGTAATATCCTTTTTGAGGGACATCTTGATCAAATGCTAATGAAAAATTTGTATCATTAATTATAAATTTACCTGACCAATTTATCGAGAATGAAAAACCCTCATTACTATCTTCCAATATAGTCATTAGATTAACTTTAAATCCTCTTAGCGAGGGTGTTGTCCATTGAACAATTTTTTGACTCCTGTTTTCACCCCATAAAATATTTTTGATGTCTCCGGATGTATCATTAAATAAATCAATTTTAGCTTGAGACTGTTTTACTGGTGTATCATGCATTCCTACAATAAATTTTCCAAAAGCTCCCTTTAATCCTACAAAACTATTTCTTTGCTTAAATGCAGGATCCCAATCAATAGGGTCATTTTGTAATTCATATTGAAAAATAGCTGATAAACCATTATCAAAAATTTCTGATCCTTTAAATCCAATTCTTGATGCATGAGATTTTATTTCTGATTTTGAACTCTGCTTACCTTTATTGATATTAGAAATTGCTATATCTAATCGTCCGTATATTTCCTGATTTGCTTGAATTGATGAGGATATTATCAATAAAAATATAAAAGTAGAGATTAAATATTTATAATTCATTCCCAACATTTCGTACCTCTAACAAAAAAATTTGTTTTTTTTTATGTGAATCACATAACAAGTTTTGTTAGAAAAACAAATACTTTTTTTACTAAAATACAATTTTTGTATAAAATTATTATATGGATTCTCATTTGATATTATGGAGGCATGCGGAAGCGAGCATAGGTATAAAAGATATTAATCGTGATTTAACTGAAAAAGGAAAATTAGATGGAAAAGAAATAGCTGAATTATTGGCAAAAAATTATACTAATATGAGTTTATTTTGTTCAAATGCTATCAGAACAATAAATACATCTAATTATTTGATTAACATATTACCTAAAATTAAAACTTACTATTTTGATAAATTATACTTAGCTACTTCTGATGAAATGATAAATATTATCTATCAAAATTCAATTAATAAAAAAAATATACTATGTGTTGGTCATAACCCTGGGATTCATCAATTAGCGTTGTCATTAGTCAAAAAAAGCTCTATCGATCCTAAATTTGAAAAGATAAATCACAAATATCCCACAGCAGCTCTTGCTGTTATAAAAATTAAAGATGGTAATTGGGAAAACTTATATACTAATCAAAATGAATTAATAGATTTTATAACGCCCAAAGATTTGAAGTAAAAATATATTTATTCAAATCCTCTTATTGGTAATTCTTTATAATTAAAACCCTTTTCAATTGTTGGCTTAATTGTTGAAAAAAAAGGAGACAAGTCAAAGTCTCTGGGTACAAACAATGAATAATGTCGAATATGGTAGTATTCTTTTTCAATATACTGACTGTGTTTAACTCCTCTATAGGAAACTTCTTTTAACTTTTTTTCCTTTTGGATAACTGGCAATATTGGATAACTAATAGATTGGAATGCTTTTGCAATTAATGTGGAGCAAATTACTTTTGAAGGTGTTCCAGATCCGAGAGCAAGCATTCTTCTTCTAAATCGAATTGGAACAGGTGGTTGTGGAAGTAAATATCTCATTAAATCAATAATATTTTTTCTATCATAATCAAGACCAATAGAGTCAATCATGAATTCAATTACCTTTTCTTTTTCAAGATCAGATAAACCAGCTGGTCTACAAATTCTAGTGTTAAATTTTTCATATTTTGATAAAGGAACTGTTATAACTCCATCTTTTAAATCTGATTCAATTAAAATAGCATCCGTACCAAACTTTTGAGAAAATTTATTATTTTTACCTAGATAAAAAGCTGCATGCGACCATGTTGATTGAGTAAGATATTTTATTGCAGAAGAAACCCTCTGATTTCCATCAACCAATAAAATGTCACCGGGTTGCATAACTGACTCAAGATCTCGTAAATTAAATGGACTTCTATTTTCGTACTCTTTAATTGGTTTTTGAAGCCATTCTACAATTAGTTTATTTAATTTCTCAAAGATTTGAAACACCAATCACAATAGCGGTAAACCCCATAATACTCATTAAAAGAAATGTACCTTGAGCACCTATTAAACGAGGATAATTAGCTCCAGGACTTCTGCTCATTCCCCATGCATGTAATACCCTAAAGATAACAAGTAGACCTCCCATTGTATGAACAATATGTGGATGAACACCTGATATCTCTATAAGAAAAAGGAGGAATAAAGAAAGTGGTACATTTTCGACAAAATTAGATTGAACCCTTTGAACTGTATTATCTCTCCATTCTGGCTCTTTATCTCCTCTTAAACGAACATAAAGGACCTGGTTTGCCAATAGAACGGATAGTAAGATTAATATTCCAGCATATAATAAAGTGATCGATGCCATTATAACGCTCCATAAATAACAAATATAATACCAATGACTGATAAGCTAATACCTATCCATGCATATTGATCGAACCAAAAAAGCATGAAGGCTTTTTGTGAGCCTTTTTCAGCAGTTGCAGTTTCTCCAGACTTGAGCTGTCTTGGTAATCCTGAAACCCAAAAAATTTGCAATCCTAACCATAAAAAACCAAGACCTATTGGAATAAACCAAAAATTTTCATCCATGTTTAGACTCCCTTACTCATTTTCATCATGAACCTACTTTTAAAGATATCAGAGGAAGATCAAGAAAAGAAACAAAACCTGGCTCAGCATCACAGACATAAGGTATCGCATTTACCCCATGCATAGCTGTTGAAATAAGAGGATCATCATTCCAGTCATGACTGAAAGAGACTTTCATTTTTGGCACTCCCTCAACTTCTACAGTAACACCTACAGGATCATTCCATTCAGGTGCTGAGTCTTCGCTCGCTCTATAAATTGCTTCTTGAATAATTGTAACATCATTAGAACAATTTCCTGTCCATTTACGTCTTTGTGCAGCAATAGTTCCTTTAGCAATTTTACCTGCAGCAATTTCAAAATCCTTATCAGCAGTAACCAGCTTTAAATCTTCCTCAACATCTAAAACTTCCACACCTATTCCTTCAGCAATAAGGTAAATGGCTTCTTTAAATAAACCAGATAACCACGCCTCATAGCGTTCAGCCTCAACTTCATATTCTTCCATAGTCTTGCCCATAAGCATCCCATCAATAACGATCTCTTTTGAAGGATAATAAGAAAATTCTGAACTCTCACTTACAATTATTTTTTTAATTTCCTGAGACATCCCAGTCATTGTAAGGGGGACCAACTCAGCAAGCCAGCCAGGGTTATATCCTGTTCCATGCAAGCTTACTCCACCCTCTTTACATGCTTCTTCAATTTCATTTAAATAATCTTCTCCAAATGCCTTAGGAAAAAGAAAACCAACTGTAGTAACTACATTAACTCCACTTTTTAAAATTTTAATAATATTGTTTTTATCAAGATCTGGATCCTCATTAACTCTAAACGAGGCTAAAGGAGTATAATTAATACAATCGATATCTAAATCTGCATTTAAAAATTCATCTATATTATTTGTAGCTTTTACCCCTAATTCTTCAATGCCAATAATGGTTCCAACATCCATTCCGATTTTGTTTTCATCAGAAACTATTAAACCTGAAAGATTTAAATCTTTTCTATTATTAATACCAATGATTGAAGCTTTACCAACATTGCCACTTGACCATTGAACAACATTATATGTTTCTTTTTTCAAAATTCACTCCCTATACTAATTTTACTTTAGTTCGACAGAACTATTATGTCATGAAATTTGAGACAAAATAAAATAATTATTAGTTAAAAAATATTGAAAATTTTAGAGGAAAACGTCGTCTTTAACGCCAAAGAGAACACCGCGCATCCAAGCATTTGCTGGATCATCAGTAGATCTTTTATTCCATATCATTTTGACTGAAAATTCATCTGATTTAAATGGTAGAGAAACTACATCAAATTCATCTTTGTTATTTACTAGAGCACTAACATTACTTGATAATGATATAATACAATCTGTCTCGCGAACTATCTCAATGGCAGATTGATAATAATTCACTGATACCATTTTATTTCGTTTTCTTCCCATTTTCGCTAATGTCACATCTACAGGGCTATTACTGATACCATCTATACTAATAAATACATGGTCTGCAGCTAAAAAGTTTTCAAAACTTATCTTATTATTTTTAATTAATGGATGGCCTTTCCTTGCAACGCATCGATAGGTATCACGATAAACTTCAAAACTATCAAAATATTCATCAAATCTTTGACCAACAGGTGAGTCCATTTCCTGCACCATGTGTGGATCGGCAGCAAGTATAAAATCAATATCATGATTTTTTAATCTTTCTAAAACGCCATTTTGCAAAGCAATATTTGTGATTTTTATTTTTGGTGCTTCTTTTTGAAGTGTTTGAACTACCCTTGCGGCAACTTTAGATGCAGCAACATCAGGTGTACAAAAAACAAAACTTTTTTCAGACTCTGCTGGATTAAAACCTTCACGTGTTAATGTTCCATCAATTAATTCGAGAGCCTTTTTTATAGGACCAACAAATTCTAAGGCTGCAGGCGTTGGTTGCATACGATCGCCTGATCGAAAAAAAAGATCATCCTTCATTGTGTAACGCAATCTATTAAGAGCGTTACTTACAGCAGATTGGGATAAATTAAGTTTCTCAGAAGCTTTTGTTATTGAGCCCTCATCAAAGACTGAATCAAAGACAACAAGCAGATTTAAATCAAGATTATTAAAATTCATTTTGTAAATACTCTACATTTTTATAATTCATTTGATAAATATATAGGAGATCACTATATATAAGTCAACATTAATTCACTGACATAGTTTTATAGGAGAAAAAATGTCAATACTTAAAAACATACTACTAGTGTTCTTATTTGTTTCAGTACTAATAGCAATACAACCTGTTTTTATATAGTTTCAATAATCAGTCAATATTGATTTAACTGATTTAACAAAATTTAGCTGAAAGGCAAACGGTATTGGGTAATCTTACCATCCTTCCCCCTCCCAACCCTTCAAGGTGAGGTTACCCAAAAAATTTAGGAAAGAAAAATGAATTTAAATAAAGATATAATAGATTTTAAGGAACCAGAACTTAGAAAAAAAGTTGATAGAATCCAATATGAGAGAGAAATGACTTCAATAGCTATATTTTTATTTATTGAAAAGCTTTCAAAATTCTTCGGTATTTCCCAATCACAATTCAAACAGTAATTTAAAACAATAACAATTTGCTCTATATTTTCTCTGTGATGAGAGAAAATACAATTGTTGTTGATGGATTAACTTTTCCTGAAGGCCCAAGGTGGTATAAGGATAAATTATATTTTTCGGATTTTTTTACACATCAAGTTTACGCTACAGACCCCCTAGGGAACTGCAATAGTATACTTAGAGTACCTAACCAGCCATCTGGTTTAGGTTGGTTGCCTGATGGAACTCTTCTTGTTGTTTCTATGATTGATCAAAAAGTTTTAGCATATAAAGATAATGCATTAACAGAATATGCTGATTGTTCTGAATATGCCAATTTTCATTGTAACGATATGATAGTGAATACGAATGGGTATGCATATATTGGGAATTTTGGTTTTAACAGTCGTAATAATGAAAGCATCAAATCAACAAATCTCATTCTTGTTCGACCGAATGAGAAACCTGTAGTAGCTGCAGATGATCTTTATTTCCCTAACGGAACAATCATAACAGAGAACAACAAAACTTTAATAATAGGTGAAACTTACGCTGCAAAATTAACTGCTTTTGATATTAATGATGATGGATCATTATCAAACAGAAGAGTATGGGCTGATTTAGCTAATATAGAGAAAGACTATAGGCCAGTTCCTGATGGAATATGTCTTGATGAAGAAAATGCCATTTGGATGGCCTCTCCAAGCACAAATGAAGTCCTTCGAATAAAAGAAGGCGGCATCATACTTGATAAAATAGGTGTTCAAACAAATGCCTATGCTTGTGTTTTAGGTGGAAAAGATAGAAAAACATTATTTGTTTGCACATCAGGAGGATCGGATATGCAATCCTGTATAAAGAAGAAAGAAGGTAGAATAGAATCGTTTCAAGTTGATATTCCAGGAGCTGGAATTCCATAAAAAAAACCCCAGCTTAAACTGGGGTTTTTTCATTTAACTAATAATTATTTTTAATAATTAAATTTAGCTCTAACACCAATAGATCTTGGAGCTCCATATCTTGCAAAGTTCCAAAGTGTAGCAACTGGGTTAGCAGATACTCTGAATGTTTCATCAGTAAGGTTTTTACCCCAAAGTGTAAGTGCCATATTTTCATTAACTTCCCAAGTCACAAAACCATTAACAAGCGTTCTTTCTTCAGCTTGTGTATTACGCTTTTGTATTATTACTGGATTATCGTTAGTGCCTCCGGCTGCATTTGCAGGTAGTGGGCTTAATTCAAATTCATCACGATGATGGAAACCTAAATTATATATAAGTGAACCACCTGAAGCTAAATCCTGGAAGTATGTTACAGATAAACCAGCAGTTAATTCTGGAGAAAATGGAACATTAAGACTTGAAAGATCAGGATTAATTGTAACACCAGAAGGTGCTCCAGCTATTAATGTACCAGCATCTAAACCAGGAGCATATTCATCATATTCATGATCTAGTATACCTAAGAAACCATCAAAACGTAGGTTATCTGTTGGAACGTAAGTAGCTTCAATTTCAAAACCAGTTGCTGTTGATTCACCTTCGTTAACAGCAGCAGTTTCCTGGAATTGTGTATCACCAACTAGACGAACTTTTACTGAATCTCTTTGAAGACTTTCATACTCTGTTTGAAACACAGCAGCATTCAATCTTAATCTACCTTCCATAAGATCAGCTTTAACACCAATTTCGATATTAGTATTTTCTTCATCATTATAAGGTTTACATGTAAATGTTGATCCACAAGTTTCTGTGAAACCACCTGCAACATAACCTGTTGCAATACTTCCGTATATTAAAGTGTTTTCATTCATTGCATAATCAAGAACAATTCTCCATGTATCAGCTTCAAAATCCTTACTATCATCGATAGCAACACCAAAGTCTTCTTTGTTCAAAGGATTTGTCCAAGGACCTAAATATTGATCAGGTGTAAAGATTAAAGCAAAGCTTGCGCCATCAGGTGCAAATTGACGTCTATAGAAATCTTTTTCATCTTCTGTGTGTCTAGCTCCAACTGTTAATTTCAATTGGTCACTAATGTCATAACTTGCATCAATATAAACAGCTTTACTTGTTCTATCCTGACCAGAAGCCTGAATTTCAGCAACATTTGCAAACTGTAATGCTCCTGAAGTACCAGTAGGTGAAATTAGATCAACAAAACCTAAATTACCATAAACAAGAAACTCAACATCATCAGTATAATAAGCAGCGCCGGCAACAAAATTGAAAGGCCCATCAAATTCAGTAGTTACTCTGAATTCTTGTTGGAATTGCTCTCTTCTTGTATTTCTTGCAGCATCATAAAGTGATGTAAAAGACTCACCAGTATATGTACTATTTAATATTTCATCTTGATCTCTTTGACCTGTTATAGATTTAAGAGTGAAATTTTCAAAATTAAATGTTTGAGTAAGATAAACACCTTCAACTTCGATTTCGTGACCTCTACCAACACAAGTAAATGTGTTACATGTTTGAGATTCACCAGTTATGAAAGGGTTGCCTGGATAAGGTCCATCCCTATAGCCAGGGAAACCTAAATTTGGAAATAAATAAGCTTCTGCGCCGCCGCCAGGTGTATCGTTGGCTGTAGCAGGAGCATCACCTTGATCATCAAGTAATTCATAAGTGAAATCTGCTCTATAGAAATCATTAGGCTGATAAAGCACTTTAAATTTAGCAGCAAGAACATCTTTACCACCTATTTTACCACCATTACCTACTGATGTATAAGTGCCATCAGCATTTTTAGTAGTACCCACATCATTAATTTGACCGCCTTCTGAATATAAAGCTGTTGACCCTGGGCCACCAAATGAAACAATACTTCCAGATGGTTTGCTATTTGTCCAATAACCTTCTTCTTCATCTTGAATAACGGATATACGAACAGCTAAAGTATCTCCAATTGGGAAATTAATTGCTGCATTTATTTTTTCAATTGACGCATCATTTGAAGCATATTGACCATAAGTGGCCTCAACATCAAAGGTTGTTTCACCAAGAACGGGTTTCTTAGTAGTGAAAGCGATCGCGCCACCAGTTGTGTTTTTACCAAAAAGTGTTCCTTGAGGACCACGATAAATCTCAACTTGCTCCATATCAAACATCTCAATTGCTTGAGCTTGAACATGGTTAAAAGCAAAATCATCAACGACAATACCAACAGACGGGTCTTTAGTAACAAGAATAGAAATAAATCCTGTACCACGCATACCACCTGCAATAGCATTAAAGCCATTTTGAGGAGTTAATGTTACATTAGGTGCAAGCTGTCCTAGTGCAAATACATCATTTCTAAATGTATTTTCTAGCTGTTGTTCAGTAATTGTTGATACAGCTATTGGAACATCTTGTTGAGAAATATCTCTCTTAGTACCTGTAACAATAATTTCTTCAATACCAAGACGGCCGTCTGAAACAGACTCAGCATCTTGGGCATTAATTGAAGAAGTAATTCCCATTGTTAATATGAAAGAAAAAATAGTTAAATATCTAATCGAAAGCATAGTGTAACCTCCCCACAAAGTGTTTAATTGCTTTTAATAATATAATCTTAGTAGTACCTGATTCTCATATATAAAGTATCTAATATCAACTCTTAATTTCGTAAAATTATCGATAATCAATATATAGTTAAAAAATATTGAGAATGACGACATATAGTGGTTTATAATTGCAACATATGCGTTAAAAAGCCCTAAAATTTGAATTTACTAGAAAGCCTTTTAAACATATTATTCTCGCTATATATTAAACTGAAAATAGGATTTTAAATGATAATTGTTCTTTCACCAGCTAAAACTCTAGATTACTCATCAGCAAATAATATTGATGATTATTCATCGCCTGTGTTTCTTCAAGAATCAAAGGATTTGATTGATGAGCTAAAAAAGAAAAGGCCAAATGAAATATCTAAATTAATGAAGCTAAGTGACAAGCTAACAACACTCAATGTTGATAGATATCAAAAATGGAAAGCACAAAAAAAACCTTCTAATAATTCAAGGCAATCAATTTATGTTTTTAAAGGGGATGTTTATCAAGGTTTAGATATAGAAAGCTTTTCGAAAAAAGACACTGACTTTGCACAAAAACATTTAAGAATTTTATCTGGTCTATATGGTATTCTAAAACCTTTAGATGTCATCGAACCATATAGATTGGAAATGGGGACAAAGCTAAAAACAGAAAGAGGTTCAGATTTATATGACTTTTGGGGAAAAAATATCTCAAAAGAAATTGAAAAAGAATTGAATAAAATGAAGTCTAATACTTTAATCAACTTAGCATCTAATGAATATTATGACTCAATTCAGTCATTATCAAAAGATATAAAGGTTGTTGCGCCTATCTTTAAAGATAAAGGTAAAGATGGAAAATATAAAATTATTAGTTTTTATGCAAAGAAAGCTAGAGGATATATGGCTTCATGGTTAATAAAAAATCGAATAAATAAAGAAAAGGATATAACATCCTTTTCTGAGGAAGGTTATAAATTTTCAATCGAAGACTCTCAAAGCGGCTCCCCAGTCTTTTTGAGAGGTTAATTTTTTATTGAGATCATAGCTTTGTTAATTTATAAAGGCTTATTCATTTGTGGGGCCATAGCTCAGTTGGGAGAGCGCCTGCTTTGCAAGCAGGAGGTCGTCGGTTCGATCCCGTCTGGCTCCACCACTAAAACTACCCTTAATTAATAAATAGATTAAACGATGAAAATAGAGAGAACATTTCCAGAAACAAGAATGAGAAGAATTAGAAAAAATTCTGGACTTAGAGAAATGCTAGCTGAAACAAATTTATCTAGAACAGATCTAATACAACCAATATTCATAAAAGAAGATTTATCTGGCACCGAGGAAATTAAAACCATGCCAGGAATAAATAGACTAGGTCTTGATATCTTAAATGATGAAGTTGGTAAAATTGTCGATCTGGGTATAAAATCTATTGCAGTTTTTCCGGTAATTAATGAAGAAAAAAAGGATGAAACTGGTTCTCAAGCTACGCTTGAAGATAACTTTATTTGCCACGCCATATCTTCAATAAAGAAAAGCTATCCTGATTTAATAATTATAGCAGATGTAGCATTAGATCCTTACACTGATCATGGTCATGATGGATTATTGGATAAGACAGGTGATGTAGACAATGATTTAACTCTTCCTGTTCTAAGAGAACAGGCAGTTGTCTTAGCTAAGGCAGGAACAGATATAATTGCTCCTTCAGATATGATGGATGGAAGAATTAAGATAATTAGAGATGCATTAGAGCAAAATGATTTTATCGATACGCTCATACTTGCATATTCGGCAAAGTTTAGTTCAAAGTTTTATGGTCCTTTTAAAGATGCGGTAGAGTCAGCAAAATTTTTTGGTGACAAAACTAAAGACACATATCAGATGCCAGTTGCTAATATTAATGAGGCTTTACATGAGGTTGCTTTAGATATTCGAGAAGGAGCTGACATTGTTATGGTTAAGCCTGGAATGCCATACCTCGATGTTATTAAGGCCATTAAAGATGAGTTTAAAGTTCCAACTTTTGCCTATCAAGTAAGTGGTGAATATTCAATGCTTAAAAATGCTGTTGATTCTGGACTACTAAGCAATGATGTCATCAAAGAATCACTTTTATCATTCAAAAGAGCTGGGGCTGATTGTGTATTAACTTACTTTGCTTCGGAGATTGCTAGAGAGCTATCTTAAATTAAGCTTTAGCTTCCAGAACAATATTTGATTCAATATCAAGACACCGTCTTTCAATATTTTCAAAACCTGCCTCATTGAGAACTGAGCGTAATCTCTTTTCACCAGCTTGAGCACCAAGTTGTAAACCAACTTCTTGCGCTCTTGAAGTAGGAACACATATTAAAGTTGAAAAAGAATAGTAAAGCCCAGATTGTGAATTTAGATTATCCTTCAATTCATCATTTGCAAATGGTTCTACAAGCATAAAAGTGCCATCATCATTTAGAGTATTTAAAATAGCCTTTGATACTCCAACAGGATCACCCATATCGTGTAAAGCATCAAATATGCATGCAAAATCGTAACCTTTTTCAGGTATATTTTTCGCATCAGAAACGGCAAATTCTATATTAGTGACACCTTCTATCTCTGCTTTTTCTCTTGCTTTGATAATTGAAGGTTCATGGAAATCATATCCATATATTTTAGATTTAGGAAAAGTTTTTGCCATAAGGATTGATGAAGAACCTAGTCCACAACCTATATCAGCAACAGTTGCTCCGGCTTCAAGTTTTTCTTTTACTCCATCAAGAGATGGTATCCAATTTTCTAAAAGATTAGTTACATAAATAGGTCTAAAGAATCTGTCAGTACCACAGAAACAGCATTCGTGATGCTCTTCCCAAGGCCTGCCTCTTCCAGTTTTAAAAACATCTAAAGCAACATCATGAGTAGCATATTGAGCAACAATACCTTGGAAAAGTCCTTGCATACATGTGGGCTCACCCTCATGAGCAAAAATAGCAGCTTGCTCAGGGGTTAAACTGAATTCATTGCTATCCTCGTGATAAGTAATGTAACCCATTGCAGCGTTAGCCGATAACCACTCCAATAAATATCTTTCATCAAGATTTGTTTTCGATGCAAGAGCTTCGGCAGAACATGGTCCATTTTCATCTAGGGCAGAATATACTCCAGCTTGGTCTCCAATATATGCAACTAATAAACTTCCTGCAGCTGAAACATTTTCAAAAACCTTGCCAGTTAATTCCATCAACTTTTCTTCATCAAGATCACTTTTTGCCATCATTTTACTCCTTAGAAAATTATAAAATTATTCTATTAGAAAATGCTTATACAAGAAATGAAAATTAAATATTTTTAAGAACTTTTTACGGCTAAAGCTCTAGCAAAAGGCTTTCTTCCAAAATAAAAAATAAGGAATGAAATTGGACCACAGATAAGAAACATTGCTGCCATTGAAAGATCGATTGCCATTTCACTCTTAAATACTTTATCAGTAAAAAATGCTACTGCCATTGGTCCTAATCCATAACCTGTAATATTTACCGTAAAGACATATAAACCAGAAACGACACCTCTATATTGATTAGGTGTTATATTTTGTAGTGATGTGGCAAATAAAGCTAAGGGAAGAGTAATGAAGAAACTTGTTATGAATATTCCTATTAAAACAATATCAGAATTTAAACTTAAAAAAGTTATAGGACCAACGATTGTTAGGGCTATTGCAGTAATGATACATAAAATTATAATAGGTGGATTGAAATTTAATTTAGTCAAATACCTTTCACATATTGGCCCGGATATGACACCTAAAGATCCTGCAAATAATGCTACAAGACCGTATTGGTCTCCAATTCTAGTATGCTCCCACCCGTGAATTCTATGTAAGAATGTAGGGACCCAAGATTGTACTCCATAAAGAAGAACAATAATAAATGCTGATCCTATTAAAAGAGGCATATAAGCGCCAATATTCTTAATGACATAGGAAAAAACCTCTTTAATACTCTCGTTTTCTTCTTTTTCATCAGTTAATCCTTCTTTTCTCTTAGGATCTTTCAGCGTAAACATAAACAAACCTAAAACTATTCCTGGCACAGCAATAATAAGGAAAATTATCTGCCATGGTTGAATAATCATACTTT
>CACLQD010000005.1 GCA_902609025.1 uncultured PS1 clade bacterium
CAGGATATCACAAAACTTTCAGTTCAATTTTCACAAAATCTTTTAGCTGAAACAAATGATTTTGAAATAATACTAGATCAAGCTGATCTCGTAGGTCTTCCTAGTGATATTGTTGATTTAGCTAAACTTGAAGCAGAGAATAAATTTAGTAAAAATAAAGATGATAAATATAAGGATAAATATGTTTTCACAGTGCAAAGAAGCAGTATGTATCCTTTTCTTACATACTCAACACGTCGTGACTTACGAGAAAAATTATATAAAGGATATATTCAAAGAGGGGATAATAATAACCAGTATGATAATAAGGAAATTACATCAAAAATTGCCTCTCTCAGAGTTGAAAAAGCTAATATTTTAGGTTTTGAATCTCACGCACATTATGTGCTTGATAATACAATGGCAAAAACCCCTGAGGCAGTTTATGGGTTGCTCAATCAACTATGGGCACCTGCTCTTAAAAGAGCAAAAAATGAATTAAAGGAGATGCAAATCCTTGCAAATGAAGAGGGTAATAATTTTGAGATTGCTTCTTGGGATTGGTGGCATTATGCGGAAAAGGTTCGAAAAGATAAATACGACTTAGATGAAGAAGAAATTAAAGAATATTTTA
Organism: uncultured PS1 clade bacterium; assembly: GCA_902609025.1. Lineage (GTDB taxonomy): Bacteria > Pseudomonadota > Alphaproteobacteria > MED-G09 > MED-G09 > AG-430-B22. The sequence continues at coordinate 614 of CACLQD010000005.1, forward strand.
CTTTAGACAACACAATTGATGGAATCTTCAAAACATCAAATAAATTATTTGGACTAACCTTCGAAGAAAAGTTTGATCTTGATCTCTATCATTCAGATGCACGAGTTTGGGAAGTAAAAGATAAAGATGGTTCTCATGTAGGACTTTACATTGGCGATTATTATACGCGTTCGAGTAAAAGAGGCGGAGCTTGGATGAGTTCATTTAAAAGCCAATCAAATTTTGATGGAAAAGAAAGACCAATTATAGTTAATGTTTGTAATTTTCCACCACCATCTAAAGACAAGCCATCCCTTTTAAGTTTTGAACATGTAACAACACTTTTTCATGAGTTTGGCCATGGGCTTCATGGTTTATTAACAAATACAAATTACAAAAGTTTGTCAGGAACAGCTGTATCGAGAGACTTTGTTGAGTTCCCTTCTCAGGTTCTTGAGCACTGGGCAAGCGAGCCAGAATTACTTAAGTCATATGCTAAGCACTATGAAACTGGTGAAGTTATCAGCGATGAGCTAATTGAAAAAATGCAAAACGCAAGTAAGTTCAATCAAGGTTTTGCAAATACAGAATATCTTGCTGCTTCATTTTTAGATATGGATTGGCATACTCTTACAACAACTGAATTACAGGACACAAATTCTTTTGAAGAAAAATCTTTAAAAAAGATTGGTTTAATCGACGAAATAGTATCTCGTTATAGGACAACATATTTCCAGCATATATTCACACATTCATATTCTGCAGGTTATTATAGTTATATCTGGGCTGCCGTACTTGACTCTGATGCGTTTGCTGCTTTTAAAGACTCAGGAGATGTATTTAACGAAGAATTAGCTAATAAATATAGAGAGTTTATTTTAGAAAAAGGTGGCACAGAAGACCCTATGGAACTTTATAGATCATTTAAGGGAGACGATCCTGATATTTCTGCTCTTTTAGAAGATAGAGGTTTGAACTAATTTGTTATAAAATGAGATTAGTATGACTTATATAATAGAAACTTTAAAATCATGTTGGCTTTTACTTCTTTGTCTTATTGTAGCTCGTTTTATAGGCTTTCCAGCTAATTTCACGCCAATACTAGCCTGTGCAGTATTTATGCCCTTTATGACGGATAACAAATATATTCAGATGTTTTTACCTGTTAGTATTTTGATAGTTACTGATCCATTTCTTGGATTATATTCTGCAATGCCAGTTGTATATTTGTGTATTATATTTGCAAGTGTAATTTCATCTCTATTTAAGAATTACAATTATAAAAATATGATCATTTCAGGACTAATCAGTGTTGGTATATGGCATATTCTAGTTAATTTAGCTGTATGGATTTCTGGTATACAGGCATTACCTTTAAGCGCGGTATATATACTAGCTATTCCTTATGATTTTAGATTACTTGCTAGCACTATAATCTTTTCTAGCCTCTTTTTTTGGTTTCGATCTTTACTTTTAGGATGGTACAGCCGCCTAGATTCGAACTAGGGACCTCCTGATCCACAATCAGGCGCTCTAACCGACTGAGCTACGGCTGCACATAAAAATTTCATATCATAATAACTAATAACTATGAAGTTTTCTTTTAATTTCAGTCTTAAACATATTATTTACTATTTAGGTTAAAAAATATAGATTTCGTCAATGAACAAGAAGTACTTAGGTATACATCGTGAAGGATGGAAGTTTTTTATCATCTTTATCCTAATTTCTCTTTTTAGTTTTTTTATAACGAAAATTATATTCTTAATTTCTCTCTTTCTTTCAATATTTACTCTCTGGTTTTTTCGTGACCCTGAAAGATATTTTGACTCTCAGGATAATCAGTTATTAAGTGCCGCAGATGGTAAAATCTGTTTTATTGGAGAAGACACTGCACCAATAGAAACAGGTATTAATCAGAAAATGAATAAAGTAAGTATCTTTATGAATGTTTTCAATGTGCACGTAAATAGAAGTCCTGTTAACGGAGAGATTGAGAAAATTATTTATAAAAATGGAAAATTCTTCAATGCAAGCCTTGATAAAGCAAGTGAACATAATGAGAGAAATTCAATAATTATTAAAAATAATGATGAAAAGATAATTGTTGTCCAAATCGCGGGTTTAATAGCTAGAAGAATATTAAGTTTTATTTCGGAAAAAGATATTATGACAAAGGGAGAGAGGATTGGGCTTATTCGCTTTGGTTCTAGAGTAGATATATATTTACCATTAAATTATCAAATCAAAGTACATCAAAATGATATTGTTGCTGCTGGTAAAACAATTATTGCCGAAAGATAGGTTATGAGAAAAATAAAAAAAATAGACTTTAAATCACAAATACCAAATTTTATAACTCTTGCAGGTCTCTCATTTGGCTTAAGTTCTATAAGATTTTCTTTAGATTATAATTTTGAAGTAAGTGTTATATGTCTTCTTTTGGCCTCGGCTTGTGATGCTTTGGATGGTTTTTTTTCTAGAGTCCTGAAAAGTGAATCAGAGTTAGGCGCGGAACTTGATTCTTTATCAGATTTCCTATCTTTCGCAGTAGCTCCATGTATTCTCATTTATATGAGTCTTATCAGTCAGAATGAAGTAATAGGTTCAATAGCTTTGCTTTTGTTTGTTGTGTTTTCATGTATAAGGCTAGCTGTTTTTAATTTAAATAAAGATAACGCTCAAGATATATCAAGTTTTTTCAGTGGTGTTCCAACGCCAGCAGGATGTGGTCTTTTGATTTTACCTCTCGTACAAAGTTTTTTAGGCTTTAATTGGGCTAAAGAAAATGAAATATTTTTAAGTATTTATATTTTAATTATTGGTATTTTGTTAGTAAGTAACATACCAACATTTTCTTCAAAGCAATTTAAAATAAAAATAAGTAGAAAAAATTATATATATTTTTCACTATTCTTTTTTCTCATTTACCTGTCACTGATAAACTTCTTATGGATAGCAATAAATATAATAGGAATATTGTATTTACTCAGTATACCAGTTTCAGTATGGACCTATAAAACACAAAGCTAATTTATTTTATAATAATCTGGTATTTCATTTTCATTGATTGGTTTTAAAGTTTCCATCGGATTCTCACCAAAATAAATATCCTCACCAACCAATTTTAAATCTGGATCAGATGGCCATACTGTAATTAATTGTGTATTACTTAACCACAAATCACTATTATCAATTTCTGCGAAATTATCTTTTGTTAATCCCATGAGTTTTAAATTATCTTTTGTGTAAACTTGCTTAACCTTACCCTCGGTAATAACGCCATCATCATTAACAATAATTCGTTTTGTGACAACCTCAAATTGTTCACCACCATTTTGGAACATATTGCTATAAAAACCAGAGACTTCCTTATAACCATTAAGAATCATATTCACATCACTTACTCTCCAAAAATGATAAACAGGTTCTGCAGTAAGTGTATTCATTAAAGGCTCTAATTGTCCTTTGATTTCTGCTTCCATATGATTTGCTACTTCATTTAGTAGTTTTTTATGATTTATATTTTCAATCTCACTCGCTTTTTCTCTTAAAGGCAACCAACTTTTGTGTGGATCTATTTTTAGTTCAGGCATTTTACTTTCCTTCTTTTAGTAGTAACAAGATAACATTAATATAAAAAAGTACTTTCTAATAGGTTATTAAATTTCTATTCTAAATTTCACTTAAAGAATAACTTATGTCCACTGAAACATTGAAACAAAAATTTTATGGTTGGCGAATGATTGCAGGTGCAAATCTTGTTGATTTCTTCTCAGCAGGCCTTGCTTTTTATGCTTATGCCGTATTTTTTGGTTTTATTCAGGAAGAATTTTCAGCAAGTAGATTTCTAGTTTCTTTAACGGTATCTATAACTATTTTAGCAGCTGGCATTTATTCTCCACTTTTAGGTTATATCCTTGATAAGTTTCCAATAAAGAAAGTTTTAACTATTGGAGCATTGATATTCGGACTGGGTTTTATTTTGCTCTCAATTACACAAACATTTTTTCAATTTTTACTCGTATATGGCGTTGTGATTGCATTAGGTATGGTTATCTTTGGTAACCTTAGCACTTCAAAATTGATTGCAAATTGGTTTAATGAAAAGATTGGTACTGCGTTAGGATATGCATCAATTGGATTATCATTCTCTGGAGTAATTATTCCTCCAATTGCTGTTTTTTTAATCTCAAACTTTACATGGCGGGGCGCTTATCTTGTTTTTGGTTCATTTGTCCTAATTGTATGTTCTATCTCTGCATATAAATTTTTTATTGATAAACCAGAAGATATAGGACAGTTTCCTGATGGCGTAGAGGGAGATTTGTTAGCAGATAAAATTTCTAGTGCCAATGTTTTGTCTTTTAAGGATATTCTTTCAAACAGTATTTTCTGGATTTTAACAATAATTTTTACTCTTCAATTGAGTGCAAATCTTGGTGTTTATACTCATATACCTATTTTTTCACAAGATCTGGGTTATAGTCCTTTGCAGGCATCTTGGATCTATTCTGTGGCAGCTTTTCATGCAGCTATGGGTAAAATAGTTTTTGGAAGATTGTTAGATAATTTAGGTGCAAGAAGAACAATATTAATATCTCTATTTTTCCATGGTCTTGGGATCGGTATTTTAATTTTTGCTACAAATTTAATTATGCTTTTACTGGCCGTAATGGTAATGGGCTTAGGCCTAGGTGGTACCATCCCACTTATGAACTCAACTTTTGCTATAGCCTTTGGTAATGCTAACTTTGGCAAGGCTAGAGGTTTAGTAGGGCCATTTATGGTACCAATGCAAATAACGGCTGCACCATTATCAGGTTGGTTATACGATACCTACGGTAATTATTCTTTGGCTTTTTCTATAAATGTGGTTCTATGTGTTATTGCAGGAATTGTAGTATTATTTCTACATCTTCCTGATAGGAAATAATTTTAATTTTTGATTAATTATAGGGGAATAGAATGTCTGGAAAATTAAATGGTAAAGTTTCACTAATCTTAGGTGCGGCTGGAAAAGATAATATGGGTCAGGTAATGGCTAGAAGGTTTGCTCAAGAAGGCGCTAAGATTGTTGTAGCTGGTAGAAAAGAAGATTCATTAAATGAAATATCAAGCGAATTAGGCGGAGATTATGCTATTTGCGACATAACAAAAAAAGAAGATATTGATGCCATGATTTCCAAAGTTATCGATCTTCATGGAAAACTTGATATAGGAATTCAAGCCACTGGCTGGGGGTATTTATCACCCTTTTTAGAAAGCACAGAAGAAGATTTAGTAAAAATTATGAATCTTCAATTTAAAGGTCCTTATCAATTCTTTCAATCATGTATCCCAGCAATGAAAGATGGAGGTAGTATTATTCAAATTTCTTCTGCCACAGCAACCATTATGCTTGATAATCATGCTGCATATATGGGAACGAAAGCTGGAATCGATCATGTTATAAGAACCATTGCAAATGAGTTTGGTGAAAAAGGTATTAGAGCAAACTCCATTTCACCAGGTTTAACAGCAACACCAATGACATCCGATGCTATGGCGGCTCCTGGCCTTGAAGATGCATTTAAAAAAGAGTATCCGCTTGGAAGAATTGGAACATCTGAAGATGTTGCTGCGGCTGCAGTCTTTTTGTGCAGTGATGAGTGTTTTTTATCTGGTCAAAATCTTCAAGTTAATGGCGGTTTAACTCTAAGAAGAAACCCTAGGAGCCATGAAATAGATGTTTCAGTGGCCGCTGCGGTAGCAAAATTAGAGGATAATAAAAATTAAGGTTTGATATGAAAAATTCTGGAATTAATAAAGAAAGTGATATTGTTGCAGATATACAAATTGGTCCAACTAATAAAGGTATGGTTAGAATATTTGTATCTTCAGATAAGATCGAGATTCCAATGGATTTTTCTCCAGAGGAAGCAATTAATATTGCAGAGGAATTAAAAGTATCTGCAGAAACAGCAAAAAAGAACAATTAAAAATTAAGAAAGCGTAATGCAAAGTAACAAAAATTTTATGTTATATGGATTAGGATCTGTTGCTTTTGGCATCAAGAATAACGCCTTTGGATGGTTCCTTTTATTTTATTATAATATTGTTCTCGGTTTACCTGGGTGGATGGCATCTTTAGCCATTGCTATTGCGCTTATAATAGATGCTGTTTCTGATTTGTTAATAGGTTATGCATCAGATCATACGCGTTCAAAATTCGGAAGAAGGCATCCTTATATGTACGCAGCTCTTCTTCCTGTACCTTTAAGTTTTTATTTGTTATGGAATCCACCTTCTTTTTCTGAAGATATAAATTTATTTATATATCTCCTAGTAATGACTATTTTTGTGAGAACAAGCACAACCCTTTTTGAGATTCCAAATCAAAGTTTAGGGCCTGAGATAACCAGGGGATATGATGAAAGGACAAAATTAATGTCTATTCGTTACTTCTTTGGTTGGATGGGCGGTAACGCAATGTCCTTACTCAATTACTTTGTATTTCTTACACCAACAATTGCCTATCCCGATGGACAATTAAACCCTGCCGGCCATCAAATGTATGGTGTTGTAGGGGCTTGGTTAATATTTGGCTCAATGCTTTTATCTTCAACAGGCTTACATAAGATTATTCCAGATTTAGAAGAGCCAGTTAAGAACGAAAATTTTGATGATATAAAAAAAGAATTGCGACATACATTATTGAATACCTCTTTTGTAGTTCTTTTTGTAGGTGGAATTTTTTCAGGTATGGCTGCAGGATTTTCAGCAGCATTAAATATATATTTTAATACTTATTTTTGGGGTTTTTCATCTACACAAATAGGTATTGCTGGTGTTGTCGGAGTTATCCCAGGTATTTTAGGAGCAGTTGCATTATCAACATACTTATCAAAAAGAATTGGTAAGAGAAGGGGCGCAATTTACTCTTCTCTTATAGCAATATTTTTTTCTCCCTTTCCTTATTTATTGAGAATTTATGGTTATATGCCTGAATTTGGTTCTTACGATTTGCTTTGGATCATGTGCGGTTATTTTTTTCTTGAGGTTATGACAGCAGTAGCATCAACAATATTAGTATCGTCCATGATAGCTGATATTGTAGAAGATTCTGAGTTAGCAACTAAAAGAAGATCAGAAGGTCTATTTTTTGCTACAGTAGGTTTTTCTGGAAAAGCAATATCAGGTGTTGGTATATTTTTAGCAGGGTTAGTAACTTCAATTGCAGGCTTACCCGAGGGCGCTAAGCCAAGCGAAGTAGATGACAATATATTAATAAATGTTGTCTTTCTTTTTTTACCTATCTATATTTTATTTTATTTAATATCCGTGTACTTTTTTAGTCTTTATAAAATTAATCGCGATAAGCATGAATCTAATTTGGAAGCGATTAAACAAAGAAATAACTAATTTTAAGTTAATTATATTTACAAATTATGTAGTTTTTCTATATTTACTTGCATGAAAACAAAAAAAATCAATGAAGTAAGAAAACAAATTGAATATGAGTACAAACGAAACTCATATCCAGATGGTTTTCCTAAGATTCCTGATATTTCAGGTAAAAGATATACTGATCAAGAGTTTTTTGACCTTGAATTTAAAAATATTTTCTTAAAATCTTGGCTAATGATCTTTAGAGAGGATGAGATTCCTAATCCTGGAGATTTTAAAATATTTGATAAATTGCAAAGAGATATTTTGATTGTCAGACAGAAGGATAAAAGTATTAGGGCTTTTTACAATACATGTTCTCATAGAGGTGCTCCAGTTGTTAGAGAAAAACAGGGTTCAACAAAGTTACTTAAATGCCAATATCATAGCTGGGCTTATGATCTTGATGGATCTTTATTAAGAGTTCCTGATGAAAGAGACTTTTTAGAATTAGATCTTTCTTGCAGAGGGTTAAAGCAAGTTCATTGTGATACATGGGATGGATGGGTTTTTATATCACTTCAAGATAATAACCCTGGTAGCCTTATGGAATTCTTAGAACCAGTAGCTTCAGAGATGGATTGTTTTAAAAGCTCAGAATTAACAACAATTTGGAAAAATAGCACTCTTGTAAAAGCTAACTGGAAAACTTGTCTTGATGCCTTTATGGAAGTTTATCATTCGCCAACTATTCATAAAGATACAGTTAATATTTTGCTAGATGGAAATGGTATGGCAGCCGGCTTATTAAAAAATGGTCATTCAAGAATGGTTACTCCAAAAAGAATAAATCTCGATGGAGGAATGTTAGGTGCTGAAGGACAAGATTTTGTTCCATTTATCGAAACATGCGACAGTATTCATGCTGAAACAAATGTTGCTTATGCAATGTTTCCTAATTTTATTACTCCTACAGATACTTCTGGTTATGTTGCAATACTTTTTTGGCCGAAAAGTCTTCGTGAAACTGAAATTGAATATTTACAATTAGGCCCTAAATGGGAAGGTAAGGAGAAACCACAATATTGGATTGATCAGGAAACCTCTTTTTATTCAATAATGGAAGAAGATTTTAAAAATTTAGAACCAATGCAAAAGTCTCATGATTCTGGGGTTTTTGAAAAAATGCCATTAAATTATCAAGAAAGAAGAATATATTACTATCATCAAACAGTGGATGATTGGGTTGGAAGAGAAAATATCAAGAATGATCTTGTTACAAAAGATATATTGACTCCCTTCATTGAGAACTAATTATTGCCTTTTATAAATACTAAAAATATAAAAATTTACTATGAGTCTGCTGGCCAAGGTGACGCAGTTCTATACATTTCAGGAACAGGTGGAGACTTAAGGAAATCACCGAGTGTTTTTGATAATGATTTAAAGAATAACTTTCATTTAATTTCTTATGACCAAAGAGGTCTTGGACAAAGTGAAATTCCAGTAGGTCCATATAGTATGAAAGATTATGCTGATGATGCATTTAACTTTATAGAAAAACTTAATCTTAAAAGAGTTTATGTAATTGGTGTAAGTTTTGGAGGAATGGTAGCCCAACATTTGGCAATTAATTATCCTGGCATAGTCGAAAGACTAGTATTGATGTGTACTTCTCCTGGAGGAGAAAAATATCATTCTTTTCCTTTACATGAGTTAGAGGAAATTATCGATGATCAAGAATATGTAAGAAAGTTTATCTCTATTTCAGATTTGAGAATTAATACAGATTATATAAATAATAATTCCAAGCAATATACAATTTTATCTGACCAGATAAAAAATTATCTAAGAAGTCCAGAATCAAAAGAAAATAAGGGTAAGTTTTTACAACTTGGAGCCAGAAAAGATCATAATGTTATAGATTTCCTAAATAATATCAAATGCCCAACTTTAATTATGGGTGGTCTGTATGACGGTATTGCGCCAAAAGATAATATTGATATTTTAGACGAGCAAATTCCAAATTCAGTCAAAAAATTTTATGAGGGTGGGCATGGTTTCTTTTTAGAGGATTATCAGGCTTGGAAGGACGTAATAAGTTTTCTTAAAGATTAGATTCTTGATCTTATAAAAAGTATCAACGCATAAGAGTACTCAATTACCGCAAATATTATTAAAGTTTGATCTAAACCGTCCAAATAAAGGCTTATTGATCTTCCAATGGCTAATCCTAACATTAGTAAGGCGAAAGCTGAAAACCAACTTTTCTTACCTAATGAGTTATGCGTAGCATAGATTATCCCGAGTCCAAGTGTGGTAAGAAGACCTCCAAACGAGCGGATATCGCTCATACCAAATTGACCGGTTATTTGAACATGTAGAGCTGCCCATGCGCTTTCTGTAAATAATTCTGGATCAATTATTCCCAGTACACCAAAAACTAACCAGGATAAGCCGATTAAATAAGTAAGGACATTTATTATTAAAACCATTTTTTTTTCTTAAACTAATTCCTTTAAAATATAAAGATTATCTAAATCTTAAGTTATCTTTATTTAAATCTTCAAGAGAATTACATCCCATGAGTTTCATATTACGAATAATTTCTTCTTGCATAAGTTGAAAAGCTCTAAAAGTCCCTTTATAGCCCCCAGCTGCAAGTGCATATAAGTAGTACCGTCCACCTGAACATGCTTTAGCGCCTAGGGAGAGGGCTTTTAGGACATGACTACCTCTTCTTATTCCTCCATCACAAATAACATCTATTTTATCTCCTACGGCATCAACTATTTCTGCAAGTTGATCAAAGGGAGCCCTTGATCCATCTAATTGTCTTCCGCCATGATTTGAAACCATTATTGCTGTTGCGCCAACATCAATACATTTTTTTGCATCCTCAACTGACATAATGCCCTTTAAACAAAGGTGACCGTCCCATTGGTTTTTTATTTTTTCAATATCTTTCCAAGTAATGCTTTGATCAAGCATCGTTGAGAAATAATCCCCAACAGAAATATTAATATTAGTACCTTCACTTACAAAATCTTGGAGCTGAGGTAATTCAAATTTTTTTCTAAATAAATAATTTAAGGTCCATTCGGGATGAAAAGCATAACTTAAGAAGCTATTAAAATCTAATTTCGGTGGCGATGTAAAACCTGTTCGAAGATCTCTCTCTCTATTTCCACCAACAACAGTATCTAAAGTTATCGCTAATGCATCAAAATTATTCATCTTGCATTTTTCTATCATGCTATCGTTAAGGCCTTTATCTTTATGGATATACATTTGAAATATTTTTGGGCAGGAAAATTTTTTACCAACATCTTCTATGCTCGCAGTAGCTAAAGATGATATTCCAAAAAAAGTATTAAAATGTTCAGCAGCTTTTCCAACAGCAATTTCTCCTTGATGATGGAATAATCTTTGAAGAGCTGTTGGAGAGAAGAATAATGGAGTACTTATCTTTTTACCCATAAGTTCTGTACTAATATCAATATTTTCAACTCCTCTTAAAACATTTGGAACTAGATCAACTTCTTCAAATGCTTGTGTATTTCTTTTTAAGGTAACTTCATCATCTGCTGCACCATCAATATAATGAAATACAGGAAAGGGAATCTTTCTTTTTGCAAGTTTTCTAAAATCTTCTGTATTGAAACAATATTTAATTGAATTGAGCATTAATCTTTTTCTATTCTTTCAGGTAAAAGTTGAAGGTTATTATCAATTTTATATTGAATTTCTTTTTGTGCAGCTCTTATGTTGGCCCACCTTTCAGATGATGTAGGATGTGTTGAATTATAGTTGATAGTTGAACTAGGGTTTTCTGCTGCAAGTTTTCTCCAAAAATTTTCAATATTTGAGGAATCTATATTTGATTTAGCTAAAATATACAAACCAACATAATCTGCTTCTCTTTCAAAATCTTGTGAATACATTTGAGCTCCCATAGCACCAAAACTACCTCGTGTATCAATACCTGCTCCCGCAGCTGCTATATCAATTATTGTTCCTAAAATAGAATTATTTACCTTTTTGTCTATATGTCCCTCAATATTATGGGCAAGTTCATGGGCTAAGATAAATTGTAATTCCCGATCTTCGTCAACAAATCTTAGCATACCAGTTGTTAAATACAGATTATTACCATCAGCATAAGCATTGAGAGAATCGTTTTGCGCAAGAACAACTCCATAATTACAGATTTTTTTAGGCATAATTTCAAACTCTAATAATTCTTCTTGTTGAATATCTTCCGTTGTTTTGTTCTTACGTATTACGGAAACTTCTAATATCTCTTTAGAATAATTCTTTTTTTCATTATTTTCAAAAATATCATCATTTTCCCATTTCTCATTGAGAGTGCTTACTTCTGAAATAATATCACCAGACCTTATACCGGCTTTTGCGCTAGGAGAGCCATCGATAGTGAAGAGAACTTTTTGACTTTCTGTTATCATTAATTTCTCTTTTGCAGCTTTACGAAATCTTTTATCAATTTGATTAAGTGAAATTGTCTTTAAACCAATATCATATTTTATTCGACTTCCACAAAATTCAGTTGATTTTGTTAATAGAGGATAGGTTAAGTTATTTAGTTTCTCGAAACGTTTATAATAAGTATCCAAAGCAATGCCTTGCATTATTATTCTCTCTTTATCAATTACTGACGTATCTCCTCTTGTAATCACTGTTGTAGGAGAGCCGCAGGAATTTAAAAAGACTACAAAAGTTAATATAAGTATTATTTTTAATAAATTATTATTTACTTGTAATTTAGAATTGGCATTAACCATTTTTCACATTCCAACAAAGTCATTGATTTTCTTTTAGCATAATCTTTAACCTGATCTTTACTAATTTTACCAACTCCAAAATAATTACTTTCTGGATTGCTAAAATATAATCCAGAAATTGAAGCCCCAGGTAACATTGAAAAGCTCTCAGTTAAGGATACATCAATATTTTTTGCAACCTCTAGTATCTCAAATAATTTGCCTTTTTCGGTATGATCAGGTTGGGCTGGATAACCATGCGCAGGACGTATTCCACTGTATTTTTCTTTAATTAAGGCATCATTGTTCAAATTTTCCTTTGGTGAATAACCCCAGAATTCTTTCCTAACTCTTTCATGCATTCTTTCAGCAAATGCTTCAGCTAATCGGTCTGCTAAAGCTTTTGTCATAATTGAGTTATAGTCATCAGAATCCCTTTTAAATTTTTCTGATAATTCATTTTCTCCATGCCCACATGTTAGCGCAAAGCCTCCAATGTAATCTTTGATTTTTTTGTTTTTTAATAACGGCGCAATAAAATCAGCCAAAGCATAATTTGGTCTATCTGTAGAATGTGAAGCTTGCTGCCTAATTGTATGAAAAACCGCTAGCTTTGAATTTCTTTTATCATTATTAAATAAGATAATATCATCCTTATCGCTATTTGCAGGCCAAAATCCAATTACGCCCTTAGCACATAATAAATTATTATTAATAATTTCATCTAATAAATTATTTGCGTCTTTATATAGATTCTGAGCTGTTGAGCCAACAGTTTGATCCTTTAAAATATTTGGATAACTTCCATGAAGATCCCAGGATCGGAAAAACGGCGTCCAATCAATATATTTTCTTAATTCTTCTAAATTATAATTTGTAAAAACTTTATTACCTATAAATGAAGGTTTTTTTGGAATGTAGTCCTCATAATTAGCGCTATATTTATTTTTTCTAGCTTCAGATATGCTTAACCTTCTGGATTTATTTTGACCACTTTTATGGTTTTTCCTTATCTTCAAATATTCATCATGTGTATTTTTTGTGAACTCACTTTTTTTATCTTTAGATAATAGATTACTAACTACACCAACAGCCTTGCTTGCATTTGATACATAAAAGGTTTGTCCTTTTAGATAATTTTCAGAAATTTTCACTGCGGTATGAACTTTGCTTGTAGTTGCCCCACCGATTAATAGAGGTATTTGAAAATTGTTTTTTTCCATTTCTTTTGCCACGGAACACATCTCATCTAGACTAGGCGTAATTAATCCAGATAAACCAATCATATCTACTTTATGTTCTATAGCTTTCTTTAAAATCTCTTCGCCTGGAACCATAACTCCAAGATCAATAACCTCATAATTATTGCATTGTAAAATGACACCAACAATATTTTTACCAATATCATGAACATCGCCTTTAACTGTAGCAAGAAGTATTTTGCCAGAATGCATTTTAGTCTTATTTTTTTCTTTTTCCATAAAAGGCTCTAAATAAGCAACAGCCTCTTTCATAACTCTTGCTGATTTAACGACCTGTGGAAGGAACATTTGTCCAGAGCCAAACAAATCCCCAATATGATTCATGCCATCCATTAATGGACCCTCAATTACTTTTATAGGGTTTCCAAATTCTATTCTTGCTTCTTCTGTATCTTTCACAATAAATTCACTTATACCTTTTACTAAGGAATACTTTAATCTTTCAGGTATATTCTCATTTCTCCATTTTACTTCTTTTTCTTCAATTTCATTTTTTGTATCTTTATATTTCTCAGCTAATTGGATGAGTTTTTCTGTAGCATTTTTATCTCTATTAAAAAGAACATCTTCAATGGATTTTTTTAGGTCCTTATCAATATCTTCATAAATTGATAATTGACCTGAATTAACTATTCCCATATCTAAGCCATTTTTTATTGCGTGAAACAAGAAAACGGAATGCATTGCTTCTCTTATCGTATCATTGCCTCTAAAGGAAAAAGAGAAATTTGAGACGCCACCAGAAACATGAACATTTCTCATTTCTTTCTTTATTTTTTTTGTAGAATTTATGAATGCCTTCCCATAATCTCCATGCTCTTCAATGCCTGTTGCAACAGCAAAAATATTTGGATCAAATATTATGTCTTCCTCAGGAAACTCAATTTTCTTTGTAAGCAAATCGAAAGCTCTTTTACAGATTTCATATTTTCTATCTTCTGTGTCCGCTTGACCTTTCTCATCAAATGCCATGACGATAATAGCTGCTCCATATTTTTTACATAATCTGGCTTGTTTAATAAATTCTTCTTCTCCTTCTTTTAGTGAAATAGAATTAACAATAGCCTTACCTTGGATATGCTTTAAACCTGCCTCAATTACATCCCAATTCGAGCTATCAATCATAAATGGTACCTTAGCTATATCAGGTTCTGTTGAAGCAATTTTCAGAAAATGTTCCATAACATTTTTTGATTCAAGCATTCCTTCGTCCATATTTACATCAATGATTTGGGCCCCATTTTCAACTTGCTGTCTTGCCACTTCTATAGCTGAATTATAATCTTCTTCTAGGATTAGTTTTTTAAACTTTAGGGATCCTGTAACATTTGTCCTTTCACCTACATTCACAAAAGGTATTTCTTTAGTTAAGTTTAGTGGTTCTAATCCGGAAAGACGCATAATATTTTTTATTTTTGGCAACTTTCTTGGTTTATATTTTTCAACTTGTTTAGATATCTGTTTTATATGATCCGGTGTTGACCCACAGCACCCTCCAACAATATTTAGATAACCATCTTTTGCAAAATTTTCTAAAATATTAGACATATCAAAGGGAGATTCATCATATTCCCCCATTTCATTCGGTAATCCAGCATTTGGATAGATGCAAATATGTGTATCGGCAATTTTAGAGAATTCGGCTACATATGGAGCCATTTCTTTTCCGCCTAAAGCACAATTAATACCAACAGCAAAAGGTTTTGCGTGTCTAATAGAATTCCAAAATGCTTCTATTGTTTGACCTGATAATGTTCTTCCAGAAAGATCTGTTATTGTTCCAGAAATTATTATTGGAAGATCAATATTTTTATCTTCAAAAAAAGTTTTAATAGCATTAATTGCAGCCTTCGCGTTAAGAGTATCAAAAATAGTCTCAACTAAAATTAAATCTACTCCACCATCTATTAATCCATTAACTGCTTCATAGTAACTTTCATAAAGTTCATCATATGTTATGTCTCTTTTACTAGGATCTGAAACATCTGGAGATAATGATGTGGTTTTATTTGTTGGCCCAATTGCACCTGCAACATATCTTGGTTCATTAGGAAACTGTTTTTCATATTCGTCACAAATATTTCTAGCAATTTTTGCGCTTTGCAAGTTTAATTCATAAGCTAAATCACTCATTAAATAATCATCCTGAGAAATACTTGTAGATGAAAAAGAGTTTGTCTCAATAACTGAACTTCCAGATTTTAGAAATGCTAAATGAATATTTGAAATTAAATCGGGTTGCGTGATGGATAAAATATCATTATTTCCAAATAGACTTTTCTTATGATCTTTAAATCTTTCACCTCGGTAATCTTCTTCGGTAAGTTTTTCAGCCTGAATCATAGTGCCCATCGCTCCATCCAAAACGAGTATTTTATTTTTTAAAAGCTTTGGTAATTCTTCAATTCTTTTTTTACGATTCCATTTCATTTAATTATTCATCACTAATATTTAAACTTTGGCAAACTGATAGAGTTAACTCAGACTGGTTTAATGTATAGAAGTGAATTGCTCTAAAGTCATTGCTGATAAGTTTTTGACAAAAATCAATCGCAACTTCTTTAGAAACTTTTTTTCTTTCATCAAGCCTGTCTTCTAAACCATTATATTTATATTCAAGCCATTTTGGTATAGATGTCGAACACTGTTTAGACATTTTCTGAATACCTTTAAAATTAGTAGTTGGCATTAATCCAGGTATTATAGGGATGTTTATATTATGCTTTTGAAGTAGATCTCGATAAGCGAGAATGATTTGAAAATCAAAACAGAATTGAGTAATTGCCTGAGTTGCACCTGCATCAATTTTTCTTTTCAAAAATTCAATATCCTCATCAAATGATAGGGCGTCAGGATGTTTCTCAGGATAAGCACTTACAGTTACATTAAAGTTTTGTTCACTAAGATTTTTAACTAAATCAATAGATGTTTTATAACCTTTAGGGTGCGGTTTAAAATTGTCAAAATTTGGCATGTCCCCTCTAACTGCAACAATATGTTTAACGCCTATTTTCTTATATCTATCTGTTATTTCCTTTATTTCATCTTTAGTAGAGTTGACACAAGTTAGATGAGCTGCAGGCTCTAGTTTAGTTTCGTCAATAATCTTTTTTACACAATTATGTGTTCTATCTCGTGTAGTTCCTCCAGCGCCATATGTTACAGACACGAAATTAGGATTTAAGGGTTCAAGTAGCTTTATTGAGTCCCATAATACAATTTCAGCCTTTTCAGAGCTTGGCGGAAAGAATTCAAAAGAAATATCCATAATTAAAAATATTAATACACTATGATTTAAATTAGAATTTAATAATTATCTTAAGTGGTGCCCAGGGGCGGATTTGAACCACCGACACAAGGATTTTCAGTCCTCTGCTCTACCAACTGAGCTACCTGGGCGTATTTAAAAATTGAATGATGCAATATAAACTTTTAGACACCTTTTTCACAACCCTAAATTTAATTATTACTGCCATCATCTTCATTAACGCTAATATGATATTTTTCACCCAACCATCTGTTTAAATCAATTTGAGAGCAACGTTTTGAGCAAAAAGGAATGTATTCTTCTTTGGAATTTTTTTTACAAATTGGACAATTTTTGGATTCCATAAGTTACTCTACTTATGTCTATATGTGATACGACCTTTTGTTAAATCATAAGGAGTCATTTCCACTGTTACCTGGTCTCCTGCAAGGACTCTTATTCTATTTTTTCTCATCTTACCTGCAGTATGAGCTATAATTTCATGATCGTTTTCTAATTTAACCTTAAAAGTAGCGTTAGGTAATAACTCTGTTACAACACCTGGAAATTCTAGTAATTCTTCTTTAGCCAATTTTTTTCCTTTAATCGTTTATATCAAACAATCTTTTATAGTCAAATTTCAGGTTTTAAATATACAAAGAATATAAAAGTGTAAACATTCTTCTTGAAGTATTGTGATCCATAGTGAAATGTGACTCAGTGATTTTAATCAATTGATCAGCACCTTCGTTATGAATATTTCTTCTATTTTTCTCAATTTCTTCTATTTTATCTATTGAGCCTTTTTTAATTGAGTCGAAATATAAATTACAAGCTGAATGATAGATTTTAACCGTCTTTTTTAATGAATTGATTGGAACTCTATAATCTTCTGAATATAACTGATTATCATTAGTTATATTTACAATTAGTACATTATCACTAATTTTTATATCAATAACATATGGTCCTTCAATGTCGTCTTCATTTATTGAAAATGAATTTTCATTAATTAGATCATGAATAGCCGCTTGCCTCTCATAATAAATAAATTCGGCTATACTTTCACCATCTTCGTAATTTAAATTTATTTTCTTAATGTAATTCTTATTTTGATCCGACATTTAAGAATCTTTTATTCTTATTTTTATAGAATTTGCATGTGCATCCAGACCTTCGCAATCTGCTAATAACATTGCCGAGGGACCAAGAGTATTTATAGTTTTTTTACTACTTGAGATAGTTGATTGGCGTCTTAAGAAATTGTAAACTGATAAGCCCGATTGTCTTTTAGCCATCCCATTTGTTGGCAGAATATGGCTTGGACCAATAATATAATCACCCATAGATTCTGGAGTCCATTCATCAGAAAATATAACACCAGCATTAGTGATTTTTTTTTCTATTTGATCATTTTCTTTACATAGTATTGATAAATGTTCAGGAGCTATATTATTAATAATCTCAATCGCATCCTTAATATTCGATACAAGAATACCATAGCCATTTTCAGCGATACTTTTTTTAACTATATCTTTTCTTTCGAGATTTTCTGTTTGATTAACTAATTCATTAATAACATTTTCTAATAAACTTTCACTATCAGTTACTAAAATCGCCTGAGCAGAAATATCGTGTTCTGCTTGAGATAAAAGATCAGCCGCAATCCAATCAGCTCTATTATTTTTATCTGCTAAAATTAATATTTCGCTAGGTCCTGCCAACATATCAATATTTATATTTGAAAGAGCCTGTTTTTTTGCTTCGGCAACCCATTTATTTCCAGGCCCAATAATTATATCTACACTGTCGACAGATTCAGTTCCCCATGTAAGTGCAGCTATTGCTTGAGCACCTCCAATTTTGTATATTTTTTTAATTCCACATAAATCCAAAGTAGCCAAAACAAGCGGATCAATTTGATTATTTGGACAAGGAACTGTCGCAGATATTTTTTTAATTCCAGCAACTTGCGCTGGAATTACTCCCATTAATACTGAACTTGGATATGAAGCAGTGCCGCCAGGGATATAAATTCCAGCACTATCTAGTGGAATCCATCTAGTCTTTATACTTACTTCTTCTTGATCCTCATATATTGAGTCTTCGGGTAATTGATGTTTATGAAATGCCTCAATACGATTTTTAGCAAGTTTGATTGCTTCAATACTTTCTTGTGTACAATTTTTTTTTGCTGATAAAATATCTTCTTCATTATAGTAAATATTCTCCGCAGTACATTCTACATTGTCATACTTAGACATATATTTAAAAAGGCTTATATCGCCATTATTTTTTATATCCTGAATTATATCGTTAACTTGATTAGTTATATCTTCGTCAAAGTTTTTTCTAGAGTTTATAATCTCAGTAACACGGATATGAAAATTTTCGTCTTTATATCTTAATAAATTTAACATCATTCATTATCATGATTAGGTTTTTTAGCAGTTAACCATGGCTCTCCAATATCTGTGAGAAATACTTCTATATTCTCTACCGATAAATTAATAGCTTTATTTCCAGAAAATTCTAAAGTTATTGACCCACTTGGTTTTTTTATTTCATCAAATTTAATTGCTAATAAAACAAGAGTTTCATCTTTATCATCTTTATTAATATTTTTTGTTTTTAAGTTTTCAACATAATCAAAATGAATAGCAGTTCTTATTCTTTGTTTATCCATTGTTTCGTAACAAAATCTATTCATTAAAATAGCAAATCTTTTAGATTTTTCATCATAATCGTATTCATTTTCTTTGATTATTGAATCCTGACATAATGAAGAAATAATAGTCAGCCCATCTTCATCAAAAGCTTTTAATTTTAATTCTTCACTCATTATTCGCTAATCCTTTTTATTGACGCTCCACAATTATTTAATTTACATTCTAAATTATAGAATCCTCTATCTAAATGGTAAATCCTACTAATTGTAGTTTTACCTATTGCAACTAGTCCTGCTATTATTAATGAAGCTGAAGCCCTTAAATCTGTTGCCATAACATTTGCTCCATTTAGATTTCTAGTACCTCTTATAAGTGCCTTATCTTTATCTAATTTAATATTAGCGCCCATTCTTACAAGTTCTTGTACATGCATAAATCTATTTTCGAAAATATTTTCTTTAATTTCTGATTTACCATTTGATATTACCATAAGTGTCATAATTTGCGCTTGTAAATCAGTTGGAAATCCAGGATATGGACTAGTCTTAATATTTACTGGATATATTTCATCATTCATTTTTTCAATAATAATTGATTTTTTTGATTTGCTAATTTTTGATCCAGTTTTTTCTAATATTTTGAATAATGTTTTATTTTCATCATAATTCGTATTTTCTAATTTGATCCTCCCTCCAGTTGCAGAAACTGCTATTGCAAAAGTTCCAGCTTCAATTCTGTCTGAAGGTACTATTTCATTAATTCCGTTTAACTTTTTAACACCCTCAATGATTATTTTCTGTGAGCCTAATCCTTTAATTTTAGCGCCCATTTTGTTTAATAGCATTCCAAGCTGAACTACCTCAGGTTCGCAGGCTGCATTAGATAGTTTTGATGTACCAGTTGCTAAGCACGCAAGCATAAGAAAAAAATGAGTACAACCAACAGACTTTTTTTCTAGTTTGAAGTTTATGCCTCTAATGGAGGATTCTGCTTTTGCTACTATATAGCCATTATTTATTGAATATTTGATATTCATTTCTTTAAGTATTTCTAAATAAATATCTATTGGCCTTGTTCCAATTGCGCAACCTCCAGGCAAAGAAACTTCCGCATATCCTTTCTTTGCTAAAAGAGGAGCAAGAACCCAAAAACTAGCCCTCATTTTTTTTACTAAATCATATGATGCTTTATGATTAATTATTTCTTTTGTGTGAAGATGAAGGTTATCTTTTTTATACTCAATATTAGTACCTAAAGATTTTAGAATAGATATTAGTGTCTTCACATCTGACAACATAGGTATGTTATTTAAAATCATTTTTTCGTCTGTCATTAATGATGCTATCATCATTGGTAGGCAGGCATTTTTAGATCCAGAAATAGGAATATTACCTATTAGTTTTTTTCCGCCATTTATAAT
The DNA here is from genome assembly GCA_902609025.1 of uncultured PS1 clade bacterium. Lineage (GTDB taxonomy): Bacteria > Pseudomonadota > Alphaproteobacteria > MED-G09 > MED-G09 > AG-430-B22. The sequence continues at coordinate 21,340 of CACLQD010000005.1, forward strand.
TAGTGAGTCCATTTATTTTTTATCAATTAATTTATTTTTCTTAATTTGTTGCTTTCTTCTTTTTAGGTTTTTCCTTAAGGCATCATTTAGATTTTCTTTTCGTTCTATGGATTTATTTTTCATTAATTATTCTCTATAAGTTTAATTTCTTAATATATAAGGGATATTATAGTAAAAAATTATAATTAATAATGTTTCATTTTGCCCACGTAGCTCAGGGGTAGAGCACTCCCTTGGTAAGGGAGAGGCCAAGAGTTCAATTCTCTTCGTGGGCACCAGACATAATTTATTATAATAAAAATCAATAAATACAAATATTTACGAGGTATTATTTTTAAACTAAATTTTTAGTGGTGATTCGTATCATACCATTATCAATTTGATGTATTTTTTATAATATTATTACAATATTTTCTAAATAATTTAGAAAAGTTAAAAAAATACCACATCTGGTATTATATTCGTATAAAGTCATACAAATTCTATTCACACGAGTTAAACACCTATTTTCTGCCATTACTGAGCATTAAAAATTAAAATATGGCAAAATTTTGTCAAAAATATGATTGTTTGGTTGACAATATTGATAGAAAAATATGGAATCGTACACAAGTGAAGATTCGGAGGGATCCCACTAATTAATGCAAAAGGAGGATTAACATGCTTAATTCAGCTAAAAACTTTTTACGTGAAGTTGTTCAACTAGGACTTTTATTAATTGCTGTAGCAGTTGTGCTACAAGTGATTTTCGGTAGTGCTGTACCTTTCGTAGGTGGAGATATCGTTGGTAACCTTACTGGTATTATTACTAGTTTAGGTGACGGAGGACTTGTTGGGTTAATTTCTGTAGGAATTATCCTATATCTTCTTGATCGTGCGTAATTAATTACCACATCAATTAAATTAAAGGGAGACATTGAAAAATGTCTCCCTTTTTTTGTTTTTAGTGTAATGTTCTTGTAATCGTTGGAGATTAAAATGTCAGGATCAGGTAGTTGTTTATGTGGAAGTGTTAATTTAAAATATAACTCAGAACCAAACTTTTTTTTATTATGTCATTGTACAGATTGTCAAAAAGCTACAGGTAGCCCTGTTGCGTCTATCATTGGCATTCCGGAGGATGATTTTATAATTAAAGGTGAAACGAATAGTTATAAATGTGAAGCCGGTGTAACAAGGTCTTTTTGTATAAATTGTGGTTCACAAATTTTTAGCACTGCAGAAGGTGCGCCTGGTTTAATGTTAATTAAAACTGGAGTCCTTGACGAACAACCAAATATTGATCCAACTATGGTTTGTTGGACAGATAGCAAACCCAATTGGCTTGAAATTAAACATCCAGATATAAAATTTGAAAAAAATCCAGGTTAATATTCCTAATTATATAAATTTTAACAATTAATGATAAATAAACTTACTAAACCAATACTTATTTCTTATGGAGCTTTAGCTGTCCCTCTTGCTGCTTTAGGTTTGCCACTTACAGTCTATCTTCCTCCATTTTATGAAGGACCGATTGGTTTGAGTGTTGGCACAGTTGGTATTATTTTTATGGTTGCTCGATTTTGGGATATTTTTACAGATCCTTTAATGGGGGCCTTAGTTGATAGATATCCCAGTAAATGGGGTAGGAGAAAGCATTGGATAGTTATTGGTATACCAATTTTAATGTTGGCTTCTTGGTATGTGTTTATCCCGTCTGAAGGTGAAAAAACTGCTATTTATTTAGCTTTTTGGTTATTTATTTTATATTTAGCATATACTTTTGTTGGCCTTACGCAACAAGCCTGGGGAGTAGACTTAACCTCAAAATATAATGAAAGATCACAGGTTTATGGCTGGAGAGAGATAGGCTCTATTTTTGGAATGATGGCTGTATTAGCTTTTCCAGCTATTCTAGAAATATTAGATTATGATTTTAGGACAATGATTGCTGGGATGGGTTATTTTCTCTTAGTTGCCTTTCCCCTAACCGCTCTAATAAGTCTTGTTATTATTCCTGACAATAAAGGTTCTAAAGGAACTTATTTTCCAAAAATTTTTGATATAAAAAAAATTATAAAAAATAATAACCCATTAAAAAGAGTTCTAATGGCAGAAATGCTATGTAGCACTGCTTCATCAATATCTGGTTCTACATTTATTTATCTTGCAATACATGTTTTTGAAATGGGAGATATTTCAAGTAGAATTTTATTTGTTTATTTCTTTGCTGGTTTATTAGCTATGCCGCTATGGATGTTTCTTTCATATAAAATTGGTAAACATAGAGTTTTATTTATTTCCGCCTTATTATGTTCAGTAATCTTATCCACATATATTCCTCTTTATTACCTAATTGATATATCCGAAGCTTTTTGGTTAGTTTTATTTTTAACGACATTATTTGGAGTTGGCTATGGTGCACCATTTACACTGACTAGAGCAATGATGGCTGATATTGTTGATGCAGATGAGCTTAGAAGTGGTGAAAAAAGACCTGCATTATTTTTTGCAGTTTTAACAACATTATCAAAATTTGGGAGTGCTTTAGCAGTTGGTATGGTTTATCTTTATCTTGAATCAACAGGCTTTGGCTCTGGAAAAGAAGTTACAGAGTCTATTAGAGCGTCTTTAGTATTTGCTTTTGCGTTTTTTCCAATGTTATTTTATTTTTTAGCTTCATTGATTTGTATAGGTTACGAATTAACACCTGAGAAACATAAAGATATTCAATTAGAGCTAGAAAAAAGAAACTAATTAATATTTAATTATAATTTAGTTAGATCATGATTTGGGAGGATTAAGATGGGACCATTAGAAGGAATAAAAATAATAGATATATCAACAATTGTTTCAGGCCCTTTAGCAGCTTCGATGCTTGGTGATCAGGGCGCTGAGGTTATTAAAATTGAACCTCCATTTAGAGGAGAAAATGCAAGAGTAATGGGTCCTATAAAAGAAGGAAGCGGTGCTTTATTTGCAGCAGTTAATAGATCAAAAAGAAGTTTAGCTATGGATTTAAAACAAGAAGAGTCAAAAAAAATAATCTACAAATTAATTGAAACTGCCGATGTTATTATTGATAATTTTCGTCCCGGAGCATTAGAGAGGTTAGGATTGGATTATGATAATATAAAAAAACATAACCCAAAAATCATTCAAATGTCCATTACAGGATATGGAGAAACTGGACCTTATTCAAAAAGAAGAGTTTATGACCCACTTATTCAGGCCACTGCCGGAGTTTGTGATGCTCAATCAATTGAAGGCCAACCTAAATACATGAAAACGCTTATGTGCGATAAGATAACTTCACTTACTGCAGCTCAAGCTATGACAGCGGCATTATACAAAAGAGAGAAAACGAATAAGGGGCAAAGAGTAACGTTATCCATGCTCGATACGGCTCTTTATTTTATGTGGTCTGATTCTATGTATAATTATTCTTGGCATGGTGATGATTGGGCCCCAATGCCTAATATTGCTGATTTTTACGAACCAGTTAAAACAAAAGATGGCTTCATTGCTTTAGTGGCTATTAATGATAGTGAATTTGCAGGTGTGCTAAAGGCAATTGGAAAAGAAGATCTTCTAGAGGATGAGAGATTTTCAACGACAGAGAATAGGATGATGAACGTTATGGAAATGCAAGAAATCTTGCTAAATGCTTATTTAGACTTTACTTCAGATGAGCTCGTTAAGAAGATGGAAGAAAATGATGTTCCTGCGGCTAAAATTAATAAAAGAGAAGAAATATTTTCAGATCCACAAGTTATAAATAATCAAACTGTAATTAACACAAAGAAGGATGGTGAAGATCTTTTAAAAGGACCAAAACCACCTGCTAACTTTCTTGACAATCATTGCGAGGAACCAAAGTTTATGCCAGCGCTTGGTCAGCACTCATCTGAGATTCTTCAGGAATATGGATTTTCTAATGAGGAAATTAATAAGTTAATTGATAGTCAAATTGTTCAAGGGGATAAAGTTGGTTAGTATAAGAGGAAAAATTTGGTTTTCAATTATAAATCGTATCATAAAAAAGTTAGATACATTATTTGATATTGATAAATTAGATAATCAAAAATTAGGGTCATCTTTTCCAGGATGGAAAAAAGCCACTTTTGTAGATATCTCAGAATTCAAAATTGGCGAATTAGAAGTTCTGAAACTTAAAAATATCAATAACAAAAATAAAAAAACTCTTTTATATCTTCACGGAGGAGCTTATGTAGCATGTGGTGCTGAAACTCATGGTCCATTAATAACGACACTTTCTGAGTATTCGCATTCTGATGTCTATTTTCCAATTTACGGTTTAGCTCCAAAAAATCCATTTCCGTGTGCTATTAACGATGCTCTTAACACATATAAATATTTGCTGGATAATGAAATAAGTGCTGATAAAATATTTGTAGCAGGGGATTCTGCTGGAGGAGGTCTTACACTTGCTCTTTTACAAAAAATTCGAGAGGAGAATTTAGAAATGCCAGCATGCGTTTCATTGATCTCTCCTTGGACTGATCTAACATTATCTGGAAAATCTGTTGTTGAAAGAGCAGAGAGAGACCCAATGATTAAGCTGGACAGTAACTTTGATAAGATAATTGAGGCATATGTGGGTAATGAGAGCACAAAAAATCCTTTAATTTCTCCTATCTTTGCCGATCTGAGTAATTTTCCACCTTTTCAAGTTCAAGTTGCATCTGAAGAGGCAATTTATGATGATAGTACAAGACTAGTTGACCGTTTAAAGGAATTTGGAAATGATAAAGTCGAATTCCTTGAATGGAAAGGTCTTTTCCACGTTTTCCAATCATTTTGTATGGGTTTTTTAGCTATTCCAGAGGCAAAGAAGTCACTAAAAGAAATTGCAAGATTTTCAAAAAAGTATATTAACTGATAATTTTTTTTATTGATTTACTCAAATCCTCAATAGCTTTCTTTGTTATTTTAATATCTAGTGGCCATGACATAAAGCCATGTACAGCATTGTCATATTCGATATGTTGAACATTATTTCCTGCTTCTTTAAGTTTTGAAGCATAATCTCGTCCTTCATCCCTAAGAATATCACTGAGAACAGTTACTATATAAGAGGGCGGTAAATTAGATAAATCTTCAGTTAAAATGGGTGAGACTCGCCAATCATTCCTCTCTTCATCAGAGGTTAGATAAAGCTCATAAAACCAGTTCATAAGATTACTTGATAAAATATATCCTTCAGCATTTTCAATCCAAGATTCATAATTTTTTGACCCATCTGTTACTGGATAAAGAAGAATTTGATAGATAATATTTAAATTATTATCCTCTCGCGCCATTATTGATAAAACTGCAGCTATATTACCCCCAGCACTATCTCCTGCGACAATGATTTTTTTTGAATCAACAAATAATTCCTTACAATTATCATTAATAAATTTAAGTGCTGAATAGCTATCTTCTAAAGGTACAGGGAATTTAAAGTCTGGAGATAATCTGTATTCAACAGAAAAAAACACGACAACCAGAAGTATTAGCTAAATGTCTGCATAAAATATCATGACCATTTCTTGATCCAACTACCCATCCACCTCCATGATAATAAACTATTGCTGGTAGCTCATCATCATAAGCAGCATCTTTAGGAAGATAATGATACATTGGTATTGGTCCAAAAGGACCATCAGCTCCAATCTCTACAACACATCCTACATCAGGTATTTCATCACCATCACCAGCCGTCCAAGGAATCTGCCTTGCTTCATTTGGTGACATTTCTTCAATTTTTATATTTAGTTCATTAACTGCATTAAGTCTTTCTTGAACTTGCTTATCTAGTTTATATTTAGTCATTTATCCCCCTCAGGCATCCTAATGTTATCAACTATTTCATAAACTTCAACTGGCGGTGGTTTAGTAATTGAAGAGATAAATATTGCAACTAAGAAATTAATTATCATACCTATAACTCCAATACCTTCCGGAGATATTCCTAAAAACCAATATTCAGATGTATTTAATTCCGGAGAGATAAATTTAAAAAATACTATATAAATTGCAGTAAAAGTAAGTCCAGATAACATCCCAAAAATCGCACCATATTGATTCATTCTTTTTGAAAAGATTCCCATTACTATTGCCGGGAATATTGATGCAGCAGCCAAGCCAAAGGCAAAAGCGACTACTTGAGCGACAAATGCTGGAGGATAAATTCCAAAAATACCTGCAATTATTATCGCTGTTGCAGCCGAAATTCTTGCCAGTAGAAGTTCCTGTTTTTCAGTAATTGAAGGTTTTAATGTCTTTTTCATTAGATCGTGGCTGACAGCCGAGGATATTACAAGGAGTAAACCTGCAGCAGTTGAAAGAGCTGCTGCAAGGGCACCTGCAGCAACGAGAGCAATTACCCAGTTAGGTAATTTGGCAATTTCTGGATTTGCTAAAACCATTATATCTCTATCAATATATATTTCATTTGGATTTGATGTTAGATTATTAAGAACTAATCTTTGATTATATTGCCCTCGTTCCGATGTAAATTGAGGTTTATTTTTTTCGAGCGCATTTCCTGATCTATATTGAATGATTCCATCTTTATTTTTATCTGTCCATGAAATCAAACCAATATCTTCCCAGTTTTTAAACCATTTAGGTGTATCTGTATAAGCTGTATTATCAATAGTATTAACAAAATTTAGTCGAGCAAATGAAGACACAGCTGGAGCTGTTAGATATAAAATTGCAATAAAAAGCAGTGCCCACCCAGCAGATGTCCTTGCATCTTTAACCCTTGGGACAGTAAAAAAACGAACTATCACATGAGGAAGACCTGCAGTCCCAACCATTAATGCTGCAGTTATACAAAAAATATCAATTTTTGACTTATTAAAATCGGTGTATGAGTTAAACCCAATATCATTTAAAACTAGGTTGAGCTTATCCAATAAATATATGTCTTCGGTCAAAAGTTTAGAGCCAAATCCTAATTGTGGTATTGGATTCCCAGTCATTAATATAGAGATAAAAATAGCTGGCACCATATAAGCAAAAATTAAAACACAATATTGAGCAACTTGAGTATAAGTAATGCCCTTCATGCCGCCTAAAACAGCGTAAATAAAAACAATTGCCATGCCTATTATAACGCCTGTGTTAATATCAACTTCTAGGAATCTAGAAAATACAATTCCAACTCCACGCATTTGACCAGCTATATATGTGAAAGAAATAAATATTAGGCAAATTACAGCTACTAATCTTGCTATATTTGAATAATATCTATCACCTATAAAATCGGGAACAGTAAATTTGCCGAATTTTCTTAAATAAGGCGCTAACAAAAGGGCTAGCAATACATAACCTCCTGTCCAACCCATTAGATAAACCGAACCATCTCTTCCCATGAATGAGATTATTCCTGCCATAGATATAAATGATGCGGCTGACATCCAGTCTGCTGCAGTTGCCATTCCATTGGCAATAGGGTGAACCCCGCCTCCTGCAACGTAAAATTCGCCAGTTGAAGATGCTCTAGACCAAAGAGCTATTGCAATATATAGGGCAAATGCTGCACCAACTATTATGTATGTTAATAATTGAACATCCATGTTTATTCTTCGCTAACTTCAAATTTTTTATCTAATCTATTCATCAAGAAACAATAAATAACTATTAAGAGGACAAAAATAATTATAGATCCTTGCTGTGCGAACCAGAAACCAAGTTCAAATCCACCAATTTTAATTTTATCTAGAAAATCAGAAAAAATAATTCCTGCACCAAAAGATGAGATAAACCAAATAGAAAGCAATATTGAAACAATTTTAAGATTAGCCTTCCAGTAAGAATATTTATTAATTTTTTCTTTATTCATTTTTAATTATGAAATCACATATGGTAACAAGAAAACAGAAATTAATGCAATTATGATAATACCAATAATATTTAATGCAACACCACTGATCATCATAGATCTTATACTTATGAAACCAGAACCATAAACTATTAGATTTGGTGGAGTTGCGACTGGAAGCATAAAAGCACAACTCGCTGCTAAAGTTATTGAAGCACCGAACATTATGGGGTCTTCACCCAGACCAATTGCTAAAGCAGCAATAACAGGCAAGAAAACACTTGTTGTAGCAATATTAGATGTTAATTCAGTAAGAAAAACAATTAATGTTACTGCGGCAAATATTAAGGCTATAAGTCCTAATACACCAAATGGTTCTAAACCATTTCCTAACCATGCAGCTAATCCAGTGGAAGCAACAGCATTTGCTAGGCTTAAACCTCCGCCAAAAAGAATTAGAAGATTCCAAGGAACTTTCTGAGCATTTTCCCAATCCATTAATTTACCATCTTTACTGCCATCTGAAACAAGGAACAGCGTTATTGCTGAAATCATTGCTATAACATGATCAGTTAAATTATTAAGGAAGGGGATTAATTGAATTAAATCCCTAAACATCCATGATAGCGCAGTTAAAGAAAAAATTATTGCAACTCTTTTTTCAGGAATTGTCATGGGGCCTAATTTTTTGTATTGGTTTTGAAGATGAATAGCTGTATCGCCACCTTTCAAAAAATCTGTTGAATAAACAATTTTTGATAAGGTTATCCATGAAAGAGGGAGTAAAAGAAGCACAACTGGTAACCCAATTGTCATCCATGCTCTAAAACTAATCTCTACACCATAATTGGTTTCAATAAAGCTGGCAAAAATAGCATTAGGGGCAGTACCAACTAATGTTGCCATGCCACCAATACTTGCTGCATGAGCAATACCTAAAAGGAGAGCTTTTGCAAAATCAGAGTTTCCATCTGTAATTTGATTTTGCTCATTAATTATATGAGCGACGGAAATACCAATCGGAAGTAACATTAATGTTGTTGAGGTATTCATCATCCACATGGATAAAAAAGCACTTACAAACATAAAGCCAGCTATTAAACTCGGACCACTTCTACCTGCAAAACGCAAAATGTTTAGTGCTATGCGCTCGTGTAGATTGGACTTTTGTATGCTTAAAGCAAGAATAAAACCACCCAGAAATAAGAAAATATTTTTGTTTGCATATGGAATTGCTGTATCGGCAAATGAAGAAACACCAAGTAATGGAAAAAAAACTAGTGGAAATAATGCTGTTACAAATAATGGAATAGCTTCGGAAGCCCATAATATGGCAATTAATACACCGACAGCTGCTACATACCATGCTTCAGAGCTTAATCCATCAGGTTTGGGTGATAGAATAATAACTAAAAATAGAGTTAAACCTATAAAAAGACCGGTGTTTATATTAGTAAATTTTTTTTTCATATTCATAACTATTAATAGAGTAATTTATGCATAAAAATTTAAATATAAAAGGATAGAATTTAAATTATATTTATGATTAAGTTCAATTTAAATATGTATTTGTAAAAGGGGATATTTATGGGAAATCAAATAATAAATAGAATGCTAAAGCTTAAATCCAGACCAATGATGAATGATGTTTCATTTGAAAACTTTGAACTTGTTGAAGAGGAGGTTAGAGATATTGAAGAGGGTGAAATCTTAGTAAAAAACCTCTATCTATCGTTTGATCCCACTCAAAGAGGTTGGTTGAATGATGTTCCATCGTATATACCACCTGTTCAAATTGGTGAGGTAATGAGAGCAGGTTCTGTTGGAAAAGTTATTGAGTCTAAAAATCAAAATTTTTCTGAAGATGATATTGTCCAAGGCTCTTTTGGCTGGCAAGAATATGCCATTTCTGGTGAAGGATCTGGTTTTATGCCTCCGCAAAAACTTCCTGAAGGTATTTCTCCTACATCTGCTTTAAGTATTTATGGAATAACAGGTTTAACAGCTTATTTTGGAATGCTTGATATAGGTAAGCCAGAACAAAATGATACTGTTCTTGTATCAGGTGCAGCAGGAGCAACAGGCTCAGTAGCTGGACAAATAGCAAAAATTAAAGGAGCAACAAATGTAATAGGAATTGCTGGAGGTCCTGAAAAATGCAAATGGGTTATTGAAGAAGCTGGTTTTGATAGTTGTATAGATTATAAAAATGAAGATGTAACTAAAAGAGTTACCGAATTAGCTCCAAATGGCTTAAATATTTACTTTGATAATGTTGGTGGCTCTATATTAGAAACAGCACTTGGTAATATTGCTCAGAAAGCAAGAGTAGTTATGTGCGGTGGCATTTCTTCAGGCTATACTATGGAAAGATTAGCACCAGGTCCTTCCACAATTTTTAATCTGATTATTCAAAGGGCAAAAATGGAAGGTTTTATCGTAATTGATTACGCTGAACAATTTCCACATGCAGTTATGGAGTTAGCAGGTTGGGTTGCTGAAGGGAAAATTAATTATAAAGAAGATATCGCAGAAGGACTCGAAAATTGTCCAGATACTTTAGCTAATTTGTTTAAAGGTAAGAATTTTGGAAAACAACTTCTTAAGTTATCAGATTAAATTATTAAGATAAATTCCCAAATTTTTCAATAGTTGTATAGAATTCATTTATTGTTTCGTTAATAATGTCTTTCACTGGCTTTTCTTTTTCTATTCGCCCAGCTACTTGACCTGTTAGAGCAATTGAAGCTTCCATATCTCCACCAAAATAAAGGTCTAGAGCTGTACCAAATTCTTGCATAGCATTAACATCATCATTCTTTTCAAGTTTATTTGTTTTATCTGTTCTTAAAGCTCTTAATGCAGGACTTGAAAATCTATTTAACAGAACAGTAGACTGATCATCTGCTGACATTATTGCATTTTTCCAATTTTCATGAACGGGAGATTCTTTTGAAGAAACCATTCTTGTACCCATTTGTATTCCTTGCGCCCCTAATGAAAATGCAGCAGCCATAGTCTTGCCATCAACAAAACCTCCAGCCGCAATAACAGGAACATTAACTTTAGAACAAACTAAAGGAAGAAGAACCATTGAAGCGACACCATTAGGACTTTTAAAACCTCCACCTTCAAAACCCTCAACGACTAGACCATCCACACCTGCATCAATAGCTTTTAATGCTGCAGAAAGTGAAGGCACAACATGAAAAACAGTTAAACCAGCTTCTTTTAATTCACAGCAATATTTATTTGGATCACCAGCAGATGTTGTTACGAATTTGACGCCTTGATCTATAATAAAATTGACTATATCTGGATCTCTTACAAATGCTTGCGCAATATTTACACCAAATGGCTTCTTTGTTTTCTCGCGCATAAGTTTAATTTCATCTCTTATGACATCTAATTCTCCAGAAGAGGTTTCTATTATTCCTAAACCTCCTGCTTCTGAAACAGCCGAGGCTAACTGTGAACGCGCAATCCAACCCATCGGTGCTTGAATAATTGGATAATCAATATTTAAAATTTCAGTTAAATTATTTTTTATTGGTTTCATTATAAGTTCTGTAAAATTTAATTTTTGACATAAATTCTGTCAATATTTTATACTTTTTAGCATGTTAATAAATATACGCAATTATCTTCAAAACAAATTTTTATCTAGAGCACGTAATAAACTAATGATGAATTGGTCTAACGAAGAATTATTAATTCAAGAAAGACAAAAAAGAGAGAAAGTAAGAGTTTCTGAAAATAGATCACATAAGTTGATTTATTATCATCAGGTTGATGATCCTTATTCTATTTTAGTTCTTCCAGTATTGGAGAAGCTTAAAAGTTGCTATCAAGTTGATTTAGAATGTATCTTAGTTGGTAGTCCCCCAGAACAAACTGTTCCTGAGCCAAGTATGTACAAAATTCATTGTTTAAATGATGTAAGAAATATTGCTCCCTGGTATGGGCAAGATAAAAAAATTTTAAATTACCCCTTAAAAAATCAAATAGATTTAGCCAATAAAATTCTTTCAAATTGTGAACAAGCTGACTTTATTCAGATAGCCTTAGATCTAATGGATATTTTATGGTTTGAGGAAAGTAAAAGCCTTGAAACAATTTATAAAGAAAACTTTAATTCAATAAATGAAATAAACACTAAAATAGAAATAGGAAATAAATTTAGAAAAGGAAATGGATACTATAGCAGTTCGTCATTTTATTATGAGGGCGAAAGCTATTGGGGAGTTGATAGATTAAATCATCTTGAAAATAGATTAATAGATTTAGGTCTTAAGAAAAAAGATACAGATGAATACATTATTAGTAGAAAATCTAATAATAATTATCCTTCAAATCAGACTAATAAATTAAATTTAACTATATATCCCTCATTAAACAGCCCATATACATTTATATGTTTTCCTAGGGTAAGGAATATAATAGAGAAATACCCTGTTAACATAATAACAAAGCCAGTGCTTCCTATGCTTATGCGAGGTATGCATATACCTAGATATAAAGGAAAATATATTTTAAGTGATGCAGCCAGAGAAGGCAGGATTAATAATATTTACATTAATAAAATTTACTCACCTTTAGGTAAACCAGCAGAATTAGCTTATTCACTATTTCCAATAATTAATGCTCATAATAAAGGCTTTTCATACATTGAGAAATTAACAATCGCTTCTTTTCATAATGGTATTAATATTGGAAATAAAGCATTTCTAAAAAAATTAGTTAGAGAACTCGATCTTTCATGGGATGAAATTAAGAAAGATCTTGGCAAAAGAAAATGGAAGAAAGTTTTAGATGAAAATTTAAACGAAATGTATGAAGGGAATTGCTGGGGCGTTCCCTCTTTTAGAATTACTGATGAAAATTATGAAAATCCATTTTATCAATGGGGACAAGATAGAATCTGGTTAATTGAAGAAGAAATCAAAAAAAGATTAGATTAACCTCCTGTTACAGACATATGTCTTTCTATTTTAGTATTTTTCATTCTTGGCTTGATTGAGAATTCATGCTTTTCCGGTTTTATTCTCATAGCAAGATTTATAGCAGCATCTAATTTACTGTAATCTTTAGATCTTAATATTGATTTAAAATCAATTTTATCATTTTGCCCCAAACACATATATAACATACCTGTGCAGGTAACCCTTATTCTGTTACAAGAACTACAAAAATTATTTGAGAGGGGTGTAATAAAACCAATATTTTTTCCTGTTTCTTTAACCTTATAATAATCTGAAGGACCAGATGTCGTATAAGATGATTTCTTTAGAGTAAACTTCTTTTCAATTTTTTTTCTCATTTCATTAATAGAAAAAAATTGGTCATAACGGTCGTTATCAATATCTCCTAGAGGCATAGTTTCAATTAAACTAATATCCATTCCATTTTTATGTGACCAATCAATTAACTCAGGAATTTCATGTATATTGCTGTCCTTAAGAACAACCGTATTTATCTTTAATTTAAAATTATACTTCTTAGCCTCATCAATACCTCTTAAAACTTTTTTTAAGTTTTTTCTTCTAGTAATTTTTTCGAAGGTTTCCTCATTTAGTGTATCGAGAGATATATTTATCCTATCAATTCCAGAGTTTTTTAGCTCCTTACTATAATCTTCTAAAAGAGTACCGTTAGTCGTAAGAGTAATTTCATCAAGCATATTCATATTTTTGAAACTTTTAAGATTATTAATAAATTCTAATATGCCTTTTCTTACGAGAGGTTCACCACCTGTAATTCTTATCTTTTTAATGCCCCTTGCAATAAAATGCTCACATAATTCATACATTTCATCAAATGATAAAATATCCTTTTTACTCATAAATTTCATTTTTTCAGGCATACAATATGTGCATCTTAAATTGCATCTATCAGTCACTGATATTCTTAGGTAATCAATTTTTCTACCAAAATTATCTATTAAAATATTATCTCTGCTAGGAATTTTTAACATAAATAATGTTATAATATAAAAAGATACTAATGTAGGATAAAATATAAAAAATACAGATATCTGTAGTTACATTGACTATATGCAATATTCATGCCATTTATATAAAAATAAGGTAGATAATGGCAAAAATTTCTTTAGTTCAAAATATAAAACAAAGTCAAAAAATGACTTTGACTCCTCAATTGCTCAAAGCAATCAAACTTTTAGAGTTAAATAATATTGATCTTGATAATTATCTTCAGGAAGAGATCCTTGACAACCCACTTTTAAAAAAAGTAGGTGATGATGAGAGCTTAAAAGACAACATAAATGGCAATGATGAAAATTTATCTTCTCAGAAGAAATTAGAGAGTTCATTCTCGCATAATGAAGACTCAGAAGGAAGCCCATCGTTTGACAGAGCTAATCTTTATGAATCGTCATCAACATCAATAGATAATATTATTGAAGAAACAGTAGAATCTAAAAATAGTTTATATCAAATAATTACTGATCAAATAAATATATCTTTTCAAAATAAGATTGATAGATTGATTGCTCTATCAATACTTGAATTTATTGAACCTAATGGATATTTGAAAATATCTGCAAAAGAGCTTTCTATTGATTTAAATATTGACTTACTTCACATTGAAAAAATTCTAAAGGTTTTGAAGTCATTTGAGCCATTAGGTATTTTTTCAAATGATCTTGAAGAATTTTTCACTCTACAACTAAAATCACAAAATTTATTAGATAGTGATTTAAAGCTTCTATTAAAAAACTTAGCGATGCTTGCTAATGAGAGTATTTTTTCAATATCAAAGAAACTTAAAATTGATATAGAAAAATTAAAAGATAGTTTAGATATTTTAAAAAGATGCACTCCTGCCCCCATTGATACAGATAGTGATTTAATTTCGCACATTAATTCTCCTGATATTATTGTAGAAAAAGATAAGAATGAATGGATTGTATCTCTTAACGAAGAAACTTTACCTAAAGTAATTGTATTAACTGGGTATTGGGAGGAATTATCAAGAAAAAAATTATCAAAAGAAGATAAAAAGTACTTATCTGCAAATTTTCTAGCTGGCAAAGGATTAGTCAAAGCTCTAGAACAAAGAGCTTCAACTATCTTAAAGGTTGCAAAAGAAATTATTAAGAAGCAAGAAAAGTTTCTTAATGACGGTGTTATGGGCTTAAGACCTTTAAAGTTAAAGGATATTGCAGATGAACTCGATATTCATGAGAGTACAGTATCAAGAATAACTAATTCTAAAACTATTTATACGCCCAGAGGTACTTATGATTTGAAATTCTTTTTTTCTAAATCTCTTAATACATTATCTGATGACGACGGATTGTCTTCAAAGGTTGTAAAAGAAAAAATTATTCAACTAATTAATAATGAAGAAAAAGTATTATCAGATAATAAATTATCGAAATTACTAAAGGAAGAAGGTATTAATGTTGCTAGAAGAACTGTTACTAAATACAGAGAAGAAATGACGCTTCCTCCATCTCATCAAAGGAAAAGATTGAAACAGTTAGCTGTTTAAGTTCTGATAATCTTTTTACTTTCCAGTTTATCTATTGTGGACTTATCGTAATCTAACTCTTCAAGAATTTGTCTTGTGTGTTCTCCAATTTCAGGGGCGGTTTGAGGTTTTCTTTTCTTTTCATTTTTCATAAAAATTGGACTATCAACAGTTAATAGATCTTTTTTATCAGTAAACTTAGTAAAAAATCCGTTATCGGCTATTTGTTGATCATTAATATGATCATACGGTTCAGAGATTGACCCAAATGTTACACCAGATTTTTCAAAAAGTTCTTTAAGTTGCCCCCAATCTTTTGAGAGAAATTCTTCATCTAAAATTTTCATTAATTCCAAAGAATTTTTTGCTCGGCCTTCTCTTGTATTAAAACTTTTATCATCATTAACATCTTCTCGTTTTAAACATTTAAGTAAAAGAGGCCATTCTCTTTCTTCATTTAACATTACTAGAATAAACCATCTGCCGTCCTTACATTTATATTTTTCTGCCAAAGCTCCTTTTGTTCCTCTTCCAGTATTTTCTACAAAATTTGCACCACATAATGCTGCTTGATTATATATGCCATTTGACCAGAGCCCGTTAGCCATTAAAGATGAAGAAACTTCTGAGCCTTCACCAGTTATCTCTCTTTTATATAGTGCCATCATTATTGCCCCAAAGAGCGCTGAGGCAGTAGGGTGATCTCCCATTCCTGGCGTTGATGAACTTGGTTCTGAATTTGAGTTATTTCTAACTGCGTGCATTAGTCCTGACCTTGCCCACCATGCCGTTGCATCATATCCTGTCTTATCCTTTTCATCGCCTTTTTCGCCATATGGAGATAAAGATGCATATATTAGTTTTTTATTTTCTTCTAATATGTCCTCAGAGTTTATTTTTAATTTAGCCCTAATTGGGAATGGGTAATTAGTTATAAATATATCTGATTTTTTTATTAATTTATTAAGAATGATATGAGCTTCTTTGAATTTAAGGTCTAACGCTAAGCTTTCTTTATTTCGACTTGTTAATATCCATGGATAGTTTTCAGTGCTTTCCGGTAAACCTGGTAAACGAAGTAAACTTCTGTAAGAATCTCCAATACCTGGGGATTCTATCTTGATTACTCTAGCCCCAAAATCAGACATTATTGTAGCCGCTGCAGGACCAGCTATATAGCTAGCACAATCAATAACTGTAATATTTTCTAATAAGTGATCCATTCTTTTTTAATAAATGATAAATTTTTTTTACAATTTATGCAATTAAACCTTTATAAAGACCTTTATTTATTAAGAGAGAGAAATGACTGATAAAATTAAACCGAATTCATATGCGGCCTTAGATGCTGCGCATCATTTTCATCCTTATTCTAATGCTAAAAGAATTGAAAATCAGGGACCAATGGTTATTGCAAAAGGTAAAGGAATAAAGGTTTGGGATGATCAAGGTAACGAATACATTGAGGCTATGGCAGGCTTATGGTCAGTAGCAGTTGGATTTGGCGAAGAAAGACTTGTAGAGGCAGCAAAGAAGCAACTTGAAACATTACCTTATTATCATTCATTTACTCATAAATCTCATCCTGCAGTTGCTCAGCTTTCGCAAAAATTAACTGAAATTGTTGGTTTGAATATGACTCATGCTCATTATACAAATTCTGGATCTGAAGCAAATGACTCTGCTATGAAAATGATATGGTATTACAATAACACTTTGAATAGACCTGAAAAGAAAAAAATTATATCAAGATTTAAGGCTTATCATGGAATAACAATAGCATCAGGAAGTCTTACTGGCATTCCTTTGATGCATAATGATTTTGATTTACCAATTAAACAGGTTCTACATACCAGATGTCCTCATTATTGGAGAGAGTGTCAAGAGGGCGAAACTGAAGAAGAGTTTGCTACTAGATGTGCGAATGAACTAGAGGATCTAATTATAAAAGAGGGTCCAGAAACTGTTGCAGCTTTTTTTGGTGAACCTGTAATGGGTGCTGGAGGATTAATTGTACCTCCAAAAACATACTGGAAGAAGATTCAAGAAGTATGTAAGAAATACGATATTTTGATTGTCGCAGATGAAGTTATTAATGGTTTTGGTAGAACCGGAAAAAGATTCGCTTGTGAACTTTATGGCATAGAGCCGGATCTAATAATTTTATCAAAACAAATTACATCAAATTATATACCAATGGGCGTAGTTCTGATGACAGATAAAATATATGAACCTATTGCTGAAAATACTGTTAAAAACAATCTTTATGGAAGTGGGTTTACTTCCGCTGGACATCCTGTTGCATGTGCAGTTGCCCTTGAAAACATTAAAATCCTTGAAGAAGAAGGTCTTATGGAAAGAGTTTCATCTTTAGAACCAGTTTTTCAAGAAAGACTAAAGAATCTAGAAAAAAAGGAATTAGTAGGAGAAGCAAGAGGCGTAGGTTTAATGGGTGCAGTAGAATTAGTAAAAGATAAAGAAACTTCTGCTCCTTTTGATCCTATAGGAAGTGCAGGCCCTGTTTTAGCTGAAGTTGGTCACAGTGAAGGTATAATTTTGAGAGCTATTGGAGATGTGTTAGCTGTTTGTCCGCCTCTAATTATAAAAGAAAATGAAATTCATGAGTTGTTTGATAGATTTGAAAATACTCTTGATAAAGGACTTCAGGCTGTTAAATAATTAAAAAACTTCAAGAATAATTTTTCCAATATTGTTATTATTTTCCATTATTTTATGTGCTTGATCTGCTTCTCTAATAGGTAATTTTTTATAAATGATCGGTTTGATTATTTTTTTTTCGAAATGATCCCAAATATTTTCATATAATGCGTTCATCACTTTACCTTTTACCTCAATTGATCTTGATCTAATTGTCGATCCAATAATTTTTTGTCTTTTCATTAATAGATGACCAATATTTATCTTTCCATTAACTCCGCCTAAAATTCCAATAATAATTAATCTTCCATCAATAGCTAAATTATTTAAGTTTTCTTCAAAATAATTTGCACCAACAGGATCGAGTATAATATCTAATCCAGAGGGGCAATGGTCTTTAAAACTTTTAAATGAATTTTCTAATCTAACAGTGCCAGCACTAGAGCCAAGATCTATACAGAATTCAACTTTTTCTTCACTTCCAGCGGTTATATATGACTCACATTGAAAAATATTGCAAAGTTGAATTCCTGCAGTTCCTATTCCACTGGCTCCAGCATGAAATAAAACTTTTTCACCCTTTTTTAAATTACCTTCCATAAATAAATTCAGCCAACAAGTCGCAAAAACTTCGGGTATAGCTGCACCATCGCTTAAGTTTATATTTTTAGGAAGAGGAAGAGTTTGAATTTCAGGACATGAAACATACTCTGCATATCCACCTCCAGAAAGTAATGCAACAACTTCATCACCTACTTTTCTATTAACAACATTCCTACCAATTTCTTGAATGATCCCACTGCATTCAAGTCCAAGAATTTCACTTGCTCCAGGAGGTGCAGGGTATAGTCCTGCTCTTTGAGCAAGGTCTGCTCTATTAACAGCAGTTGATTTAACTTTAATAATGACTTCATTATCCTTACAATCTGGATCCTCGTTGTCCATCCAGTTGAGTTTTTTGTCAGCTATTACTATTGCTTTCATGAATTTATTTATTTTGTCTATTTTCTATTAATTCATCGACTACCATCGGTTCGGCTAGCGTTGATGTATCACCTAATTCTGAATAGTCATTGTCAGCGATTTTTCTTAAGATACGACGCATGATTTTTCCTGATCTTGTTTTAGGTAAATTTGGTGCAAATTGAATAAAATCTGGGCTAGCTATTGGACCAATTTCTTTTCTAACCCAGTTTATTAACTCTTTTCTAATTTCTTCGTTACCGCTTTCTCCAGCATTAAGGGTTACATATGCATAAATTCCTTGACCTTTAATTTCATGAGGAAAGCCTACAACAGCGGCTTCAGACACTTTTCCATGCGAAACTAGCGCGCTTTCTACTTCAGCTGTCCCCATTCTATGACCAGAAACATTTATAACATCATCCACTCTTCCAGTTATCCAATAATAGCCGTCTTCGTCTCTTTTACATCCATCCCCAGTGAAATAGTAACCATCATATTGACTAAAGTAAGTTTCAATAAACCTTTTATGATCCCCATAAACAGTTCGCATTTGTCCAGGCCAACTATCGGCTATACACAAATTTCCTTCATTTTCACCTTCTAAAATCTTTCCTTCAGAGTCTAGCAGGACAGGCCTTATACCTGGTAGAGGTTTTGAAGCTGATCCTGGTTTTAAATCTGTAGCACCAGGTAAGGGCGAGATTAATGTTGCCCCAGTTTCTGTTTGCCACCAAGTATCAACTATTGGGCATTTTTTTTCTCCCACTATATTAAAATACCACATCCAGGCTTCTGGATTAATTGGTTCTCCAACAGTACCAAGCAATCTTATACTTTTTCTACTAGTTGATTTGACTGGTACGTCACCCTCTTTCATAAGAGCTCTTATTGCTGTTGGAGCAGTATAAAAAATATTAACGCTATGTTTATCGCATATTTCCCAAAATCTTGAATTTGATGGATAATTTGGTACTCCTTCAAACATTAAGGTCGTGGCTCCATTAGCTAGTGGCCCATAAACTATATAAGAATGTCCAGTTACCCAACCAACATCAGCAGTACACCAAAAAATATCATTATCACGATAATCAAAAATTATTTCATGAGTATATGATGCATAGACTATATAACCACCGGTTGTATGAAGAACACCTTTGGGCTTACCTGTTGAACCGCTAGTATAAAGAATAAAAAGTGGATCTTCTGCATTCATTTCTTCAGGAGGACATTCATCACCAACAAGTTCAACTGCCTCATGATACCAAACATCTCTATCTTCTTTCATTTCAACGTCTCCACCAGTTCTTTTAACAACAAAGACATTTTTTATTTCTGGGCATTGTTCAAGAGCTTTATCCGAATTAGCTTTTAATGGTACAATTTTACCGCCCCTTATTCCTTCATCAGCAGTTATTAAGAATTTAGAATCACAGTCAAGTATTCTGCCAGCAAGTGCATCAGGAGAAAAACCTCCAAAAACAACAGAGTGAATTGCTCCAATTCTTGAACAAGCTAACATTGCGTATGCAGCTTCAGGTATCATTGGCATATATATTGTAACTCTGTCTCCTTTTTGAACACCAAAGTGCTTCATCATATTTGCAAATTTAGAAACTTTTTTGTGTAACTCTTTATATGTAATTTTTTTTGACTCATTTGGATCATCGCCTTCCCAAATGATCGCAATTTGATCAGATTTATCCAATAAATGTCTATCGATACAATTATAGCTTGCATTCAAGGTTCCATCATAAAACCATTTAATATTTACATCCTTATTGGACCATGTAACATCTTTGACCTTAGTATAAGGGTTTATCCAGTTTATTCTTTTTCCTTCTTTTTCCCAAAAGGCCTCAGGATTATCCAAAGCAAATTTATAAGTTTCTTCATATTTATCTTTAGTTAAATGAGCGCTATCTTTAAAATTTTCAAATACTGGTATTTTGATATTATCGGACATTTTAAAACTATAGTTCTTCATTCAGTAATTTAATTACACCTGAGAAATCTAAAGTATCAGTTCCATTCTTTTCCATTTCTTCATAAATAGCAGTAGCTTTTTCGCCTAAAGGTGTTCTTGAGCTTGAAAAAGAAGATGCTTCTTGTGATAATCTAAGATCTTTCAACATCAATGCAGCAGAAAATCCAGGTTTATAGTCATTATTTGCCGGGCTAGTTGGAACTGGGCCAGGAACAGGACAATAGCTTGTCATCGACCAACATTGACCTGATGCTGTAGAGGCAATATCGAAAAAAGTAGATGCATCTAAACCCAAATTTTTTGCAAGATTAAATGCTTCAGAAGTTCCAATCATTGATATTGCTAAAAGCATATTATTGGCTATTTTTGCTACCTGCCCATTTCCTGCTTGACCGGCATGTATAACATTTCCGCCCATAATATCCAAAAATTCTTTTGCCTTATTAAATGCATCAATATCTCCACCAACCATAAAAGTTAGTGTTCCTGCTTCTGCACCAGTAACGCCTCCAGAAACAGGAGCATCAAGCATTTTTAGATTATTTTCGTTTGCATCTTTTTCAACTTCACGGGAAGTCTCAACATCTATTGTAGATGAATCAATTAGGAGTAAATTATTATCAGCATTATTTATAATTCCATCATCGCCCATATAAATTTTTTTTACATGATTTCCTGAAGGAAGCATTGTTATTGCTGTATCAGATTTTTTTAATGCACTAGGTATATTTTCCTCTTTATTTCCACCTGCAGCAATAAATTGATTCATTTGCTCCTCAGACAGATCGAAGCCATAAACTGTGTGTCCAGCCTTAATCAGGTTTTTTGCCATAGGAAGTCCCATGTTTCCCAAACCTATAAAAGTTATATTTGCCATCTTTACCTCGTATTAAAATTTAACTCATTACTTTCTAAATTCTTGAAAAATTCATCTATACTTTCATCTGAAATTTCATCAATATTTCCTGGCTTCCATAAAGGTTTATTGTCTTTATCTATTATGAGAGCCCTTACACCTTCATAAAAGTCATGATCAGACATTACTTTTGAAACCATTCTATATTCCATTCTCATGCAATCTTCAAAATCTAATTCTGCTCCATTTTTTATTTGTCTAAAAGTAATTTTAAGAGATGTTGGTGATTTAGATTTTAATAAACTAAGATTTTTTTGAGCAAAATCAGATTGATCGCTCTCTAATTTATTAATAATTTCATCAAGACTATCTCCAGAAAAAAGTTTATTAATTTCTTCAAAATTATTTTTAAGATCTGAGTTAATCTTATTAGAATGAAATGATGAAAGAATTTCAGTTGGCGAAGAGCCTTCAGATAATTTATCAAATATTTCGTCATAATTTTCTGATTCTATGTAATATTCTGCAATACCCAGTTCAATTGCATCAGATGATTTAATGCGACTTCCTGTTAAAGCCAGATACATACCAACATTATTTCTTAATCGAGATAGAAAAAAACTTCCTCCAACATCTGGAAATAGTCCAATCCCTGTTTCAGGCATTGCAAATGAGTAATTTTCTCCAGCTACTCTAAAAGCACCGTGCACCGAAACACCAACGCCTCCACCCATCACAATACCATTAACAAATGATGCATATGGTTTAGAGTATGATTTTATTAGTTGATTGAGTTGGTATTCTTCATAATAAAAACCAGTAGCTTTTTTATCATTGCTTTTCCCCCAATCATAAAGTGCCCTTATGTCTCCGCCAGCACAAAATGCTCTATCACCGACCGCGGTGACTACTACAGTTTTGATTTCATTGTCATTCTCCCAAATTTTAAGTTTTGGATGAATTTCCCTGACCATTTTTAATGTTAATGCGTTTAATGCGTCTGGCCTATTAAGTGTAATAAGACCTAAAGAACCTTTTTTTTCAAAAAAGACTTCTTCAGAGCTCATTTATTTTCCTTGAGTATTTCTCTAGCTATGATCACTCTCATGATCTCATTAGTTCCTTCAAGAATTTGGTGTACTCTTAAATCCCTGAGATTTCTCTCCAGAGGATAATCTTTCAAATAACCGTAACCTCCATGAATTTGTAATGCTTCATTCACAATGTTAAAGCCTGCATCAGTAACAAATCTTTTTGCCATAGCTGCGGCTTTTGTTTTATCCGATGTATTATCGTCAACTTTTATTGCAGCTTCTCTCAGGATCAATCTTGAGGCTTCTAATTCAGTACACATATCTGCTAGTTTAAACTGGAGAGCTTGAAATTCTTGTAATTTTTTTCCAAATTGTTCTCTTTCACCAACATATTGGACAGCTCTTTCATATGCTGATTGTGCTGTACCAAGAGAGCAGGCAGCAATATTGAGTCTACCTCCATCTAAGCCCATCATTGCAATTTTAAAACCATCACCTTCTTTTCCGATTAGATTTTCCACAGGAACTTTACAATCTTCAAAAATTACTTGAGCTGTGGGTTGAGAATTCCAGCCCATCTTCTTTTCTTGTCCACCAAATGAAAGGCCTTCGCTATCTTTTTCTATAACAAGGGTTGAGATAGAGTTTTCATCGGTTTTAACCATTGTAACATATACATCAGAAAAGCCTCCGCCAGAAATAAACGATTTAGTTCCATTCAAAATATAATGGTCGCCTGATTTTTCTGCTTTTGTTCTTAAACCCCCGGCATCTGATCCTGCGCCTGGTTCAGTTAAGCAATAAGAACTTATTTTTTTCATCGAACAAAGATCAGGAACAAAACGTTCTTTTAACTCCTGACTTCCAAAATTATCTATCATCCATGTTGCCATATTATGTATAGATAAAAATGCAGCTGTAGAT
>CACLQD010000006.1 GCA_902609025.1 uncultured PS1 clade bacterium
TTTCATATTTGCCTTTTGCCCAAATCTCATCGCCTAGAACTTCTTTTAAAATATCTATTTCACTAGTTAAAATATCCTTAAATAATTCTTCATTAACCGTTCTTCCGTCATCTAGTTTTGTTGAGTGTTTTAACCATTGCCAGATTTGTGCTCTTGATATTTCTGCCGTCGCTGCGTCTTCCATTAAGTTATATAAAGGTACAGCCCCACGGCCAGATAACCACGCTTCGATATATTGGACACCGACCTTAATACATTCGCGCATTCCTTCTTCAGTTCTTTGACCTTTATGTACTTCTAGTAAATCGTCTTGAGTAATCGTTACATTATCTAAAGAAACATCTAATTGATTATCACCAGATAATTGATTATCAAAAATTTCCATTGCCACAGGAACTAATCCGGGATGTGCCACCCATGTTCCGTCATGACCATTATTAACTTCTCGCTCTTTATCATTTCTTACTTTTTCAAAGGCTTTGTCATTTTCTTCATCATTATTCTTTACGGGAATTTGAGCAGCCATACCTCCCATAGCGAAGGCTCCTCTTTTGTGACAGGTTTTTATTAATAGTAGTGAATAGGAGTTTAAAAAAGCATCTCCCATAATAACTTGTGAGCGGTCTGGAAGAATATAGTTCGGGTTTAAAGCTAACCGCTTTATATAACTAAATATATAATCCCATCGACCACAATTTAAACCAGCTATATGATCTCTTAATTCATATAATATTTCATCCATTTGAAATGCTGCAGGTAATGTCTCAATTAAAATTGTTGCTTTACATGTACCATTTTCAATACCTAATTTTTCTTGTGCATGTACAAACACTTCATTCCATAATCTTGCTTCCAAATATGTTTCCATTTTTGGTAGATAGAAATACGGACCTGTTCCATTCTCTTTTAATTTCTCATGATTATGAAAAAGGTAAACAGCAAAATCAAATATACCTCCTGAAATTCTTAAGCCATCAATTTCAATATGAGCTTCCTCAAGATGCCAACCCCTTGGCCTAACAATTAATACAGCAGGATCTGGATTTAATTTATATTCTTTTCCATTATTTGGATCGAGAAAATCAATTTGACCTCGCCAAAGATCATACAGATTAATTTGGCCATTAATTACATTACTCCAAGTTGGTGACATAGAGTCTTCAAAATCAGTCATAAAGGTCTTTGCTCCTGAATTAAGAGCGTTAATGACCATTTTACGATCAACTGGTCCTGTAATTTCTACTCTTCTATCCTGTAAATCCTTTGGTATTGGTGCTACTTTCCAATCTGAATTCCTTACTTCCTCAGTTTCAGAAGGAAAATCAGGTAATTTTCCAGCATCATATTCTTTTTGTTTTTCGGCTCTTATTTTTAATAATTCTTTCCTTTTATTGCCAAAGTTTTTTTCTAAATCATAAATAAATTCAAGGCACTCTTCTGTAAGAACTTTTTCAATTCCAGGTACGCTGGTATCAAGAATTTCCATGCCTTCAGGTGTATTAATCATATTCTTTTCCATAATTTTTCCTATAGATTATATAACATAGATAATTTGATGATGTTATATTAATGAATCTATTTATAAAGGTATAGTGATGACTTCAGATAATAAAAAAAAGATAAAAGCTGAACGTCCAAGAGGATTTGAAGATCTTTCTGGAGAAGATCTTTTATTACTAGAAAAAATCACATCGACAATTGAGAAAACATATAAATTTTATGGATTTGAAAAATTAGAAACTAGTATTGTTGAGCTTTCAAATGTAATTGGTTCTTTTTTACCTGATCAGGATAGACCTAATGAAGGTGTTTTTTCCTTGGAGGATGATGATAGCAGATGGTTATCACTAAGGTATGATTTAACATCTGGTTTAGCTCGATATGTGGCTGAAAATTATGATGCTTTGCCTAAACCTTATAGAAGATATCAATCTGGTTGGGTTTTTAGAAATGAAAAACCAGGTCCAGGTAGATTCCGTCAATTCATGCAAGTGGATGCTGATACAGTAGGAAGCAAAAACCCATTAGCAGATGCTGAAATGTGTATGATGTTTTCAGATGTATTTGAAAATATAGGAATTGAAAGAAATGATTATTTAATAAGATTGAATAATAGAAACCTATTGGACTCTCTATTAGACCAACTTGGATTAAATTCTATAAATAACTCTGATCAGTATTTAACTGTTATGCGCTCTATAGATAAACTTGATAGATTAGGTTTTTCTGGTGTTACTGAGCTACTTGGAAAAGGTAGAAAGGATAAATCAGGCGATTTCACAAAAGGCGCAGAGCTTAAGACTGAACAAATAGATAAAATAATTAATTTCTTAAATCAGGGCGATAAGAGTCAAAAGACAGATAGAAAATCTGCACTAGAAAAATTAGAAAAGGATTTTTGTGATAGTGATAAATTCTCTGATGCAGTTATCGAGCTATTGGCTATTTCAGATATCTTAGATGGCGCAGGGTACAATGAAGATAGAGTTGCTATAGACCCATCAGTAGTAAGGGGATTAGGTTATTACACAGGGCCAGTTTATGAAGCAGATCTTATTTTCCCAAAAAATAATGACTTACAAAACTTTGGTTCTGTTGGAGGGGGAGGTCGTTACGACAGTCTCGTAGAAAGACTGAAAGGAGTAAAAGTTCCAGCTACAGGAATTTCAATAGGTGTGAGTAGATTAATGACAGCCCTAAAACTTTTGGATCAAAAAGTTAATAACAAAAGTGATATTGATGTTGTTGTTTTGTTAATGAATAAAGATGATCAAGTTTATTATTTTAACTTAGCATCGAAACTTAGAGATGAAGATTTATTAGCAGATTTATATGTTGGCGACGGAAGTATGAAAGCCCAATTAAAATATGCTGATAAAAGAAATGCCAAAATTGCTTTAATTATAGGTGATGATGAAATAGAGAATGACACCGTAACAATTAAAGATTTAAATAAAGGTGCAGAATTGTCTAAAGATATTAGTAAAAATGAAGAATGGCGATCAAGTAAAGACACTCAAGTGAATGTCCCTCAATCTGAAATGATTAAGATGATAAAGTCTATTTTATCTAAAAGTTCATAAAATATGAAATAAAATATTGATTTAATAAAATATTCATATTATATGAATAATTCTTATGAATAAGTCTGTAAATAACATAATTAATGCGCTTGGAGGAACTACCAAACTAGCGAATTTACTTGGTGTTAATCCATCTGCTGTCTCTAATTATAGGCAAAAAGGTTTTCCTGCTAGATTGCATCTTAAAATCATTGCTTTATGTGAAGAATTTTCTATACCGATTGATAATGATTTCATTGATAAGTCTAAGATACCTCTCAAAGTTATAAAATCTAATTCCAATGAATTTCTTACCCATAAGTCAAATTCAATTATGTCATCGCTTTCCTCAGATGGATATCAATTAATTGATCCACCTATATTGGTTCCTGCAGATAAAGTTATCGATAGGCTTGGTGAAACTATTGTTGATAGACTATATATTTTTTCTCAAAAAGATGGAGTTAGATTGTGCTTACGGCCTGATTTAACGATACCTACTTGTCTGCATTATTTGGATCAAGGTTTTGGCGGAGAAAAAAAACTATACTCATACTTTGGTAAAGTATTTCAATTTTACGATGAAGAAGAAAATGAACCTACTGAATTTACTCAAACAGGAATTGAGTCCATTGGTGATCAAGATTCACTACATGCTGATGTCGATGTTTTTGTTAAAATTTATAACGCTTTAAAGAAAGAGAGTATCAATAATTTTAAAACTTACTTTGGAGATGTTTCATTATTTCAAGAATTTATAAATGTTTTGGACATTCCTGATTTATGGAAAAAAAGTTTATTAGAAAAGTTTTGGAATGAAGAAGAATTTAAAGTTTTATTAGATGAGATAAGTAAAAAGAATATCAAAAACAATAAATTTGCTGAAAGAGTATACTCCCTAGATATAGATTCCGCATTAGAGTTGGTGAGGGGAACTATTAATTCATCAGACGGAAGTTTTTTTGCTGGAAGAAGCTTAGAGGAAATAACAGATCGATTAAGAAAAAAAGGTGAGTCATATTCTCTTAAGCCCCTCTCAGATTCTACGAAGAAATTAATAACTGAATTTCTTTCGATAAAAGACGAACCTTCACTGGCAATTAGTAAATTAAGGAAATTATGTAAGTCTCTAGACGGATCATTATTAAATAAGATTGATGAGGCTGAGAAAAGATTTGAAAAAATCAACAGTAATGGAGTTGATTTTAAACATGCTGTTTTTAGTGCTGAAAAGGGTCGAGATGTCGAATATTACTCTGGTTTTTTATATGATTTTGTTTGGAATAACAATAATGAGAGCATTTATATTGGGGGAGGTGGAAGATATGATGACTTAATAAAGTTATTAGGATCAGAAAATAGAATTCCAGCAGTTGGCGCAGCCTTAAATCTAAAAAAAGTTGAACGAATTTCACAAATCGAGAGTTTATAATGTCTAAAATCAAACTTGGCTTACCATCAAAAGGAAGAATACAGGAAGATATGAATAATTTTCTTTACTCTGCCGGCATTGAGATTAAGAAAGATGGAGGTCAAAGAACATATGTAGGTAGCTTCAAAAATTTTGAAGGCTTTGAATTGAGATTTCTATCTGCAAATGAAATAGCAAAAGAATTAAACAATGGTAATCTTCATCTTGGCTTAACTGGTTTAGATCTTATAAGAGAATTAGATAGTAAAGAATCTAGCAATGTAATTTCTCTTCTTGAACTAGGGTTTAGTAAAGCTGATGTCATTGCAGCAGTTCCTAATTCATGGATTGATGTATCAAACATGAAAGATCTTGCTGATGTATCTAGGGATTTTGTAAGACTTCATGACAGAAGATTGAGAGTGGCTACAAAATTTCAAAATTTAACAAGAAACTTCTTTATTAAGAATAATTTAAATAGCTTTAGAATAGTAGAAAGTATTGGGTCAACAGAAGGATCACCGTCTGCAGGAACTGCCGAAATGATTACTGACATTACTTCAAGCGGAAAGACCCTTGAAGAAAATAATTTAAAAATACTAGATGATGGAATTATCCTTAAAAGCGAAGCATGCATATTTGCTTCCATAAATGAAAAATGGAATGAAATAGAATTAGAAAATATTCAAAAATTCTTGCGAGTTTTATCAGCAAAATCTATGGCGATTTCTCATATAGAGCTAACTTTTAATTGTCATAAAAAAATTGATAATCTTGAATTAAATATCTTTAGAGAATATGAAGGGTTTTTTCTTAACAACTTTTTTGAAGCTGGTGATAATGTATCTTTAATAGTTCCTAATACAAATTCTTCATTATGTTCTGAGTATTTAATATCACTTGGTTATGGACCAATTAAAATTAATAAACCTGAATTCATCTATCAAAATAATAATAATGCTTGGAATAGACTTGCTTCAGTAATTTTTTAATCAAAAAAAAGGCCACCAAAATGGCGGCCTTTAATTATACTATTTGTTTTGAAATTACATCATGCCGCCCATGCCGCCCATGCCGCCCATGCCGCCCATGTCAGGCATTGCTGGTGCAGCTGAACCTTTTGGCTCAGGCTTATCTGCTACCATTGCTTCTGTTGTAATTAATAAACTAGCAATAGATGAAGCATCTTGTAAGGCTGTCCTAACAACTTTAGTTGGATCAACGATACCTGAAGCAACCATATCAACATATTTCTCATTTTGAGCATCAAATCCATGATTTGCTTTTGTTGATCCTAATACTTTTGAAACTACAATTGATCCTTCAACTCCAGAATTTTCGGCAATTTGTCTGATTGGAGCTTCTAAGGCTCGTCTAACAATTCTTATTCCAGCATTTTCATCTTCATTTGAAGCTTTCATTTTATCAAGAGATTTAGTTGCTAAAAGAAGAGCAGTTCCTCCACCAGGAACTATTCCTTCTTCAACAGCAGCTCTCGTAGCATTAAGAGCATCATCAACTCTATCTTTTCTTTCTTTCACTTCAACCTCAGTTGCACCGCCAACTTTAAGAACAGCAACACCACCTGCAAGCTTAGCTAATCTCTCTTGAAGTTTTTCTTTGTCATAATCAGATGTTGTTTCATCAATTTGTCTTCTTATTTGACTAACCCTTGCCTGGATATCTTTTGTTTTTCCAGAACCATCAACAATAGTTGTATCATCTTTAGTAATACCAACTCTCTTAGCTGTTCCAAGCATATCGACAGTAACATTTTCAAGTTTGATACCAAGATCCTCTGAAATTACCTGACCACCAGTTAAAATAGCAATATCTTCAAGCATAGCTTTTCTTCTATCACCAAAACCAGGAGCCTTTACTGCAGCAACTTTCAAACCACCTCTTAGTCTATTAACAACTAGAGTTGCGAGAGCTTCTCCCTCTATATCTTCTGCTATAATTAAAAGAGCTCTACTTGATTGTGCTACTGATTCAAGTATTGGAAGCATTGATTGAAGGTTGGATAATTTAGACTCATGTAATAAAATTAATGGATCTTCTAATTCAGTGATCATTTTATCTGCATTTGTAATAAAATAAGGAGATAGGTAACCTCTATCGAATTGCATTCCTTCAACAACCTCAAGTTCTGAATCCAAGCTTTTTGCCTCTTCAACTGTAATAACACCTTCATTACCAACTTTTTGCATAGCTTCAGCAATCATATTTCCAATTTCTGCTTCACCATTCGCAGATATTGTTCCTACTTGAGCAACCTCTTCGTTTGATTTCACTTTTTTTGATTTTTTAGTTAAGCTTTCGATAGCAGTTTTTACTGCCGCATCAATTCCTCTCTTAACATCCATTGGATTCATGCCAGCTGCCACAGCTTTTGAACCTTCTCTTACTATTGACTGGGCTAGAACAGTAGCAGTAGTTGTACCATCACCAGCTTCATCATTTGTTTTCGAAGCTACTTCACGAACCATTTGGGCTCCCATGTTCTCAAACTTATCTTCTAATTCAATTTCTTTAGCAACAGTTACGCCATCTTTAGTAGATCTAGGTGCACCAAAAGATTTATCAATTACAACATTTCTTCCTTTAGGTCCTAGTGTAACTTTAACTGCGTCAGCCAAAATATCAACACCACTTAGCATCTTTGTTCTTGCTTCGCTTCCAAAAATTACTTCTTTTGCCATTTTTTTTCCTCCAAAAATATTTTGTTAATTAGCCGATTATTCCTAAAATATCGGACTCTTTCATGATTATTAAATCATCACCACCAACTGTAACTTCAGTTCCTGACCATTTACCAAATAGAATTTTATCACCTTTCTTAACATCAAGAGCAGTTACCTTGCCATCTTCAGATTTAGTACCACTACCAACAGCAACAACTTTTCCTTCAGAAGGTTTTTCTTTTGCAGTATCAGGTATAATTATACCTCCAGGTGATTTCTCATCTTCATCTAATCTCTTAACTAATACACGATCGTGTAATGGACGAAATTTCATATTTTTTCTCCTAAATAAAAATAATTAAGTTTAAAACTCCCCCCAATTTTTTTTTAAAACTTTATTAGGTTTAAATTGGGTATAGCTTAGATAGTTATGAAGATAACAAGTGTCAAGTACTCATATTGCAAAAATACATATTTTTGATGTTTTTTGATAAAATTTTATAAAAAAATGCATAATTTTTATGAAATTTACATAAAATATGGTGAAAAATTGATAAATTTTGTTAAATTTTCTATAAAATAGAAAAATATAGACGAATATACTAATACTTGTTAGTTATTCTTATGTTCTTTTACATTTCAATAATTATAGGGATTATTTTACTTTCTTTTGGAGGTGATTATCTAGTCAAAGGCTCTAGTGGTTTAGCAAGTAAGCTTAAAATCTCTCCCATGATAATTGGAATAGTAATAATAGGTTTTGGGACTTCAGTGCCTGAAATTTTTGTTGCTTCTAATGCTGTAATAAATGATTCATCAGATATAGCTCTTGGCAGTATAGTGGGATCAAATATTGCTAATATACTTTTAGTATTTAGTTTTGGTCTTCTTATAGCTAAGGATAATATATTAAAAGTTGTTTCGAAAGGCGATATGTTTGTTATGTTGGCAGTAACTTTGTTGCTTTCAATATTTTTAATCATTGGTTCAATTAAGACACCTTTATCTTTCATTATGATTTTATTATTACCAGTATATTTTTATTGTTCTTATAATTTTTTTAACAAAAATATTGAAGTAGATGAAATCAATTTAAAAGATAGTTACCTAAAATTATCGATAACTATTTTTGTTGGTTTCTTTCTTTTGTTCTTAGGTTCAGATATTTTTATAAAAGGCCTAAAAGATTTTGCCGTGTATTACAATATTCCTGAAGCAGTTTTAGGACTTACCCTTGCTGCAATTGGAACATCACTTCCAGAGTTAGCCGTTACTTTCGCTTCCGTCAAAAATAAAGCGGAAAAGGTTTTATTAGGCAATATTTTGGGATCAAATATTATAAATGTTCTAGGCGCATTAGGAATTTCTTCTTTATTTGGCACAATCATAGTTCCTGAGAATTTTTCTTTTATAAGTTTATACTATTTAATTTTTTCAGCACTGTGGCTCTATTTACTAACAAGAATTCAAACCAAGAAAATTTACCTTGGATCATTTGGGTTAGCTTTGTATTTAATTTATATTATTTCTTTATATTAGAAAGGCTCATAAGGAAACACAGTTACAGTAGCGCCTAAGTCTTGACCAACTGATTCAAATGCCGGAAATGCAGAATCAAGAAGTTTTTTAGGTGTCCATCCCTCCTTATCAACTAGACTTTTTATTGGCCTTGGCTGATTAAATAGAACTACTTCATTTCCTCTAACAGATAAAATTTGGCCTGTTAATTTACAATCAGGAGAACAGAGCGCGACAACAGTTTGCGCAACTTGATCAGCACGCATAGCATTCTTCATTCTTTCAACTCTTTCCTTAGATGCCTCATCTTTTATAGGGATAGTCGCAATCATTCTTGTCCAAGCAAAAGGTGCAATAATATTTGACCTAACATTTTTTATTTCATTCTCCATGGCTATAATCCTAGATAACCCTGCAATACCAAGTTTTGCAGCCGCATAATTGGCTTGTCCAATATTTCCAATTAATCCAGTCGTTGATGTAAATAAAACAAAATTTCCTTCTTCTTTATCTCTAAAATAATTGATAGCTGATCTACAAATATTATAACTTCCATTTAGATGAACATCTATTACAGCATCCCAGTCTTGATCATCCATTTTATGAAACATTTTATCTCTAAGGATTCCAGCCGGATTAACAATAGAATGAAGGTTGCCATAAGTATCTAAAGCTTGCTGTATCATAAATTCAGCACCTTTCTTAGAAGTAACTGAATCAGAATTAGTTACGACTTCACCTCCATCTTTTTTAATTTCTTCAGCAACAATTTCTATAGGGTTTTTATCACCTTCATCTCCTCCAGCAACCGATCCCCCTAAATCATTTATAACTAACTTAGCTCCCTCTTTTGAAGCTAGAAGAGCTGTTTCCTTACCAATTCCGTTAGCTGCACCAGTTACTAAAACAACTTTTCCGTCTAAAACACCCATTGAAAAACCTCATAAAATAAAAAAATTAATAAAATATGGATAAGAAATCATATATATATCATCTTACTATGACAGATTTAAGTAAAATTATTAAATTTGCAACTGAACTCAATGAGAAAAGTACAGATGGTCTTCCTCCAGTTGATCAATGGAATCCGGAGCATTGTGGTGATATTGGAATGGAAATTAAAAGAGATGGTACTTGGTATTATATGGGCACCCCAATAGGTAGAAAAAGAATTGTGAAACTTTTTTCAAGAATTTTGAGAAAAGAAGATGACAACACTTATGTTTTAGTGACACCGGTAGAAAAAGTTTTAATTAATGTTGAGGATGCACCTTTTATCGCAACATATGTTGAAATTTTGGGAGAGGGTAAAGAATTAAATCTTAAATTTAATACTAATGTAGATGATACTATTATCGCTTCAAAAGATTTTCCTATAAGAGTTGTCATAAATAAAAAAACAAATGAACCATCGCCTTATATTTTAATTAGAAGGAATCTTGAAGCAAAAATATCAAGGCCTGTCTTTTATGAGTTGATCGAAATTGCTGAACATTTTAATGATAAGTTTGGTGTTTGGTCAGGCGGTAGCTTTTTTCCTTTTTCTAATTCAAAGGATGTTATTATTGATGAATAAGGAAACATGGAAAAAAAATATTACTAGTGCAATCGATCTTACGCCTCCATCAAAAGAAGAATTAAATTTTTATCCTGGTAAAAAAAGTGATTTTGATCTTATTGAAGAACCAAACGATAGGCTTGACCCAAAAAACTTGCGACTGGCATCAGTGCTTATTGGCATTACAAATACAGATGACCCAAGGGTTGTGCTAACAAAGCGATCAATACATTTAGAGCAACATTCGGGTCAAATTGCTTTTCCAGGTGGAAAGGTTGAGAAAAATGAAACTGTTACTGAGGCAGCAATAAGAGAAGCAGAAGAAGAAATAGGCATTTTAAGTAATGAGATTGAGGTTTGTGGATACTTAGATACTTATGAAACTGGAACAGGCTACAGAATTTTGCCAGTTGTAGCATTCGTAAAAGAAAAATTTACAGTAAATATCAATAAAACAGAAGTAGATGAATTATTTGAAGTCCCTTTAGATTTTATTTTAGATTCAAAAAATCATGTTCTTAAAAGTGGATTTTGGAATGGCGCTGTTAGACATTATTATACAATAAATTATTCTCATTATAATATTTGGGGAGCAACTGCAGGTATGTTAGTAAATCTTTTTGAAAGAATAAAATCCAATGCTTAAAATTTTATATCATTTATTATATTTTCTTGCCCCATTTCTTGTTTATTTTTTATGGGTGATTTTATCAAATAGTAATTTTACAAATAAAAAAACTTTCTGGGTTACATTATTAGCAATTTTAATGTTTTTAATAAGTTTAGTTTTTTTTCGCATTTCGGATACATCATCTAAAAATTTAGATTATATTCCACCACAGGTTATTGATGGTGAATTGAATGACGGATATTTTAAGGAAAGCGATAATTAATATGGATTTATCTAATTTCTATCAAAACAAAGATTGTCAAAAGATTCTTAATACTCTTAATCACAAAAAAGAAACATCAAGGATAGTTGGAGGTTATGTTAGAAATTATCTCAGGAATATCGAAACAAAAGATATAGACATAGCTACAAAATTAAATCCTGATGAAGTCATTGAATTACTCTCTAAAAAAAAAATTAAAGTTGTCCCTACTGGCTTATCGCACGGAACAGTTAGCGCTTTTATAAATGATCAAATATTTGAAATTACCACTCTAAGAAAAGATAGCAATCATGATGGACGTCGTGCAGATGTAGAATTTACAGAAGATTGGGAGGTAGATGCATCAAGAAGAGATTTTACAATTAATGCTATATATATGAATTACAATGGCGAAATATATGATCCCTTTGATGGCATATCGGATTTAAATAATGGTGTTGTAAAATTTATTGGAGATCCAGAAAAAAGGATAAAAGAGGATTATTTACGAATACTTAGATACTACAGATTTTTGTCGATTTATAATTCTTCAATCGATAATAAAACAAGAAAATTAATACAAAAAAATGCTGATAAAATAATTAATTTATCCTCTGAAAGAGTTCACCAAGAATTTTTTAAGATTTTATCCAATGATCATTCTGGAAAAATAATAAATTTAATGAAAGAGGATGGAATACTTGATTTAATTTTTTCTAACTCAGTCAATTTAAAAACTTATAATCGAATTATTGATATTGATAATGAACTTTTTTTTGATCAAGATATTCTAATTAAATTTTCTTCATTAGTTCCTGATAAAATTCAAAAGATTGCGGATTTAAAGTGTTTTGCTTTTTCAAATAAAGAGAAGAAAATAATTGATCTATTGATTAATCCTAATAATGAAATCAAAAGTTATCAATCTGTAAAAGAGGTTAGGGCAATTTTATATAATTTTGGAATTGATAATTTTACAAAGTTGACTCGACTATATTGGGCAAAAGATAAGAAAATTTCTAATATTTCTCAATGGAGAGCTCTCCTTGCTATGGGCCAGTCCTGGAAGGCGCCTAAATTTCCTATAAGTGCAAAAGATATTTTGCTACTTGGTGTACCTGAAGGACCTTTAGTAGGAGAAATTTTAAATGAAGTAGAAGATTGGTGGATAGAGTCAGATTTTATAGATGATAAAGCTTCTTTATTTGAAAGAATCAAGGCAATTGTAGGTTCTAAAATTTGATGCTAAAAATGTCGCACTTCTCAATATTTTCTTTACTTTCTTGTTGAGATATTAGATACATCAAGCATCATTAATTTAAGGGGCCCTTTATGTCTGATACTTTAGACGATGATAAACCTACTAGGCGCGATTTTTTATACATAACTACAGGTGCTTTTGGTTTAGTTGGCGCTGCTTCCGTTGCATGGCCTTTAATTGATCAGCTAAATCCAGATGCCTCTGTGAAAGCTGTTTCAACTATTGAAGTTGATATATCATCGATCGAACCAGGTAGTTTTCTAAAAGTAGCCTGGAGAGGTAAACCTATATACATCAGAAGAAGAACTAATGAAGAGATTGCCGATGCAGAAAAAGATGACAATTTGAATTTACCGGATCCTCAAAAAGATATGGATAGAGTTCAAAAAAAAGAATGGTTAGTTGTTGTAGGAGTTTGCACTCATTTGGGTTGCATACCGATAGCTAACCAAGGAGAGTATGAAGGGTGGTTCTGTCCTTGTCATGGGTCACATTATGATATTTCCGGTAGAATTAGGAAGGGTCCAGCTCCAACTAATCTTGAGGTGCCTCCTTACGAATTTGTGAGTGATAGCTTAATAAAAATAGGATAATTATGGATACTGATTATAAATATGAACCGAAAAATGGACTAACAAGATGGCTTGATTCAAGACTTCCTTTGATGCGTTTTACAAGTGAGCATGTTCTTCAATTTCCGACACCTAAAAACTTAAATTATTTTTGGACATTTGGATTTATTCTTACGATGTGTCTTGTAACTCAGATTATCACAGGCATTATATTAGCTATGCACTACGCTCCATCTACACTTCTTGCTTTTGATAGTGTTGAACATATTATGCGTAATGTTAATTATGGATGGTTAATTAGATATATTCATTCTAATGGGGCATCTATGTTTTTCTTAGCGGTTTTCATTCATATGTTTAGAGGTCTTTATTATGGTTCATATAAAGAACCAAGAGAAGTTATATGGATACTAGGGTGTATTATATATCTTCTTATGATCGTAACCGCCTTTATGGGTTATGTGCTTCCTTGGGGACAAATGAGTTTTTGGGGAGCAACAGTGATTATTAATCTTGTAGGAACCTTACCATTGATAGGTGAATCACTTACCCAAATGTTACTTGGTGGTTTTGCTGTAGATAATCCTACTTTAAATAGATTCTTTAGCCTTCATTATCTTCTACCTTTTATAATTTTTGGAGTAGTTCTGCTCCACATTTGGGCTCTTCATGTTCCAGGGAATAACAACCCAGTAGGACTTTCAGTTCAAGGAAAACAAGATACTGTAGCTTTTCATCCTTACTATACCGTTAAAGACTTTTTTGCTTATACAGTTTTCTTACTGCTATTTTGCTATTTTATCTTTTATAACCCTAATGCATTAGGTCATGCCGATAATTATATTGAAGCTGATGCAATGGTAACTCCCGCGCATATCGTTCCTGAATGGTATTTATTGCCTTTTTACGCAATTTTAAGAGCAGTTCCCGATAAATTGGCAGGTGTTCTTTTGATGTTCGGTGCTATAGCAGTTTTATTTTTCCTTCCTTGGTTAGATACTGCAAAAGTTAGATCAGGAAGGTACCGTCCTGTCTTTAGATATTTTTATGTGCTTTTTGTTATTGATTGCTTGATCTTAGGGTATCTTGGAGCACAAGTCCCTGAAGGAATATATCTTTTCTTATCAAGGGTCACTACAATTTATTATTTTGCTTTCTTTTTATTAGTGCTTCCTATCTTAGGGAGAATTGAGAAGATGAAGCCTATGCCTATTGGTATATCTAATTCAGAATTAAGCAGAGACATGGTTGCAGCAGAATAAGGTGATAAATTGTTACAGCTTATAAAAATAAAATCTTTAATCTTAATATCTTCAGTTTTTTTTGTATTAAGTAATCAAGCTTACAGTGCTGGCGGCACGACATATGATTTAATTAAGCCTGGGTTTTCATTTGAGGGCCCTACAGGAACTTTTGATAGAGCACAATTACGAAGGGGTTATCAAGTTTATAGGGAAGTTTGTGCGTCTTGTCATAGCATGAAACAATTGTCTTTTCGGAATTTAAATCAAAAAGGCGGCCCTGAATACACAGAAGATGATGTAAAACTATTTGCTTCAGATTACACAGTAATTGATGGATTTGATGATTATGGAGATCCAGTTGAAAGAACTAGAATTTTAAGCGATCGTTTTCCTAATCCATATGACAGTAAAGAAGCTGCAAAAGCTTCTAATAATGGTGCTTATCCTCCAGATTTATCATTAATTACTAAAGCTAGATCGGGTGGGTATAATTACATTTATTCTCTTCTTCAAGGATATGGTAAAGAAATTCCTGAGGGTGTAGAAATAAGTGACACTCTTAGCTACAATCCTTGGTTTCCTGGTAATGGCATTGCAATGTATCAGCCTTTATATGAAGAATCTGTAGAATATGAAGATGGAACGTTTGCTTCTATCGAACAAATGTCTGCAGATGTAACAGCTTTTCTTGCTTGGTCTGCTGAGCCAGAGATGGAAGAAAGAAAAAGGCTAGGATTTATTGTTATGAGTTTTTTACTTATATTTGTTTTATTAATGTTCTTTACGACTACAAGATTATGGAGAGATGTTCACTAATTAAACATTGAATCTAAAGTTCATAATATCACCATCTTTTACAATATATTCTTTGCCTTCAGATCTTAGTTTGCCACTATCTTTTGCTTCAATGAAGTTACCAATTGAATTTAATTCATTGAAGCTTATTGTTTCAGCCCTAATGAATCCCTTTTCAAAGTCAGTATGAATTTTACCTGCTGCTTGTGGTGCAAGAGATCCTTTTTTAATTGTCCAAGCTTTTGTTTCTTTTGGTCCAGAAGTAAAAAAAGTTATTAATTTAAGAGCTTTATAACCCTCAATAATAAGTTTATTTAGGCCAGGTTCTTCTAATCCTATAGTATTTAAAAATTCTTTTTGTTCTGATATTTCAAGAAGTGATAATTGACTTTCAATATCAGCAGAAATATTTATTTTTTTTAAGCCTTTATCTTTTAGGTAGTTTCCAACTAAATCAATATAACTATTTTGCTGAGTTATAGATTCTTCATCTGCATTACAAACATAAATTGTTTCTTTATTAGTTAATAATTGGAATTCTCTGATATATTTCATCTCATCTTCATCAAATTCAGTTTCTTTAATTAAATTACCTAAATTTAAATTTTTAATAAGAGTATCAATTAATTTTAGTTTTTTTGGAGCATCTTTATCTCCACCTCGTTCTTTTTTTTCTAGATTAGCAATCCTGTTTTCTAAACTTTCTATATCAG
Source organism: uncultured PS1 clade bacterium (assembly GCA_902609025.1). GTDB lineage: Bacteria > Pseudomonadota > Alphaproteobacteria > MED-G09 > MED-G09 > AG-430-B22. The sequence continues at coordinate 15,691 of CACLQD010000006.1, forward strand.
ATAAAAGTAATTCTGTGTTTATTGTCTCTATATCTCTTATTGGATCGATACTTCCATTTACATGAGTAATATTTTGGTCATCAAAACATCTAATTATATGTGCTAAAGCATCAACCTCTCTTATATTTCCTAAAAACTGATTACCTAGTCCCTCTCCTTTAGATGCGCCTTCAACTAATCCAGCTATATCAACAAAAGTGATCCTTGTTGGAATAGTTTTATCTGATGAACTTATTTTAGTGAGTTTTGATAATCTTTCATCAGGTACATCTACTTCTCCAACATTAGGTTCAATTGTGCAAAATGGATAATTCTCTGCTTGTGCCTGAGATGTTTGTGTTAGAGCATTAAATAAGGTAGATTTGCCGACATTTGGAAGGCCAATTATACCACACTTAAAGCCCATTTATTTCATATTTGATTGAAATTTTTTGATATTAGTATCAATAAGAAGATCAAAGTTCTTAACTATTTTAGTTTGTATCTTTTCAAATTCTTCATTTTCTTCTTTTGAGAAATCTCCAAGAACATGCCCAGTAACTTTTTCTTTCTCTCCTGGATGACTAATTCCAATTCTTAAACGTACATAATTGTTTCCAATATTTTCATCTATAGAGGCTAAGCCATTATGACCTGCATTACTTCCGCCCTTTTTTAGTTTTATATCACCAAAAGGTAAATCTATATCATCATGAAACACAAAAATTCTTTCAGGATTTATTTTATAAAAATTAGAGGCCTCTCTAACTGCTCTTCCGGATTCATTCATAAAGGTTTGAGGTTTAAATGATATAAGTTTGATATTTTCATATGAACCCATTGAGGTTCTTCCTAGGAATTTTGTTCTACTTCTTCCAAATTTTAATTGATTGGTAACATAATCAAGAACCATGAAACCAACATTATGACGATTATTTTTATATTTTTCACCAGGGTTTCCTAATCCTACAAGCAGCAATGTTTCTTCGGGCATAGACAAAATTGATCCTATTCCTTGCTTTCTTCTTCAGATTGATTTGGTGTATCCTCTGATGTCTCTGCTTCATCAGTTGTTTGATTTTCTTCACCCTCTAATGAATCTTCTCCTTCTTCTTCAGAGGTTTCTTCAATAATTTCTTCTTCAATCTCTTCAACTGGTGCTGTAACACTAGCAATAGTTATATCTCTATCTGTAATAACAGGATTAACATCCTCAGGTAGATTAACATCAGATAATTTCACGCTTTCTCCCATTTCAAGATTAGATATATTGACATCTATTGATTCAGGAATACTTAAGGCTGGACAATCTAACTCTACGCTATAACGAGTTACAGTTAATACTCCGCCTGACTTAATTCCTGGTGAGTCACTCTCACCAACAAAATTTACCTGAATTTCAACCGAGACTCTTGAATCTCCTGATAATCGAAGAAGATCTATATGAATTATGTTATCTTTTACTGGATCAATTTGAATATCCTTAGGGATGACTTTCATTTTATCACCATTTGATAATTCCAGATCAAGTAATGTCGTTAACATTCTACCTGTGTTATATAATTTTAATGCGGACACATAATTAATATTAACTGCAACTGGGTCTTTCTCATCACCATAAACTATGCAAGGAATATTACCTTCTTTTCGAACGGATTTAGTAAAGGATTTACCAGTATTTTCTCTTACTTCACCTTTTAAAATATTAAGTTCAGACATAATCTATTCTACCTTTTAAATAAACTTCTTTGGGCTTATACCCTCACTTTGACTTCAAAGCAAGTTAATCAAACAAACTAGATACTGATCTTTCTTCAGAAATCCTTCTTATTGCTTCTCCAAGTAGGTGGACAACGCTTACCGTTTCTATTTTATCGGAATTTTTAATATCATCAGTCTCATTAATGGTATCTGTAATTACCAATTTTGTAAGTGCGGAGTCGTTTACTCTTTTTATAGCTTCCCCTGATAAAACACCATGAGTTACATGTGCAAAAACTTCCTTAGCGCCTGAATTAATTAATGCATCTGCTGCATTACATAAAGTTCCAGCTGAATCAACAATATCATCAATCATAAAACAACTTCTATCAGATACATCGCCAATAATATTCATCACTTCAGATTCACCTGCTTTTTCACGTCTTTTATCAACAATGGCTAGATCTGAGTTTATTCTACTCGCAATTAAACGCGCTCTTACAACACCTCCTACATCTGGAGATACTACCATAGCGTCATTTGAGCCAATCTTATTTTCAATATCAGATAAGAGAATTGGTGCAGCAAAAAGATTATCTGTCGGAATATCAAAAAAACCTTGAATCTGACCTGCATGTAAATCCATGCTTAATACCCTATCTGCACCTGATTTGGCAATTAGATTAGCAACTAGTTTAGCTGTTATTGGTGTTCGCGGTCCAGGCTTTCTGTCTTGTCTGGCATATCCAAAATAAGGAATAACAGCTGTAATTCTTTTTGCTGAAGCTCTCTTCAAAGTATCAATTAAAATAAGAAGTTCCATTAAATTATCATTTGCAGGAAAAGATGTTGATTGAATAATAAAAACATCTTCACCTCTACAATTTTCATTCATTTCAACAAAAATTTCTTTATCAGAAAACTTTTTGACAGTACAATCTGCCAATGGTGTGTCTAAATACTTACCTATGTTTTCCGCTAAATTTATATTTGAATTACCAGATACTAATTTCATTTTAAAACTTCCCTTTGCCTTATTTAGCAGGGGATTGGATACTAATCAAACCCTTCTGGAATTAATTTGTTTTTTGGTGATATTGCACAAACTTTAAAAAGTTCACCCATTTGAGAGTTTTCAATAACTCTGAGTAAACCTACTTCTAAATCATTTTTAATCTTTTCAGAATTTGTAGATTTTTTTAATATTTCTAATCTCTCTAGAGCGCCCAAATTAATTAAAAAATTTCTTTGCGAAATTGGACCAAAGAAATTCATTTCAAAATTTATAGTTTCATTAAGAATTTGAAAGAAATTAATATGTGATGTTAAATCTGAATTTCCAGGAAAGCTTAAAGGATCAACATATTCATGATTTTTTAAGGCCTGCAAAGTGTTTCCATAACCCTTAGAGTATCCATAATCTATAAACAAACATATCCCATTATTTCTTTTTAAAAAAATTGAAATATCTTTAACAACTTTTTTAATCATAGTATTTACTTCAAAAAAGTCTGCCTCATTAGGAAAATTTTTTTTATTTTCTTCAAAAAGGATTTTATCTTCAATGTCTTTATAACAATAAAGGAATCTATCATTATCTTTTGTTACAAAAACCTCCTTCCATATTTTGTTAATTTTTATATATTGTCTTATTGGAAAAACATCCAAAAATTCATTTCCAATAAATATCGTTGGAACATCGGGAATATCTGAAATACTTTTATAATGTTTTGCTTCAGGAAAAATTTGTTTTTGGACGATCATTAACTTTTTATTAATTTCAAGGAAGCCAAAGGAAATACTATTGTCACTATTAACTCTCTTAATATCATTTAAAAGAGTTCCCCTTCCACCACCCAAATCAACTATCTGAAAAGATGATTTAGAGTTAATTTTATTTATGATATCAGCTGCCCAAGCACCAATAACTTCTCCAAAAATTTGAGTTATATCTGGTGCGGTAATAAAATCACCGGCTTTCCCGAGTGGTTTTTGATTAATGTAATAACCTTCCTCAGGATCAGTTAAGCTTATTTCCATAAACTTGGAAATTGAAATATAGCCTTTTTTACTTATTTCTTCAGTTAATATTGATTTAATTTTTTCCATTTATTTTTATGGCATAAAACATTATACACATACCGGCAACCATGAAAGGAAATGATAATATCATTCCCATTGTTACAAAATTGTATATATAACCAATATGTAAGTCTGGCTCTCTAAAATTCTCTACAAAAATTCTAAACAAACCATATAGGAAAAGAAATGAACCGCTTATAAATCCGTTATAATTAAGTAAGTTCTTTTTTATCATTATAAATAATATTAAGAAAATTACTAAACCTTCTAAAATTGCTTCATATAATTGACTTGGGTGCCTTGGTAGGTTACCTGCATTAGGAAAAACAACACCCCATGATACAGTAGTGACTTTTCCCCATAACTCTGAATTTACATAATTTGCAATCCTACCAAAAAACAAACCGATTGGTACAACAGAGCAAATAATATCTCCTAGTTCTAATAATGATATTTTTTTTGCTAATGAATATATTATAATTGCTAAAATGACTCCTGTAGCTCCACCATGAAATGACATTCCTCCTTGCCATAGAGCAAATATATTTAGTGGATTTTCTAATAAAGAAGATGGATTATAAAAAACTAAATAACCAATTTTTGCACCAAAAATTATCCCAACAACCACCCATATAAAAATTTCATCAATATTACTGATTGATATTGATAATGTATTTTTTTCTTTATGGTTGCTTATAATCCATTTTGCGTATTTTAGACCTAATAGCATTCCAGCAAGGTACGCAAGGCCATACCATCTTACTTCCAGAGGGCCAATTTTAAGAGCTATCGGATCTATACTTAGTAAAAATTCTAACACTACATATCTATAGCAAATTTTTCATTTTATTTTATGTTTTTATATATAAAAATTACGCTAATTGTAGTATATTAATTTATTACAACTACTATATATAGATATTATGACTTCATTAGTGAAAAAAGATTTTTTAGATGATCCCTTAGATAATGTTGAATTAGCAGCTAGTATTCAAAATTGGACTTATGATCGATCTGACAATGAGGTTTCTATCATAGCAAATGGTAAACATAATAATTACCAATTGTCCGTTTCTCTTCGTAATGACTCACAAGGATTAGATATTGTTTGTGGATTTGATTTAAGATTTAATGAAAAAAATAAATTCCAAATCTTAAAATTGGTTTCTTCAATTAATGCTCAAATTTGGTTAGGTCATTTTGATGTATGGGATAAAGAGGGGCTTATTATTTATCGTAACAGCTCAATCATTGATAGAAATAACCTTAACCTTGAAAATGTGGAAACATTACTATTGGATGCAATCAACTCTATAGATTTATACTTTCCAGCTTTTCAATATATCTTATGGGCAGGTAAAACTAGTGAAGAAGCTTTGAGCACTGTTTTATTTGAAACCAGAGGTGAAGCATAAAAATTTATCATGAATGAACTAAAAATCTTGTTAATTGGCTGCGGTAAGATGGGGAGTAGTCTCTTAGAAGGTATAGTTAAATCTGATAATTTTGATGGTATGGTAGATGTTATTGAACCTGTCATAAAAGATTCTTTAAAGGAAGACTTTAAGAAAAACAAAGTAAGTTTTTATTCAGATTTTAAAGAAAATAAAAACAACAAAAATTATGACCTTATTATTATAGCGACAAAACCATATATATATGAGGAAATTTTTAATGCTTTGAAAAATAATTTAATTATTAATGATAAAACTTTAATTGTTTCAATTTTAGCAGGAATTAAAATAAGTAAAATTGAAGAGATAGTAGGCTCCATCCCAATAATTAGAGCTATGCCAAATATAGCTGCTTCAGTCTTGGAAGGTATGACAGCTTTAATTGGAAATAAAAAAATAACCCAAAAAGATATTTTAAATGTTGATTTAATATTTGAATTAATTGGTGAGAAGATTTGGCTAAAAAATGAAGCACAAATGGACTCTTTCACTGCAATTTCAGGTTCTGGTCCTGCCTATTTCTTCTTTTTTACTGAATGTTTAAAAAATATAGCCATTGAAGAAGGTTTTACAGAAGATGTATCCAATAAAATTTCACAACAAATAATTATAGGATCAGGAAAGTTAGTAAAGTATTCAGGTATTGATCCTAAGGAATTAAGAGAAAATGTTACTTCTCCAAATGGAACAACTGAAGCAGGTCTTAAAGTTTTAACAGATAATAAAACGGGTTTGTTAGATAAATTAAGAAAGGCAATAATAGAAGCAAAAAATAGAAGTATCGAAATATCTGATAATTAATTAGAAAACTTTAATTTTACTTTCAAGCCACCTAAATTACTTCTAGACATAATTAATTTTCCACCATGATTGCTTGTGATATCTTGTGAAATAGATAGCCCTAGGCCTGAACCAGGAATATTTTGATTCCTCGATGAATCAAGTCTTATAAAAGGTTTTATCGCCTTATTATAATCAGTTTTATCTATTCCAGGGCCATTATCTTCAATTGAAATATCTATTGTATCCTTTTTTTTCTCTAGAGCTACTCTTATGTCATCTCCATATGAGCAAGCGTTATTCAAAAGATTAGTTATACATCTTTTCATAGCTATTGCCCTACATTCAAAAAATATTGGTTTGTTATCGTTAACATTAAATTCAATAACTTTATTTTCTATCGATTCAGAATTAATTATCTCTTTTATCATTTGCTTTAGATCAGTTTTTATTGCTTTTTCTCTTGTTACATCCTCTGCAAAATCTAGATAATTTTCTAACATTTTCTGCATTTCATTTACATCAGAAAGTAATTCAATATTTGTTTTATCATCTGATAGCATCTCTAATTGTAATTTTAATCTTGTCAGTGGAGTTCTTAAATCATGACTTACTCCGGCCAACATTAATGTTCTCTGCTCAATAAATCTTTCTATTCTCTCTTGCATTTTTAAGTAAGCTTCTGCTGCTCTTCTTACCTCAGTTGCGCCTGAAGGCTTAAAATTTTCCATCTTTTTTCCTAAACCAAATTGTTGTGCAGCTTTTGATAATTTCTCTATGGGTTTGATTTGTTGTCGCATAAATATGACTGCAACAGAAACCAATAAAAGTGAGGAAATTACCATCCATACAAGAAATATATGACTATTTGTTGCATAAACATTTCTGCGTGGAATAGTAAATTCATATATTCCTTCTTTTTTTTCTATTTGAACTATAACTCTTTTTTCATAAGTATGAGCATCAACCCAAAAATTATCAGTCATAGTTTTTGAAAGCTCTTTGCTAAGAGTATTTTCAATAAGATTTATCGGTTTTGGAAGATTATTAATAAGTTTTTGATTGGGTATGTAATTAACTTCTGCGTCATAAAATTTCTTTGATAATTCAACAACTTTATTTAGACCTAAAGAAGGAGCAATATCTACAAATGTTGCAATTTCAGAAGCTACTGCAGATGACAATTTTCTTGTTACTAACTGCCAATGTCTATCTAAAAAGACAAAAGTTAATATTCCTTGTAGAACTACAACTGGAATAATTATAATTAGTAACGATCTAGAATACAGACCTTTAGGTAAGATATCTTTAAATTTTTTTGAACTTTCTTTAAAAAACATTATTTATCAGGCCTTAAAATATATCCTTCACCTCTGACTGTTTGTAACCAAAGAGGCATTCTAGGGTCTTTCTCAATTTTTCTTCTAAGTCTATTAATTCCAACATCTACTGATCTTCCTGGCTCATCAATTCCAGCTAATTTTTCTCTGTTTAATGGTTGCCCAGGACTTTTTGCTAATGCAATTAATAGATTCATTTCCCTATCAGTTAAGTAAACTCTATCTTTGGCCTTTGTGAGCTCTCTTTTTTCAATATTAAGAGTATAATCTCCAAAAAATATTTCATTATCAATATTCTCTTCGCTTTTCGATCTTTTTAGAATAGATAAAACTCTTAATAATAATTCTTTAGGGTTAAACGGCTTTGTTAGATAATCATCAGCTCCTATCTCTAAGCCTTCAATTTTTGAATCTGTTCCAGATTTTGCAGTTAACAAGATAATTGGAATATCTGAATTATCTCTTATTTCTTTTGTTAGTGTAAGCCCATCATCTCCTGGCATCATAATATCTAGTATTATTAGATCAAATTGGATTAATTGAATTTTTTTTCTGGCTTGTTCTGCACCATTTGCAGTAGATACAATAAAGCCCTCTTTAACTAGATATTGACTTAATAAATTTCTTATTCTCTCATCATCATCTACTACAAGTAAATTATATGTTATTTCAGACACTTTTTTTTTCCTTTTTATTATTTTAATATACAAATGCAATCTATCAAATAATTATGTTTACTTAATTTAGGCTATTGTATTAATTATGTGAGTTAATATTTGCTATTTGCAGTTACCTTTTTTTGGAGATAATTTTGAATATAGAATCAATGGAAAATAAAGAAGGTTTAATTTGGTATAATGGAAATCTCATAGATTGGAAAGATGCTAAGTTACATGTGCTGACTCATGGGCTGCATTATGCCAGCTCTGTTTTCGAAGGAGAAAGATCTTACTCTGGCAAAATTTTTAAACTTCATGAACATACCGAAAGATTATTTTTTTCTGCAAGTGAATTAGATTTTGAGATTCCATACACTATAGAAGAAATAAAAGATGCTTGTTATTTAACTTTAGAAAAAAATAATTTAGTTGATGCTTACATCCGTCCTATTGCTTGGAGGGGAGCAGAAACAGTTGGAGTTTCTGCACAATCTACAAAAATACATTGTGCAATTGCTGTTTGGGAATGGCCTTCATATTTCAGTCCAGAAGATAAGTTGAAGGGTATAAGACTCACCTTATCAAATTGGAAAAGACCTTCACCAGATACTATACCTTGCAAAGCTAAGGCTGCAGGCCTTTATATGATTTGCACATTAGCCAAACATAAAGCAGAATCTCAAGGTTATGCTGATGCATTAATGCTTGATACAGAGAATAAAGTTGCAGAGGCTACGGGTGCAAACATTTTCTTTATCTCTGGAAAAGAAATTCATACACCAGTACCTGATAGTTTTTTAGATGGAATTACAAGAAGAACTGTTATTGACCTTGCAAAAGATCATGGCTTAAAAATTATCGAAAGAAAAATTGAGTTAGATGAATTATCGAGCTTTGAGCAATGTTTTATCACTGGAACAGCTGCAGAGGTAACCCCTGTATCAGAAATAGATAATTTTAAATTTAAAGTTGGGGAAGAAATTAAAATACTATCCGAATCTTATATCAATCTAGTTAACAACTGGAAGGGCGATTAAAGAGTTTGCTCAACCCATTTTGATTTATTTTCAAAAATTTCTTTTTTCCAAAATGGTGCATTAATTTTTAGCCAATCAATTATATATTGGTTGGCAGCATATGCTTCTTTTCTATGTTTTGAACAAGTTATAACCATTACTATGGACTCACCGGCCTTTAATGAACCATATCTATGTATTATATAACAATAATCAAGGTTCCATTTTTTCTCAGCATTTAAGGCGGTTTTATAAATAATTTTTTCAGCCATATTTTTATAATGCTCTATAAAAAGTTTTTTTACCTTACCATTATTCGTTTCCTCCCTAACTGAACCGATAAAAGAAACTAAAGCACCATATTTCTTATCTTTTTCAGCATTTATAAGAATCTTCTGAGGATTGAATTGTTTCTTTTGAATTTTAACTGTAATCATTATCCGCCTGTAACTGGTGGAAATATAGCTATTTCTTTAGTGTTTTTTAAAATAAAATCTTTATCTACATGATCCTCATCGCAAGCAATATGAATTGCTTCTTTATTACTTAAAGCTAGATCATATTTATTTTCTTTTGAAATAAGATAATCTAAAAAATCTTCAACTGTTTGTACGTTTGAAGGTAAATCTATATTTTCCTCAGGTAAACCAATAATTTCTCTTACTTTAGCAAAATATAGCACTCTCATATTCTATCCTTTTCTTTCATAAAATTCCTAGTTACTTTTGCATATTCGAAGGCTGAAAGAACAGAAATTAAAGAAGCAATTAGAATAAGTAAATTACCAAGAAAATATGAAGATGTGTAAATCCACTGAGGAAATATCAATTCTTCATATGAATTATTATAGGTTGGAATATTTAAAAATAATAAAATAATTGAAGTTAATTGGGCTGCAGTTTTCCATTTTGATAATTTTGTAACATTTAATGTTAGACCATTTGATTTAGTGATTTCTCTTAATCCAGAAATTAATATTTCTCTGAAAATAATTACAATTGATGCAAAAAATATTATTGGGTTTCCGGTGAATGATATTATTAAAATAATAAGTGATATTATTACTAGGAGCTTATCTGCGATAGGATCAAGTATTTTTCCAGTAATACTCTCTTGATTGTACTTTCTAGCAATAAATCCATCAAAGAAATCTGAAATTGAAGCTAAAACAAACAAAATTAACAATATTAAAAAAAACTTCTCTTCATTATACCTTGATGAGAAATTAATTATTACCCAAAAACCTATAGGTATAATTAAAGAAATAACAATTCTTAAAAATGTCAAAATATTTGCCATAATTACTATTAGTTTAATTTAATTCATTAAACCAGTTATAAATATTTTGAGCTAAATTTTTTGAAATACCATCAACCTCACTTAATTCTCTAATTTTTGCTTTACTTACGCTTTTAGCTGAACCAAAAGCATTCAATAAATCTTTTTTTCTTTTTGAGCCAATACCAGGTATTTCATCTAAGGGATTAAAGTGAATGTTTTTATCTCTTTTTTGTCTATGTGAGCCAATAGCAAATCTATGTGCTTCGTCCCTAAGTCTTTGAAGAAAAAATAATGAAGGATCTGATTTTCTCAATACAATGCTTTCCTTGTTTAATATATGAATAATTTCATTTCCGTCATTCCGGTTTTCCCCTTTTGAAATACTAATAATTTCAATATTACTAATATTTGTTTTTCTCATAGCTTTAACTGCCATCGATAATTGTCCTTTTCCGCCATCAATAATAATTAAATCAGGAAAATCCTCATCATTTTTGGATTTATTTTTCAGTCTTAGAAATCGTCTATGTAATACTTCGAACATCATACCAAAATCATCATTAGTTTTTGCTTCTTTAATATTAAACTTTCTATACTGATTTTTTATGAATCCTTCAGCTCCAGATACAATCATAGCCCCTGTAGAAAAAGCACCCTGTATATGACTGTTATCAAAAACTTCAATCCTTTGAGGGATTTGATTTAGTTGAAGTGTTTTTTGAAGATTCTGCAGGTTTATTTTTTTACTCAACATATCTCTTGTATATTTCTTTAAGGCATCTCTAGAGTTCTCAGTTGCATGGTCAATAATTTCCTTTTTTTCTCCCCTCGAAGGAGTCAGTATTTTAACTTTTATCTTATTTTGTGAGGCTAAAAGATTTTGAATAATCTCTTTTTCATTAATTCTACTACTCGTTAGTATTAATTTTGGAGATGGTCGGTTACTGTAAAATTGAGGTATAAATGACTCTAATATCTCTAACTCATTTAAACCTTTAATATTATTAATGAAAAAAGGTTTGTTACCTAGGTTTTTTCTTGATCGAAAAAAGAAGACCTGTATACATGCATATTTTTCATTTTTTGAAATGGAAAACACATCTGCATCAATTAAATTTTTTGGATTTATACTAAATGAGTTCGTTAAATTTGAAAGTGACTTAATTCTATCACGATAATATGCTGCTTCTTCATATTTTTTATTTATAGATGCCGCCTCCATTTTTTTTGCAAATTTTGATTTTATTTTTTTAGAATTACCATTAAAAATTTTTTTTACATCATTTACAAGTTTGCCATATTCTTCTTTATTAATTTTACCACCACAAGGACCACTGCAACGCTTAAGATGATAATTAAAGCAAGGTTTATTTCCAGCTTCGACCTCTTTATCGCTGCAAGTACGTAATAGAAATGCTTTCTGAATAGTTTTTATCGTCCTGTTTATAGCGCCTGCATTTGGAAAGGGACCATAGTAATGTCCGGGTCTTTTTCTTGCGCCTCGATGCTTTTCAAGGCGCGGAAAATCATGATCGGTTGAAATGAAAATATAAGGAAAAGATTTATCATCCCTCATTAATATATTGTATTTTGGTTTATGTAGTTTAATTAAATTCACTTCAAGTAAAAGAGCATTTTCTTCACTATCTGTTGTTGTGAATTCAACCTCATGAATTAAATTCACCATTTTTTCTATACGTTTGTTTTCAATATTTTTACTTGAGTAGCTTTTCACTCTTTTAGATAAGTTTTTTGCCTTTCCCACATAGATAATATTTTTATTTTTATCCAGCATTCGATATACACCGGGCTTATTCGGAATGGTTTTTACTGTAGCTTTTATTATTTCTTTGCCAGTTTTCATGTGTTTGTATTTTAATACTAAATTATATAATTTTATTACAAAAAAATGCTATTTAAAACCTGTGGATAACTTTGTTGAAAAGTAATGTTTTATCAAAATAAAATTACAAAAATTATACATAATATATAGTTATTAATTTATCACATCCTATAAGTATCTGAATCCATTATATTAAATAATAATTTGTTTATACTATATAAATTTTTAATATAAAATTAAGCAATTAAGATCAAAAAAACTATGTTGTGAACAAATTAAGATTTTTTAGATAATATTCTTAAGTTACTGATTCAACTTATTTTTACTACTCAACGAATTTTTTATCCTTTGATTCTTCCCATTTAAGATGCTCTCCACCATCAAGAACTATCATCTGTCCGGTAAAAGAATTATTTTTGATAATAAAATTAATTGCATTATTAATTTCCTTTAAATCAGGCCCAATTCCTAGTGGTGTAACTTTTTTTTGAATTTCAAAATCTTTTTTTGTTTGTCTTTTTCCCTGCAATGTTGGTCCCGGTCCAATAGCGCATACTCTAATACGAGGGCTTAATGCTTGAGCTAATGATCTTGTAAGATACCATAATGAATTTTTTGAGACAGAATATGCGATAAAGTCAGGTCTATATGTTAATACGCTTTGGTCGAGAAAGTTTATAATAATTCCACCTTTCCTTTTTGAAAACTGGTTTGCAAAATCTTTTGATAAAAATAAAGGGGCCTTAAGATTTACATCTATATGTTTATCCCATAATTCTGACGAAATCGATTTGATGTCATCTTTTTCAAAAATTGATGCGTTATTAATTAGCATTGATAATTGACCATATTTTTTGTTAATTCTTGGAATTAAATTTCTAACCTTAATGGTTGAAGATAAATCTGCTTTAATTAAATTAGCTTTTCCATTGCTTTTTATAATTTCTTTAAGGGTTCGCTCAGCCTCTAATTTGCTGTTATTGTAATGAATAATAACATGATAACCTTGAAGCGCTAAAAATTTACAGATGAAAGAGCCTACTCTTTTTCCTGCCCCCGTCACTAACGCATATTTTTTTTTCATTTCCTACCTTTTCCTATTTTTTCTTAATTTTTTTTGTTTAAACATTGGATCATCTGCATACTTAAGACTTGTTTCCTCAAGTCTTCGGATTTCATCTCTAATTTTTGCTGCATTTTCAAAATCTAAATCTTCAGCAAATTTTAGCATTTTCTTATTAAGATCTTTTAAGTGTTTTTCAAAATTATCTCCAAACAAAACTCCATTCTCAAAAAATTCCGGGGCTTCTATTTCAAGATGATCTCTTTCGTAAATACTTCCAAGAATATCTTTGATATTTTTTTTGATGCTTTCAGGTGTAATTCCATTTTCCTTATTATATTCTTTTTGTTTTTCTCTTCTTCGTTCGGTTTCTCCTATAGCTCTATCCATAGAGCCCGTAATTTTATCGGCATACAAGATAACTTTTCCATCAACATTTCTGGCGGCTCTTCCAATGGTTTGAATTAAAGATGTTTCTGATCTTAAAAAACCTTCTTTATCAGCATCTAAAATCGCAACAAGGGAACACTCAGGTATATCCAATCCTTCTCTAAGAAGGTTAATACCGACCAAAACATCGAATAATCCGGTTCTAAGATCTTTTAAAATTTCAATTCTTTCTAAAGTATCAATATCTGAATGAAGATATCTAACTTTAATTCCTTGTTCATTCATATATTCTGTTAAATCTTCAGCCATCTTCTTTGTTAAGACAGTTACAAGGACTCTTTGGTTTTTTTTAGCTATTTTCTTACATTCATATATAAGATCATCAACTTGACTTTTTGACGGCCTGACTTCACAAACTGGATCAATCAGACCAGTCGGACGAATGATTTGTTCAACAAATACTCCATTTGTTTCACTAATCTCCCAATTTCCGGGAGTTGCTGAAACAAATACACTTAAAGGCCTCATAGAGTCCCATTCTTCAAATTTTAGTGGCCTGTTATCTATGCATGAAGGTAATCGAAACCCATGCTCTGCTAATGTAGATTTTCTATTGAAATCTCCTCGATACATACCGCCTAATTGAGGAACAGTTACATGACTTTCATCGATAAAAACCAAGGCTTCATTGGGTAAATATTCAAATAGTGTTGGAGGTGGTTCACCAGGTTTCCTACCCGTTAAATATCTAGAATAATTTTCAATACCTGCGCATATTCCTGTAACTTCCATCATTTCAAGATCAAAATTTGTTCTTTGTTCGAGTCTCTGCATTTCTAATAATCTATTTGAGCTTTCGAGCTCCTTAAGCCTCACATTAAGATCTTTCTTAATTTTTTTTATTGCCTGGTTGATTGTTGGGCGAGGGGTAACATAATGTGAATTTGCATATATTTTAATACTCTCAAGCTCTCTTTCCTTTTTTCCTGTTAAAGGGTCATATTCTCCAATGTTTTCAACCTCATTTCCCCATAACGATATCCTCCAAACAATATCCTCTAAATGCGCTGGCCAAATTTCAATTAAATCCCCTCTGACTCTAAATGTTCCTCTAGTAAAGTTTGTATCATTTCTTATGTACTGAAGTTCAACCAGCTTTTTAAGAATAGTTTGTCTTTCAATTTTTTCATCTTTTGAAATGTTAATAATCATATTTGAATAAGTTTCTACTGAGCCTATTCCATAAATACATGATACAGACGCAACAATTATCACATCTCCTCTTTCTAAAAGAGATCTTGTGGCTGAATGTCTTAATCTGTCAATTTGTTCGTTTATTGAGGCATCTTTTTCGATATATGTATCTGTTCTTGGTACATATGCTTCTGGCTGATAATAATCATAATAAGAAACAAAATATTCAACTGCATTATCGGGAAAAAAATCTTTAAATTCGCCATAAAGTTGAGCAGCTAATGTTTTATTTGGGGCTAAAATTAAAGCCGGTTTTTGACTTTTTTCGATAATCTGAGCCATAGTGAATGTTTTTCCAGAACCAGTTACACCCAAAAGTACTTGTGATCTTTCATTGTCTTTTATTCCTTTTACTAGTGACTTTATTGCTTCAGGCTGATCTCCTGAAGGAGAGAATTCTGTATTAATCTTAAAGGGATTAATCTTTTCATTAATATTTCGACCGAGAGAGGGGTTTTCCCATATTTCTTTTTTATTGGAGTTAGTTTTCTTTGATTCCATTATGATGTTGCTTCATCACAAAGCTCACCAATTCTATCGCAAGCTAATTTTATGTCATCCATAGAAGTTGCGTATGAAATTCTGAAGAAGGGCGATAAACCGAAGGCATCTCCATGTACAACACTAACTAATTTTTCTTTAAGTAAAATCATAGCGAAATCTTTATCATTTGAAATTATTTTACCCTTATATTTTTTTCCAATGAGACCTTTACAAGAAGGGTAAACATAAAAAGCCCCTTCAGGATTTAAGCAGCTTATACCATTACATTGATTCAAATAATTAACGATAAAATCTCTTCTTTCTTTGAAAGATTCTATCCACAAATTAAGAAAGTCTTTTGAACCATTTAATGCCTCTACAGTTGCCCATTGAGATATTGAAGATGGGTTGGATGTAGATTGGCCCATTAATTTTCGCATAGCATTAATAATTTCAATTGGACCTCCGCAATAGCCAATACGCCATCCTGTCATTGAGTAAGCTTTTGAAACACCATTCATTGTTAATGTCCTTGAAAATATTTCTTCATCTAGCTCAGCGATTGTATAAAAACGCTCATTATTTTGGTATCGAATATATTCATATATATCATCTGATAAAATGTATAAATTTTTATGTTTCTTAATAACTTCAGTTAAGTTAATTAGCTCAGCTTTAGAATAAACTTGGCCAGTTGGATTTGAAGGTGAATTAATAAAAAGCCATTTAGTTTTTTCAGTTATATTTTTTTCAAGATCATCAGGTGATATTTTAAAATTATTATCTGGTGATGTTTCTATTATTACTGGATTACCTCCAGCAAGTTTTACTATATCAGGATAGCTAACCCAATATGGAGCAGGAATAATTACTTCATCTCCTGGATTTATTGTGGATAAAATTGCATTAAAAATTATT
The DNA here is from genome assembly GCA_902609025.1 of uncultured PS1 clade bacterium. Classification (GTDB taxonomy): domain Bacteria; phylum Pseudomonadota; class Alphaproteobacteria; order MED-G09; family MED-G09; genus AG-430-B22. The sequence continues at coordinate 31,934 of CACLQD010000006.1, forward strand.
GATTTTCCTCCTGGGGCAACAGAAATATTACCTTTTTCATAATCTAAATTATTATCGTTTTTAAATTTATCTATTACTGCTTGTTTAAGGTCATCAATTCCATCAACTGCTGTATATTTAGTTTCACCCCTATTAATTGCATCTATAGCTGCTTCTTTGATATTTTTGGGTGTATCAAAGTCAGGTTCCCCAGCACTCATGCTTATTATATTTTTACCTTCTGCTTTTAAATCTCTGGCAAGTTGTGTCATTAGCATTGTTGCTGAAGGTGGAATATTTTCTATATTATGTGATAGTTTTATTGGCATGTTAAAAACAAATTCTTTGAACCCAAATTATTCCTAATATTTAAAATATGCAATGATCATATTAAAACAATTTAATTATTTATAGTTTTTTATAAACCAGCTGTTTGCCCTCCATCAACAGGAATTAATTGGCCAGTTATAAATTTTGAAGCATCTGAGGCAAAAAAAACCATAACTGGAGCTAAATCATTATCAGGGTCCCCATATTCTTGACCTAGAGCAATAGGAACAGAGTTTCTCCAATGTGCAACAGTATTTTCTTCATCAGTTGAACGCTCTCTTGCTGCATAATACATCGGTGTCGCAATTGCAGGTAATATTGCGTTAACTCTTACATTGTACTTTCCCCATGTTCCAGCTGCTGTTCTTGTCCAAGAGTGTACAGCTCCTTTTGCAGCTGAATAGGCTGAAGCAGAAGGTTCCGGTCTTAATCCAGATATTGATCCAAAATTTATTATTGATCCTGATCCGTTTTCCTTCATATATTTGAATGCATTTTGGTTTGTTAGCATTGTTCCTCTTACATTAACTGCAAACATATTATCCCAATCTTCAACTTTAACAGAAGAAGCATCTGCTGGACCTTGGATTGCAGCAGGATGAGCAAGAACATCAAGAGTTTTTAATTCGTCCAATGCTAAATAAAATGCATTTTTTACACTATTCTCATCCGAAACATCAATATGAATAAATGAGCATGTTCCAGGACCATGACTGTCTGCATTTGTTGATATATCTTTACCTTTATCATTTGAAATATCCATTCCTACGACATTTGCTCCTGCTTTAACATAAGCTTTCAAAGTAGCTTGACCCATTCCGCTGGCTGAACCGGTTACTATGATTTTCTTTCCTTCTAACATGCTATCAACTCCCGTTTTGTATCAAAAAAATTTTATGGGTATAATTTAATTTATAATAATATATCTTAAGATATTATTTTTAATAGAGAGATTAAATCAATAATAATGAATAACAATTTAAATGAAATAGGGTCTATTGAAACTATAAGAAGAATCTGGAGGAGTTACGCATCTGGTTTAACTGGGTATTTAACAGTTGCTTTGTTGTGTAATGCAATAGTAGCTCTAAGCACGCCTGCCTTACCAGAGCTAATTCGAAGAGTAATTGATGATATCTTTATAGACAAAAATGAAAATATGTTGGTTGTTCTTCCTGTTGTAGCTGTTTTGATAATGTTTATTAGAGCATTAGGTACTTTTGGAGCTAATGTTTCAATTAATTTGATAGGGCAAAAAATTGTCGGGTCTCTTCAAAATGATTTATATCTTTCTCTATTAAAATCAGATATTTCTTATATTAATTCGATACATTCTGCCAGATTTATATCTAATTTTACGGCTGACTCAACAAAGCTACGCGAAACTATGTCCTCAGTTGTTGTAAATTTATCAAGAAATATTCTAATGGTTTTGGGTTTAGTAGGTTATTTACTATGGGTAGATTTTAAACTTGCTATGATATTTCTTATAGTCCTACCTCCTGCTGCATTTGGTTTAAGATACTTAGGAAAGAAATTACGAAAAGCTGTTCGTGATAGCTTAGAAGAAATTGGAACACTTTCATCTTTAGTATCTGAAACATTAAAAGGAATGCGAATAATAAAGGCATATCGTAAAGAAAATTTTTATCTAAATAAAGCAAATGAAACTATCAGAAAAGTTGTTTCATTATCAATGAGGGGTGTAAGAGCAAGATCTGCTTCAGCTCCAATAATGGAGATTGTTACTGGGTTTGCGATAGCTGGGATAATTTATTATGCTGGAGGTAAGTCAATAAATTCTGATATGAGTGTAGGAAGCTTTATGGCATTTACTACTGCTGCGGGTTTACTCTATGATCCATTAAAAGCAGTTGCAAACTTACAAGCAATGCTTCAAGAGGGCGTAGCTGCATCCCATAGATTATTTCCAATTATTGATAACAAACCACAGATAGTAGAGCCTATTAATAAAAAAACCATATCTAAGCCAAAAGGTTTAATTGAATTTGAAAATGTATCTTTTTCATATTTTGATAATTCTGATGATTTAGCGATTGATAGTGTTTCATTTGTTGTCAATCCAGGGCAAACAGTTGCATTAGTTGGTCCTTCGGGGGCAGGTAAAACTACACTCTTAAATCTAGTTCCTCGTTTTTACGATCCAACCAATGGCGTTATCAAAATTGATAATATAGATATTAAGAGTCTTTCCTTATCTACGGTAAGAGAAAGCTCGGCCTTAGTATCTCAGGACTCTTTGATTTTTGACGCATCAATAAGGGAAAATATTTTGTTTGGTTCCTCTGATATCTCTGAGGATGCATTTATTACAGCTTGTAAAGAAGCATTAGTAGATGATTTTGTTAAAGAGTTTCCTCATGGTTATGAAACCTCAGCCGGAGAATCAGGTTTAAAACTTTCTGGTGGTCAAAAACAAAGAATTGCTATTGCTCGAGCAATGATAAAAAATTCTCCTATTTTATTACTTGATGAAGCTACATCTTCTTTAGATAGTGAAGCAGAATCAAAAGTTCAAATTGCTCTCGAAGCTTTATTGAAAGAAAAAAGTGCTTTAATAATTGCTCATAGATTATCAACTATTAAAAATGCAGATATGATTTATGTTTTTGATAAAGGTAAAATTATTGAAAAAGGTAATCATGATGAATTAATTAAAGCAAATGGTTTGTATAAGGCCCTATTTGAAATGCAATTTCCGGAGAGCGGGAGTGATAAAGAATATTCTTAAAAAATTACTTCCATTTATTTTTTCAAAATACATAAAGTTTGTTTATCATACAAATAAATGGGTCATAGTAAATGATGTTAAAGTAAAAGAACTATGGTCAGAAAATAAAACTTTTATATGGATGCATTGGCATGGTCAGAGCCTAATGCTACCAAATAATTGGTCTCATAATTCTCAAAAATTAAATGCTTTAGTTTCTCTTCATGGAGATGGTGAACTAATTGCACAAACATTAAATAATCTAGGAATAAACTTAATAAGAGGAGCTGGAAATCCTGATAAGCTTGGGTTAAAAGAAAAAGGTGGCACAGCCGCCCTAAGAGCAATGCTGAAGGTTCTTAAAAATGGTCAATCAGTTGCTTTTACTGCTGACCAACCCCCTGGTCCAGGAAGGATTGCTGGCAAAGGTTCTATAGCTTTAGCAAAATTATCTGGCTGTCCTATCGTCCCTGTTGCAGCAACGACATCAAGAAGATTTGAATTTGATAGTTGGGATAATTTTACTCTTAACTATCCATTTGGAAGAGGTTCTTTGGTTTTTGGAGATCCTATTTATGTAGATAAAAATTCATCAGAAGAGGAGATTGAAAATAAAAGATTATCGCTTCAAGAAAACCTAAATATGGTTACAACTCAGGCAAAGGAGTTAGTTTAAGTATGTCTGCTCCTTTTTTGATAATAATATACAAAGTCTTCACTCATTTAATGAGTTTATTTACATGGATTATTTTTATTATTAGAACTATCAGAAAAAAAGAGGAATGGATCAGAAGAAAAGAAAGATTTGGAATAGTTGATATTGATAAAAAATCAAATAATTATATTTGGTTTCACGCAGCTAGCGTCGGAGAATTACTCTCAATACAACCATTAGTAAAAAAATTATTAAATGAGAATTATAATATTTTAATAACCACCACTACAGTAAGTTCAGCAAAATTATTTAAAAAAATACTACCCAATAGCGTTCAGCATCAATACATACCTTATGATGTACCAAAATATGCAAAACGGTTTTTAAATAGCTTAAATATTCAATTGGTAATTTTTGTTGAGTCAGAAATATGGCCAAATTTTATATTGGAATGTAAAAATAAAAATGTTCCTTTGCTTCTTATAAATGCAAGATTTTCAGATAAATCATTTCAATATTGGGGTTATGCAAAAAAATCTTTAATTTATTTATTAGATTCTTTTAAATTTATTATTCCTCAAAATAAGAAAACTTATAATTTTTATAAAAAATTGGGTTATGAAAATATTCAATTTTTCGGAAATATTAAACATGATGCTGATATATTGGGAGTAAATAATAATAAATTAGAGAATCTAAAAAGATCTATCTCCGACAAGAATATAATTTTAGCTGTTTCAACACATGATGGTGAAGAAGAAATTATATTTTCATTATTTAACAGATTGAAGCTCGAAATCACAGATTTGATCCTAATTATAGCGCCGAGGCATCCGGAAAGAGCTCAATCAATCTCTAATAAAGCGTTAAAAAACGGTTTTCTTAATAAAAATATAAAATTTCTCTCTAAGAATGAAGAGGTCTCAGGTGAAACAAAGTTTATAATTTATGATAAGATTGGCGAACTTGGCGAGCTCTATACTATGGCAGATTCTGTTATTCTAGGCGGTGCATTTAAAAATTATGGAGGTCACAATCCTTTTGAGCCGGCTAAATTTTCTATTCCCGTATTTACTGGGCCAAATTTTTATAATTTTGAAGATGACTACAAAAATCTTTTAAAAGCTGGAGGAGCAATTAATTTTACCGAAGAAAACTTTATAAAATTATTTAAAGATAAAAAAAGTTTAATTGATATGGGAAAAAAAGCTGAGAGATGTGTAAATGAATTTGGAGGAGCATCAGAAGATATTTTAAATATAATAAAGGATATAAAATAATGGATATTAAGTTTTGGTGGAAGAAAACTCCTGATTTTATGTTATTTATAAATTTCTTTTTTGATTTTTTAATTTTAATAAAAAACCTTTTTGTGAAAAAATATCAATCAAGATTAAAAGTAATATGTGTCGGTAATTTTACTCTCGGAGGTTCTGGCAAAACACCCATGGCAAGATATCTTAGGGAAGTTCTGACAAAAAAAGGTTATGATTGCGCAGTTCTTCTTAGAGGTTATAAAGGTAAATTTAAAGGTCCTCTAATTGTTGATATCAATACTCATTTATCATCTGAAGTTGGTGATGAAGCCTTATTGCATGCCAAAGATGGTTTAACCATAGTTTCAAAAAGCAGAGTCAAAGGTTGCAAATATATTGAAAAACTTGATGTCGATTTAATTATACTTGATGATGGTTTTCAAAATCCAAGTTTAATTAAAGATTATAATCTAATTGTTGTTTCATCAAACAAAGGAATTGGTAACAAACTAATTTTTCCATTTGGTCCTTTGCGAGAGTCAATTAGAAATGGGAGAGAAAAAGTTGATATGGTAATTAAGTTAATAAATTCAAAACAAGATCATCATTCTCTTTCATATGTTCATAAGTATTTTAGTAAAATTATAGATGCAGAGTACCTATCTAAAATTAATGAAGATTTATCTGAAAATGTTGTTGTTTATACTGGCATAGCTGATCCTGATAAATTAGTATCTTCAATAATGAATAATAACAAAGTTACTAGCTCTTTTATTCTTAAGGATCATCAAGAGATTAATGAAAGTCTTGCCAAAAAAATATTAATAAAATCTAAAGAAAATAATGCTGATATAATCACTACTGAAAAAGATATTGTAAGGCTTTTAGGGGCTAACGAAGGTTCTTTTAAAGCTAAGCTATTTGTAAAATCAAAGGTAGTAGATTTAGACATAAAAGCTGATGAAGAATTATTAATTAATGATATAGAAGATTCACTTAATATAATTAGAAAATAGCGTAACCGCCATCAATAATAAACATATCACCTGAATGATAAGCTGAAGCATCAGAGGCTAAATATGCTGCAATTCCAGAGAAATCCTTAGGCTCTCCCCATCTTCTCATTGGAACTCTACTTATTACTTTATCCGTGAATTTTTGATTATTTTGATTTATTTTTGTCATGTCAGTAGCAATCCACCCTGGTAGAATTGTATTTGCTCTTATTCCATATCTTGCATGTTCAACTGCAATTCCTTTAATCATTGAGATAACTCCACCTTTAGATGCTGAATAAGGTTGAGTTTTAGCAGCACCTTCTATCCCTGCTAAACTTGCCACACCTACTACAGAGCCACCAATATCTCCATTTTTAGCCCTTTCAACCATGTGTTTTGTTGTTTCTCTTAAAGTAAAAAAAACTCCATCTAAATTTACAGATAATACTTTTCTATAAGCATCAGTATTCATTTCTTCAAAAGATCCTCCAAAGACATTCATGCCTGCATTAGCAAAGACTGTGTCTATTCTTCCAAAATCATTCAGAACAGATTGAACATTATCTATTACCTCTTTTTCTTGTGATACATCGACTTCGTAGGTATTAACTTTGATGTTATATTTAAATAATAAATTTTTGGATTCTTCGTTCTTTTCTTTATTTCTTCCCCAGATTGCTATCTTGGCGCCACATTCAGCTAAACCCTCAGCAATTCCAAGTCCTATTCCGCCATTTCCGCCTGTAATTAATGCAACTTTTTCTGATAAATCAAATATTCCTTTTTTCATATTCCTTGCCTTATAATTTTTTTTATTAAATAAATAGATAATATGTTCATTAAAATTTTTCTTTTATTTTTATTTTTATACAACAATAGCATATTTGCAGAGTCTTATATTAATAATATTGAAATTATTAATGATATCGGAAAGCCAATTCATTATCGTGTTGAGGTTGCAAAAACTAATGAGGAGCAAGTAAAGGGCCTCATGTACAGATTAGAGCTTAAAGAGAATGAAGGGATGCTTTTTTTATTTGATAATGAAAAAAAGACCTCATTCTGGATGAAAAATACATTTATTCCTTTAGATATTATTTTTATAAACAAGAATGGCAGTATTAATAAGATTTATAAAAATTCTAAACCAAAAAGTTTAAAAAGGATAAAATCAAAGGGTAAGGTTTTGGCAGTTTTAGAAATTAATGCAGGTGAAGCCAATAAAAATAAAATTGGTAATGAATCATTTATTGATTTGGAGAAGTTTATTTCCTCTTCTTAGTTGTATAAAACTTTTATAATTTCATAAGATTTGCCTCCACCTGGAGTATTTACATCTACTTCATCACCAACAGATTTTCCAATAAGTGCTTTTGCTATTGGGGAAGAGATAGAAATCTTTTTTTCTTTAAAATCAGACTCTATATCCCCTACTATCTGGTAATTTGCTTCCTCGTCAGTATCAAGATCAATTAATAAGACTTTTGCCCCAAACTTTATGTCTTTACCAGTTAATTTACTCGGATCTATTACTTCTGCTTTACTTAATAAATCTTCAAGTTCCATTATCCTCGTTTCATTATGTGCTTGCTCTTCTTTTGCAGCATGATATTCAGCATTTTCTGATAAATCTCCATGAGCTCTCGCTTCCGCAATAGAGTTGATAATTCTTGGTCGTTCGATGGTTTTAAGATTTTTGAGTTCATCTTCCACCTTTAATTTTCCATCGCTTGTTATTGGTATTTTTTCCATAATAAAATCTCTTTACTTATTATGCTTTAAAGAAAAAAATTATTCAAATCTTACTTTTTATATGATTGGATTGTATCAACATCCATTTTACCATTCTTAATAGCCTTTATCCCTGAAACTGCAGCAATAGCTCCAGAAACGGTTGTATAATAAGGTACGCTATTTTCAAGAGAGGATCGTCTTATTGATTTAGAGTCTTTGATTGCTTGAGGTGTTTCTGTTGTATTAAATACAAGTGCAATATTATTTTTTGTGATTTCATCAACAATATGAGGACTTCCCTGAAGTACTTTATTAATTCTTTTTGTGTTTATTCCTTTTTTCTCTAAGAAATCACATGTACCGCCAGTAGCCAATATTGAGAAGCCTATATCTTCTAGCTCTTTAACTGGTTTATAAATTTTTTCTTTATCAGTATCTTTTACAGAAACAAATACAATTCCTTCAATTGGAACATTAGTTCCTCCCGCTATCTGACTTTTTGCAAATGCAATACCAAATTCTTTATCTATTCCCATAACTTCGCCAGTTGATCTCATTTCAGGGCCTAAAATAGTATCCACTCCAGGAAATCTTTTAAATGGAAAAACTGCCTCTTTAACAGCAATATGCTCTAATTTCTTATCCTCATAATCGAGATCTTTCAATTGAATACCAGCCATAATTTTTGTAGCAATTTTAGCTATTGGATTCCCAGAGACTTTTGCAACAAAGGGAACGGTTCTACTTGCTCTTGGATTAACTTCAAGGATAAAAATATCATTATCTTTAATTGCAAACTGGACATTCATTAGGCCTTTTACATTCATTGCCTTTGCAATTTTTATAACATTTCTTTTCAATTCAGTGATAATTCCTTCATTTAATGAGAATGGGGGCATGGAGCATGCAGAGTCTCCTGAATGAACACCAGCTTCTTCAATATGTTCTAAAATCCCAGCAATATAAAAATCTTTACCATCTGACAGCGTATCAATATCAACTTCAATTGCATCTCGTAAATAAGAATCTATTAGAACTGGGCTCGATCCAGACACTATTACAGCCTCATTTATATATTTTTTAAGCTGATCTTCAGAATGAACTATTTCCATAGCTCTACCACCAAGAACATACGACGGTCTTATTACAACCGGATAACCAACTTCATTTGCAATATTTATTGCCTCATCTGCCGATTTAGCAATACCATTATTTGGTTGTTTTATTTGAAGTTTCTCCATTAGATTTTTAAAACGATCTCTATCTTCTGCTAAATCAATAGCATCTTGATCAGTTCCTAATATTTTAATTGGAATATTATTAACTTCAAAATCTTTAGAAAGTTTTAAAGGAGTTTGTCCGCCAAATTGAACTATTGCACCAAGAAGATCACCTTTTTTAGATTCAATATTTATTATCTCTGAAACATCTTCAAGGGTTAAAGGCTCAAAATATAATCGATCAGATGTATCATAATCAGTTGATACAGTTTCAGGGTTGCAATTAATCATTATGCTTTCAATTTTTAATTCTGCAAGAGCGAATGAGGCATGACAGCAGCAATAATCAAATTCTATTCCTTGTCCAATTCTATTTGGTCCTCCACCAAGGATAATTACTTTTTTATTTTTAGTTGGAAAAGACTCACAGTATTCATTTTCATTATAAATATCTCCTACATATGTTGAATACATATAATCTGTTTTTGTTTCAAATTCTGCAGCGCATGTATCGACCTTTTTATAAACAGGTCTTAAACCTAATTTAATTCTTTCATTTCTAACAATTGATTCTTCATCATTAATTAATTTGGCTATACGCGAATCAGAAAAACCCATTGATTTAATTAATTTAAAATTCTCTTTATCTTTTGGTAATCCGTCTTTTTGAATAAGATTTTCCCAAAGAATAATTTCTTCTATTTGCCTCAAAAACCATGGGTCATAAAAGGTAATCGAATTTATTTCTTCAACTGTAAGCCCAGATCTAAATGCTTCTGCGATATATAATAATCTCTCAGGGCATGCAATTTTAAGGTTCTTTTTTATCTCTTCTTTTGTGAATCCTTTTTCGGATAACTCATTAAAACCCTCAAGGTCGTTCTCAAGAGACCTTAATCCTTTTTGTATAGATTCTTGAAAATTTCCGCCTATAGACATTGCCTCACCAACTGATTTCATTGATGTAGTTAATGTGGATTCTGATCCTGGAAATTTTTCAAAAGCAAATCTGGGTATTTTTGTAACAACATAATCAATTGAAGGTTCAAATGAGGCAGGTGTTGTCGTTGTAATATCGTTAACCAATTCATCAAGGTTATAACCAACTGCTAATAGAGCTGCTATTTTAGCTATTGGAAAACCTGTAGCTTTTGATGCAAGGGCAGATGACCTAGAAACTCTTGGGTTCATTTCAATTATAACAATTCTTCCATCTTTTGGATTAACGGCAAATTGAACATTAGAACCGCCGGTATCTACTCCTATTTCTCTTAAGGTTTTTATTGATGCATTTCTAAGTTCTTGATATTCCCTGTCTGTTAGCGTCAATGCTGGTGCAACTGTTATTGAGTCACCAGTATGAACGCCCATAGGATCAATATTTTCAATTGAACAAATTATTATGCAGTTGTCAGACTTATCTCTAACGACTTCCATTTCAAATTCTTTCCATCCTATAACTGACTCTTCAACTAGAACTTCACTGTTAGGCGAGTTTTTTAATCCATCACCAACAATTTGATTAAATTCCTCAACATTATAAGCTATCCCACCTCCTGTTCCACCAAGTGTAAAAGAAGGCCTAATTATTGCCGGTAATCCAATATTATCAATTTTACTATTAGCTTCTTCAAGCGTATGCGCAATAAAGGATTTCGGTGTTTCCAGCCCAATAGAATTCATGGCCAATCTAAATTCTTCTCTATTTTCAGCTTTTGAAATTGCTTCTTTATTTGCACCAATTAATTCAACATTATTTTTTTCAAGAAAACCTGAACTTGCAATTTCTAGAGATACATTTAAGGCCGTTTGACCCCCCATTGTCGGCAATAAAGCATCCGGTTTTTCCTTTAATATTATTTTTTCAATAATTTCACTAGTAATAGGCTCGATATAGGTTGCGTCAGCAACTTCCGGATCTGTCATAATTGTTGCAGGATTCGAATTAACTAGAATAATTCTATAACCTTCTTTCTTAAGAGCTTTACATGCTTGTGTTCCTGAATAATCGAATTCACAAGCTTGACCAATTATAATTGGGCCTGCGCCTATAATTAATATACTTTTGATATCTTCTCTTTTAGGCATTCTTATGTTTCTCAATATTTTCTAAAAATTTATCAAATAAATAATAGCTATCATTTGGTCCAGGCGATGCTTCAGGATGATGTTGAACTGAAAAAATCGGTTTATTAACCATTTCAATTCCGCAATTACTACCATCAAATAAACTAGTATGAGTTTCTATAATACCTTCTGGTAAATTATCACTTCTGACTGCAAAACCGTGATTCATGGATGTTATACTAACACTTGAGTCATAATTATTTTTTACTGGATGATTTGCGCCATGATGACCTTGGTGCATCTTATAAGTTTTTAATCCTAATGATAATGCAAGTAATTGATGCCCAAGACAAATACCAAATATTGGTATATTTGAATCAATTAGTTTTTTGATTACAGGAATTGCATATTCTCCGGTAGCGCTTGGATCACCAGGACCATTTGATAAGAAAACTCCATCAGGTTTTAAATTAGTTATATCACTATATGATGAAGTACAAGGAACCAATGATATTTTTTCAAATCTTGAAAATAAACATCTTAATATGTTCTTTTTTACTCCATAATCCAAAACAACAACATGAGCATTAATTTTTTTTCTTTTAATATTACTGTTATAAATATTAATTTCTTTTTCATCCCATAAGATTTTTTCTTTACAGGTTACAAGTTTGGCAAGGTCTTGT
>CACLQD010000007.1 GCA_902609025.1 uncultured PS1 clade bacterium
CAAAAACAAAAATATAAATTAATTTAGTAAGTTTTTTAAAATACAACATATGACCCCCATCATTTTTTTATTTTAAATCAAATAGATAATAGCATTTATAAATATTTTATGTCAATTTTGTGAAAAAAATAAACAAAAAATAAAATAAAATTAAGGTATAATTAACCAAATATTCGATTAATAAGGATGATAATGGTTAAAATAGAAAAAAATACAGGCAAGTCTTTTGTAAAAATTCTTGAAATTATGTCTGCTCTAAGAGATCCAAAAAATGGATGTGAATGGGATAAAAACCAAGATTCTAACAGTTTAAAAAAATACTGCATTGAAGAGGCCTACGAGGTTGTTGAGGCAATAGAAAATAACGACAGTGATGCGTTATGTGAGGAATTAGGAGATTTATTATTTCAAGTTATTTTTCACACTGAAATTAGTTCTGAAAAAGGTTATTTTAGTATCAAAGATGTAATTAATAATTTGTCTGAAAAATTAATAAGAAGACATCCTCATGTATTTGAAAAAGATTCTAATACTCACTCAATGAAGCAAATCGAAAAAAATTGGACAAAAATCAAGCAACAAGAAAGAGTAAATAAAGGCAATACTGGTATACTTGATGATATACCAAAAAGCTTTCCCGCAATGATTAGATCATTGAAGTTACAAAAAAGAGCTTCTGAAAATGGTTTTGATTGGAAAAACTCAAATGACACCTTTAAAAAAATAGAAGAAGAAAAACAAGAGCTCAAAATTGCATTAATTCAGCAGGAAAAAGAGGAAATAGAAGAAGAAATTGGTGATTTAATTTTCTCAGTCATAAATTTATCACGTAAATTAAAAATTGACCCTGAAAATGCATTGAGAAAAACAAACAAGAAATTTTCGGCAAGAATAAATTATATTGAAAAGAAACTTAAAAAAGAAAATAAAAAATTTAATGAATGTAATTTAATTGAATTAGAGATGTTATGGAATGAGGCAAAGACAGATACTAAACAGGCAAAATAGTAGAAATTGCATGTTTATAGACTAATTGAATATTATTTGAACCTTTTAGTGTTAAAGTATTATTATCAAATGAAGTGATTGTTCCTTCAAGTTTTATACCGCTAATTAGAAAAATTGTAACCAATTTACTATTATCAACTAAATCTTTGATAAAACATTCTTCACCTAATTCTGAAATACTTTCTTTAATATTATCAAGCATTATCAATGTATACCCTGGGGCTTTATTTTTATAAAATTAATAATATAAATTAAAATTATTGATTTTTTAAATATTAATAATAACTGGCGCTTACTCTAAATAATTGTTCAACTTCATGAATTTTCTCAGGAATAGAGAAGATTGTGACATAGTCACCCTCTTTTATTTTGGTGTCACCCCTTGGCATAATTATGGTTTTATCTCTTAAAATTCCTCCAATCCTTAAGCCATTTGCTAAATGAAGCTCTTCTATTGTAGGGCCAACTAATTCAGACGACGATGAAACTTCCCCTTCAATTACCTCTGCGGATCCATCTGATAAAGTATATATATTTCTGATATGGCCCCTTCTAACATGCCTTAAAATAGATGATACAGTTATAGCTTTAGGATCTAAAAAATCACCGATATCTACTGATCTTATAAGACCTTGAAAATCCTTATTATTTAGAAGCGCTATAACTCTGTCACAACCATCACTTTTTGCAAATGCAGCAGAAATAAAATTAGTTTCATCACTGTTTGTTAAACTTATTAGAATATCTGCATTCGATATTTCAGCTTCATTTAAAATATCTTTATCCATCCCCGATCCAAGTATAACAAAACTCTTATCAAATTTATCTGATAGGTCCTCTGCAATGTTTTCATTTTTTTCAATTATACGGAGAGAGATATTATCTATTTTACTTTCTATTAACTTTCCAACTTCTTTACCAATTGAACCACCGCCAACTAAAACTATCCTTCTTGCTTGTTCATTTTGATAACCAAAAATTGATAGAGTCCTAGCAGCAAAATCACTTGGACAAATTAGATACGCTAGATCATCCTCTAATAATTTATCATTAGATTTTGGAGTAATAATATTATTATTTCTTCTTAAACCAACTATGACTGTGTTTAAATCAGGAAATAATTCAGTTAATGAACCTATTTCAGCATTCTTTATTGGACAATCCTCATTTATCTTTATACCCAAAAATCTTAAATTATTATCGCCAAAAGGAACATTTTCAAAAGCGCCTGGTAACTCAAACCTCCTAAAAACAGATTTAGCAACCTCTTTTTCTGGAGATATTATTATATTCACTGGTAAATTAGAACTTGTAAATAAATCTTGATAAGAAGGATTCAAGTAAGATTTATCCCTTACTCTCGCTATTCTTTTAGGAACCTCAAATAAAGAATGCGCAACTTGACAAGCCATCATATTAATCTCATCAGAAGGAGTTACTGAAATCAACATTTCAGCTTCTGCAGCTCCAGCTTCACCTAAAATATCTGGGTGAGCTCCATGACCAACAATTCCTCTAATATCTAGTTTATTACCAAGTTTTTCAATTAATCTTTTAGAGGAATCAATAATAGTTACTTCGTTGCCAATTTGAGATAATTTTTCAGCAATAGCCCTTCCACTTAACCCAGCACCACAAATAATGATCTTCATTTATTTTCCAATTATATTCTTATTATTTACTAATTAAACTTTGTAATTTTATCTTAGGCCCAATATTTAGATCATTTAACTTTCTATGCAAAGCTGATCTATCCATACCTATAAATTTAGCTGTTTTACTTATGTTTCCATTAAAATTATTAATTTGAGCTATTAAATATTTTTTTTCAAAATCAGCTCTTGCGGAACGTAAATCCATTTCTAAATCTATAACAAGGAATTTATCCAAAATACATCTCCTTAGAATATGTTGCTTCATTACAACAAAAATTTATAGTTGTCACTATTTTCGCTTATAAATCAATTTTAGGAAAAATAACTTTTGGCTCCTTAATCTTCAAGCCTGATTTAACGGCAAAACTTGGGTTTAAGTTAATAAAAGATCTTTCTTTTGCACTAATATTAAGAAAATCTAGAAGTTTATTAGAGCCATCAACAATAACAGGCTGTAATAATATTGAGCTAATACGAAGAATCTCACAAGTAACCCATAGAATAGTATGCATTCTATCGGGGTCATCTCTATCAAGTTCCCAGGGCTTTTGATCACTAAAATATTTATTAGCCAAGGAAATAATATCAAAAATAGAATTTAAATAAGTATGGATCCGATATTCATCCATACATTCAACAGACAGCTGGTATAGGTCGTATGCATTATTCAATAGAGATAAATCGATGTCATTAAGATCACCTTTAGTAGGTGTTTTTCCATCACATTTTGAAAATACCATCTTAAGGCATCTTTGAGATAGATTGCCTAAATCATTTGATAATAAAGCATTTGAGTGATTAACAATAAGTTCATGGCTATAATTACCATCATTACCAAATGGTGTCGATGAAAGTAAGTAAAACCTTAATTGATCAACTCCATAAAGATTTAATAAATCAATAGGATCAACAGTATTTCCAACGCTTTTTGATATTTTTTCACCCTTATTAAGAAGAAAGCCATGAGAAAAAATCATTTTAGGAACATCTAATCCAGCTGAAAAAAGAAATGCAGGCCAATAAACTGCATGGAATCTAGTAATATCTTTTCCAATAAGGTGGATATCAGCCGGCCAAAATCTATCGAAAGATTTACTTCCCTCACACCAATCAAGCGCAGAAATATAATTAGTTAACGCATCAAGCCATACATAAATGGAGTGCTCATTATTCTCTTCAACTGGAATGCCCCAAGAAATATTTTTTCTTGAAATAGAAATATCCTTAAGACCGGATTGAACAAAATTTTTTATTTCATTCATTCTCGAATTTGGAAGTATAAAGCTCTTATTGCTTTCATAGAGATCTAATAATTGTTTTTCATATTTGGATAATTTAAAGAAATAACTTTCTTCATCAATCCACTCAACGGAATTGCCATTAGGTGACAAATATGAATCGTTATCAGACTTTATCAATTCTTCTTCGTTATAAAATGCCTCATCCCTTATTGAATACCATCCAGAATATTGATCGAGATAAATATCACCTTTATCAGAGATATTCTTCCAAATTGAATGGACATTTTTTTTATGTCTATTATCGGTTGTTCTTATAAAATCATTATTTGAACAATTTAAAGATTTAGCTAATTCAATAAATTCTTTTGATACTTTATCAACATAATCTTTGGGATTAATACCTAATTCTTTTGCCTTTTGTTGAACCTTTAAACCATGTTCATCGGTTCCAGTTAAAAAGAAGACGTCATAACCATCCAATTTTTTAAACCTCGCAATTACATCAGCGGCAATTACCTCATAAGCATGCCCTATATGAGGAGAGCCATTGGTATAAGATATTGCAGTGCTAATATAGAATGAATCAGTCATCAGTCTTTCTCAAATATATAGTGATTTCTTAATTAATAAAATTAAGTCTAAAATAATATGATTATTTAAATTATTATATTTTTTACCCTCATAATAAATTTTTTGAATCTTTTCTCTAATATGAAAAAATTTATCTATTTTTTTATTTTCGTATTTATGTTCTTTGAGAGCAAATTCTTTAATTAATTTATCAATCTTTATAATTGATAACTCAAAAAACAAATCTAATTTATTTGACCTTCTAAGGAAACTTTCCAATTCATATAAATCTTCATCAGAGTGCTCAGTAAATAGTTTTCTTATCTTTAAATTTATTTCTTGTGAATCTTCCTTTATTAACTCTAAAGCTTTTCCAAAACTGCCATTAGATAAATCTATTATTTCTTTTAGATCGTATACCTCATCAATTGAAGTTTTTGTTTTAAGAAAACTTTCGATTACATCATTAGAAAATTTTCTAAATTGAAGATTTAGACACCTTGATTTTATTGTTGGAATTATTGAATCTTTATTATGAGAAATAATAAAAAAAAGACTATTTTTTGGTGGTTCCTCAATTATTTTTAAAAGTGCGTTTGTTGAATTTATGTTCATTTCATCAAGAGAGTCTAAAATGCAAATCTTATAACCACCAAAGATTGGGGTGTGATTAAAAAAATTGATACAATCTCTTACTTGATCGATCTCTATTAATGATTTTTCATTTTCGATATCTTTTTTAAGAACTATAAAATCTGGATGGCTGTCACTTTCAATTAATTTAGAAACTTTTTCAGAATTATCTACATTCATATTTTTCTTTAAAGTATCTGAAAGAATGTATTTTGCGCACCTATAAGCAAAAGTTGCTTTACCTAGACCTTTTATTCCGCTTAGAAGATAAGCATGATGCAATTTATTGGCATTTATTGAATTAAGCATAAATTCTTCAATATTATTATTTCCAATAAAATTAGATGTTTCTTTTACGGGGTTATCCAATTTAGTTATTCCTCTTATTTATCAGCTATAAGATTATCAATTACAGTTATAATTAAATTATTAATTTCCTGTTCATTAAGTGAAGCATCGATAACAACACAACGATTTTTATTTTTTTTGGCTATTTCTAAAAATGCAATCCTAATTTTACTATGAAAATCAATATTATAACTTTCAAATCTATTTTCTTGATTAGATCTATCAAGAGATCTTTTAAGTCCTACTTTAGGATCAATATCTAGGACAAAAGTTACATCAGGTTCAATGTCTCCAATTATTATTTTTTTTAATTTCTCCATCTTATCAATGCCTAAATTATGAGCTACTCCTTGATAAGCGTAAGTTGAATCATAAAATCTATCACAAATTACATTCTTTCCCGAATTAAGAGCAGGTTCAATGACTTGAATTAAATGCTCATATCTTGAGGCCCACATTAATAGAGCTTCAGACATAGGAGTCCATTTTTCTACCTTGCCGGTAGTAAGTAAATCTCTTAGAATTTCAGCAGAAGGGGTTCCTCCGGGTTCTCTCGTTTTAATTGTTTCAAAATTTAAATTATCTAAATAGTCTTTTAATAAATTAACTTGAGTTGATTTACCTGAGCCATCCCCTCCCTCAAAAGTTATAAATAAATTATTCATCTTTATATAAAAAATAATCAAAAGATTTTATAAAACCAGAAAAAAAATTAACTTTATTAATATTTTCTCCAGCAAGTAAATTGATTTCAATATTCTTTCTTCCCGGGATAACAATCTCCATAGAGCCAACAATATCACCTTTGGTTATAGGTGCATACAAGGGTTCAGAATATTTATATTCAGCTCTAATACCCCTTCTTCCAGGTATATCAAGCAATAAATCTAAGTCATTAGCTACAATTAATGGTAAATTATCTGTTTTTCCCTTCCAAACTGATACATAGTCAATTATTTGGTTATTTTTAAAGATAGAATAACTTTTAAATCCTCGATATCCGTAATTAATTAATCTGGTTATTTCAGTAGTTCTCTCATCAACATTATCTAAACCTGTAACTACGCCAATTAACCTTATATCATTTTTTTTTGAAGATACAATGATGCCAAAACCTGATTTACTTGTATAACCAGTTTTTAGTCCATCGACTCCAAGATCAGATTTTAATATATTATTTCTGTTATATTGAGTGATATTATTCCATGTAAAAGATCTATCAGCGAAAAAACTATAATATTCTGGAAAATCAGTAATAATAAATTTAGCAAGCCTTACCAGATCTTCTGCTGTAGTGTAATGATCAATATCATGAAGACCGGATGAATTTTTAAAATTAGAATCATTCAAACCCATTTCCAAGGCATAATAATTCATCTGCTGAGCAAAGCTTTCTTCCGAACCAGAAAGCGCCTCTGCAACTATAACGCAAGCATCATTACCTGATGATACAACAATTCCTCTTATTAAATTCTCAACAGATATTTCTGTTTCTAGCTCAGCATAAATTGTAGAGCCTTCTTTTTGATATGCATTTCTGGACACAGAGAATTTATCTTCCAATGAGACTATTCCTTTATCCAATGAATCAAATAAAATGTATAATGTCATTAATTTTGACATTGATGCAGGGTAAATTTTTTTATCTGCATCTTTTGAAAATAGAATTTGATTTGTATCAAAATCTATTAAAAGTACATTTTTTGCTGAAGTATCAAACGAGAGCAAGGTCTGACAATTAAAAGCAAACCATAAAAATATTAAAGATAGATTTAGTTTAGTTTTCATTTTTTACTATTTTAGTATCCTGAATTCCAATAAAATTAATGGTTTCTTGAAGTTTAATAACATATTCTTTTCGATAATAAGGTCCAATAGACAATTTATAAAAGCTATTATTATTTATTTCTTTTTTTTCAATATTTAGTCTAGTAAAACTTTTTAAACTTTGTTTAAGTTTATTCACATTTTCAATATCGGTAAAGCTTCCAATAACTAATGAATATGTTTCTTTGTTATTTGAATATTTGATTGCATTAGATTGATTAATATATTTCTTTTTCGAAACTACATTTCCATATTGATCATAAATATTAGCCATAGCAAAATATTGCACTCTTACTCTCTGTGTGCCTTTTTCTTTAAAGCCTAATAACTCGGCAGCTTTCATTGATAAATCAATAATCCTTTCTTTAGCAAATGGACCACGATCATTAACCCTCAATATCAATGATTTATTATTATCCAGGTTTGTAACTTTTACTTGAGATGGTAAAGGCAGAGTTTTATGCGCAGCACTAACTTTATACATATTAAATGTCTCTCCATTAGCTGTGGGTTTTCCATGGAATTTTTTTCCATACCAAGATGCTATCCCTATTTCATCGTATGCCTTTTCTTCTTTCGGATAATAGACCTTATTATCAATCAAGTAAGGATCGCCAATTTTATAAATCCCCCCATAAAATGGATTATTATTGCTTTTATATTTTTGATTAGAATTATTTGATGTACAACTAACTAATATAAAAATTAAAGCAAATGTTATGAATCTGAAAAAAAACATATATTTAGAATTATTATCAGGATTCGTTATTTAAAATATTGAGATATTTGAAAGTTATGCAATTCAAACAAATAAAAATTCCTACAAACAATATAAATATTAATACTGTGATTGAAGGTTCTGGTACGCCTTTATTTTTTATTCACGGCTGGCCTGAAAGTTTTTATAGCTGGAGACATCAAATAAAATTTTTTTCTAAGCTTGGATACAAAGTTATTGTTCCTGATGTACGTGGGTATGGTAGCTCTGATAAGCCAGAAAATATATCTGATTATTCTATGAAGAAAATAACAGCTGATTTAATTGGAATACTCGACTATCTGGGTGAAAATAAAGCACATATAGTTGGACATGATTGGGGGGCACCAATCTCATGGTATACAAGCTTGTTATATCCAGAAAGAATTTTATCAGTTTCTGGACTTTCAGTTCCACACTCATTCCTTGGTAGTGATATTAAACCAACAGAAATGCTTAAAAAACTTTATAAAAAGAATTTCTTTTACATATTGTATTTTCAAGAAGAAGGTGTTGCTGAAAAGGAGTTTGAAAAGAATATGAAAAACTCTCTAAGACTAATTTTTTCAAACTCAGATTATCAGGGAATGCTAAAAAATATCGAAACAATGATTAATCAAAAAAAATTTAAAGGAGAAGGCTTTTTAGATGGAATGAAAGATTTTGAAACTTTACCAAAGTGGTTGAAGGAAAATGATTTAATATTTTATACCGATCAATTTTTAAGTAGCGGTATGAGAGGTCCATTAAATAGATATAGATGTATAGATTTAGATTGGGAGGAATTAAATTACCTTTCAAATGAAAAAATTTCTAGACCTTCTTGTTTTATTGCTGGCGATCTAGATCCAGTAAACTTTATGGTATTAAACGGTTTAAAATCCTCAGGACAGGATAAGTCCGATGATGAGTTATTTAAAGATCATATCAATAAAAATTATTCTGATTTAAGAGAATTGCAAATAATTAAAGAATGTGGTCATTGGACCCAACAAGAAAAACCTGATGAGGTAAACAAGATTTTGATGGACTTTTTAGCTAAAATATAATCATTAATTAAGTACCTGCGGAGGGGTGGCCGAGTGGTTGAAGGCACTGGTCTTGAAAACCAGCAGGCGGGCAACCGTCTCGGGGGTTCGAATCCCTCCCCCTCCGCCAAAAAAAAATGAAAAAAGAAATAGAAGAAATAGTAAAAGAACTTTGTTCACCTAATGGTGAATTTCCAACAAAAATTATCGAATTAAATGGATATGAGTATTTAGCATTTGATTGGGGCCCAAAAACTCTTTTTGAATATTTTAATCTTTATAAAGAACATAAAAATAAAGAAATGATTGTTTATGAAGATGAAAGATGGACATATAAGGAGGCTTATAAATTTTCATCAGCTTTCGCTAATTCTTTAATTAATGACTTCGGGGTAAAAAAAGGAGATAGAATTGCAATAGCATCAAGAAATTACCCAGAATGGATTTTTAGTTTCATAGCAATAACTAGTATTGGAGCTATTGCTGTTCCAATGAATAGTTGGTGGACATCTAAAGAACTTGAATATGGTATTGAAGATAGCGACGCTAAAATACTGATAGTTGATGAAGAAAGATTAAACAGAATTAGTAATCTCTATAAAAAAAATAATTTTAAGATTATTGTTATTAGACCTGATAATAAAAATCATAAAAATAATTGGATATCATATTCGAGAAAATATCTTTCTGAAGAAATGCCAATATTTGATATTAATCCTTTTGATGACGCGACAATCTTATATACCTCTGGATCAACAGGACACCCAAAGGGAGTATGCTCATCAAATAAATCTATTATTTCTACTTTACTTCAGTGGATGGTTGTTGCTACAGCAAGAAATATTAAGGATGGTATAATAGCTAATGAAGAGATTCAGCCTTCATGTCTTTTAACTGTACCCTTATTTCATGTCACTGGAAGCCATGCACAGTTTATGCTTTCATTTCTATCAGGGAGAAAAATGGTTATAATGCATAAATGGGACTCAGAAAAAGCATTATCTCTAATAGAAAAAGAGAAAATAACGACACTTAATGGTGTTCCAACTATGACATTAGAAGTTATGCGTGATGAAAATAGAAAAAAATATGATTTATCATCATTAAAGGAGCTTTCTGGGGGAGGAGCAGCAAGGCCATCTTCTCATGTAAAAGAATTAAAGAATGAATTTCCAAATGCCTCTCCTGGTTTAGGCTATGGATTGACAGAAACCAATGCAGCCGGCGCTGTAATATCTGGTGATGATTATATTAATAGACCAGGCTCTACTGGAAAGCCTACTCCTCCACTAACTAAAATTAAGATTTTTGATAGCAATCACAAAGAATGTAATGAAAATGAAGTCGGCGAAGTATGGATAAAATCAATTACTAATTTTAGTAAATATTGGAATAATGAAGAAGCAACAAATGAAGCATTTTTTAATGATTGGTTTAGATCAGGCGACTTAGGTTACCTAGATGAGGACAATTTTTTATATATTGTTGATAGAGCTAAAGATATAGTTATTAGGGGTGGAGAAAATATTTCGTGCCTTGAAGTAGAAGATGTAATTAATAAACACCCTAATGTAATTGAAGCAAGTGTCTATGGCGTTCCTGATGAAAGATTAGGAGAAAAACTCTGCTGTTCAATTTTTTTAAAAGAATTAAATGATTTTGATGAAACTGCATTCAATATATATCTTAAAGATTACATCGCTAATTTTAAAATACCTGAATATTATGATTTAAATAAAAACAAACTTCCAAGAACAGCTTCGGGTAAAATTTATAAATTAAGATTGAGAGATAAGACCAAAGCAAAATTAAATATTACTGACTAAATATACGAAAAGTTGCAGATGCTGCAGCTACTTCTTCTTCATTTTCATTTCGTAAAATTGACTCTGCAAATCCAATCGATTTACCAATTTTTACAACATTACCCTCTCCATAAAAAAACCCAGGATATGCAGAAGCTAAAAAAATAGTTTTAAGTTCAATTGTTGCGTGTTTATTATCATGCATTGTATGAAGCGCATGACCACATAACATATCTAATGCAGTGGATAAAATACCACCAGTTATAACATTATTTCTATTGGCAAAACGATTATCTAATTTATATTTGTGAATTACATGGCCTTTTTCTATTTTTACATGCTCTCTATCCAATAATTCTCCAATGGGTGGTATTATAGTTAAGTCTTTCATATGAAAATCCTTTTTTTGATATTAATAAGATAATTTGTTTTTTTAAAAAAGAAGATATTTGCTCCTTTTAGTAAGTTGATGTATGTCTAAGAAATTAAACTGAGAAATAAAATGACTTTTGGAAGAAAATTTTATGAACCATTGGCTGATGGAGCTCCGAAACCTAAATCAGAAATAAATAATGATTTAGAAAGAGTAATTCATTTCTTTCCTCCGCATTTAAAAAAAGTTACAGACAAGTTAGATAAAATTTCAAAAAAAACAGATGTAATACTTGGTAATCTAGAAGATGGAATTTCTCCTAAAGATAAAATTAAAGCAAGAGAAGAGTTTGTTAAAAAATCAAAAAAAATAAATCTCAAAAATACAGGCTTATGGACTAGAGTAAATGCTATATCTAGCGAGTGGTTTTTAGACGATATATCTATTCTTATAAAAGAATTGGGCAATACTCTAGATGTTATTATGCTACCAATGATAAATACTCCTGAAGAGATTCTATTTGCTGATCGAATTATTGCTCTTAATGAAGCTCAAAATAAGTTAAAAAAACAAATTAAAATTCATATAATTCTTGAGACAGCGGAAGGTGTTATGAATGTAGAATCTTTAGCTGCTTGTAGTCCTAGACTTCATGGATTTAGTTTAGGTCCGGCGGATCTTGCTGCATCAAGAGGTATGAAAACAGTTAGAGTTGGAGGAAGTCATCCTGATTATGGTATTTTATCTGACCCAAAAGATAAAATAACTAAAAGAAAATTTATTCAACAAGATCTTTGGCACTATTCCCTCTCTAAAATGATAGATGCCTGTGCTTCGAATAATATAAAAGCTTTTTTTGGTCCTTATGGAGATTTTGACGATGCTGAAGGATGTGAAATACAATTTAGAAATGCTTTTATTCTTGGATGTCATGGAGCATGGTCTCTTCATCCATCACAAATCGATATTGCAAAAAAAGTTTTTTGTCCTAGTGAAGATGAGGTTGAAAAAGCAGCAAAAATTATTAAAGCAATGGGTGACGGTACTGGAGCAGTAAAAGTTGATGGCAAAATGCAAGATGAAGCTACTGTTAAACAAGCTAATGTAATTATTGAATTAGCCAAAAAAATTAGAAAAAAGGACCCTAAGCTATCGAAAAGTTTTTCTAAATATTTAACTTGATAGGTTAGTTAATTTAGGAATAATAATACTTACAAATTATAAGAAAAAGATTAAGGTAGAACATATCTAATTAGATCTTCTGGAGAATATTATGGAAAGAGATGCTAAGTTCAAAATAGGTGAAATCGTTAAACATAGATTTTTATCATTTAGAGGTGTAATTTTCGATGTTGATCCAACATTTAATAATACAGAAGAATGGTGGTTATCTATTCCTGAGGATATCAGACCAAAAAAAGATCAGCCTTTTTATCATCTATTAGCAGAGAATGAAGTGACAGAATATGTTGCATATGTATCTGAACAAAATTTACTTTTTGATGAAACCGGTGAACCAGTGAGACACCCTCAAGTCAACGAAATTTTTGGTACTTTTAAAAATGGTTGTTACGAAATTCAATCCAGCAAAATGCATTAAAAGGTTTTTTAATTTTGATAAAAGATAGAAGACCTTATTTCATAAGAAATTTAATAGAAAATTATTATAAATTTTGGACTTATTATTTTATTAAACCGCAATTTAGATCTGTAGGTAAAAATCTCGATATCAACAAACCTTGGAATTTAGATATATATGGAGATGATATTTTTGTAGGAAATAATGTTCACTTTAGAACTTCAAAAAATCTTATAACACAAATTTGTTCATGGAATAGAAATGATACTAATGCAAGAATACTAATTGGTGATAATGTTTTAATATCTCCTGGAGTAAGAATATTGTCAGCAGAAGAAATTTCAATCGGTAACAATGTTATGCTAGCAAGCAATGTTTATATAAGCGACTCAGATTGGCATAATGTTTATGATAGAATTAAAACCCCAGGTAAAAGTAAAAAAATAATAATAAAAGAAAATGCTTGGATAGGTGAAGGATCCAAAATTTCCAAAGGAGTAGTAATTGGAGAGAATTCAATTATCGGTTTAGGATCAATAGTGACATCAGATGTTCCAGATAATAAAATATACGCTGGTAATCCTGCAAAAGAAATTAAATCAATTGATATTGATAAAAAGATAAGAAAAAGAGAGGATCTCTTTATTTCTGATGACTATGATAAATTAATGAAATACTTACTAAAAGAAGATCTAAAAAATAATTCTTTTTTAGGTTGGATTAGAACTCTAGTATTTCCAAAAAGAGGTGATTAAAAAATAGATTTAACCTTTTCCTCACTTATTCCCCATTCCATTAAAGCAGTTTCATTGTGCTCACCATTTATAGCTGAAGGACCATTAATTTTTGACTCTGTTCTTGAAAATCTTGGCGCAACATTTGGTTGAACAACTCCATCAATTTCTACGAATGTTTCCCTATCAATATTATGTTGGTGTTTTGGTGCCTCATTTATTGAAAGAACAGGACTAAAACATACATCTGTTCCTTCCATTAAATTACACCATTCATCTCTTGTTTTTGTTTGAAAAATATCTTCAATTTTATCTTTTAAAAGAGGCCATTTTTCACGGTTCATTTGATCATCAAAGTCAGGATCTTGAATATTGGCTTTTTCTAATAATAATGCATAAAATTGTGGCTCAATTGATCCAATGGAAACATATTTTTTATCCTTAGTTTCATATACATCATAAAAATGAGCGCCTGTATCTAATAAATTAGAACCACGTGTGTTTTGCCAAATTTTTGAACTTGTAAAACCATAAAACATAGACATTAATGAAGCCGCACCATCAGTCATAGCACAATCGACAACTTGACCTTCACCAGAACTATTAGCCTCATGTAGGGCTGCTAACATTCCCATAGCAAGATAAAGGGCTCCTCCGCCAAAATCACCAATAAGATTTAAAGGTGGTACGGGTTTTTCTCCTTTTCTTCCAATAGCATCCAATGCCCCAGTAAGGGAAATATAATTGATATCATGACCTGCAGCTTGAGATAAGCTTCCATGCTGACCCCATCCGGTCATCCTCCCGTAGACTAATTTCTTGTTAACTTTAAAACAATCTTCAGGCCCAAGACCCAAACTTTCCATTTTTCCTGGTCGCATTCCCTCTTGAAGTATGTCAGCCTTGGAGACAAGATCAAGACAAATATCTAGATGGTGAGGGTCTCTCAGGTTAAGTACAACGGATTTTTTTCCGCGTCCTTCTATTATATGTTTTGATCCCCCTTTTGGAGATCTATCTATTCTTAATACCTCAGCACCCATATCAGCCAAAAGCATGCCACAAAATGGGCCTGGCCCTATTCCAGCAAATTCAATTACTTTTACATTATTTAATGGTCCACTCATATTTTCTCCCTTAGTTGCTTTCCTGATCTATACTAATATTAAGTTCAGTAATTTTTTTTCTCAATGTATTTCTATTTAAACCTAATAACTCAGCAGCTTTCAATTGATTGCCATTCTTATTTTTTAAAACCTCCAAAAGTAAAACCTTTTCAAGTTCAGTTACAAAATAATTGTATACATCTCCTTGATATTCTTTGTTAATTTTATTTATATTTCTTGAAAGATAATTTTCTAAAATTTTTGAAAATTGATTGTCAGTATCTAACATTTGCTGGTCAAGCTTTTGGAGATTCAATATTTCTTCAGTGAGATCTTCATTCATTACATTTTCATCTGTATAAAGAGCACATAATTTCAGAATAAAATTTTCAAGCTCTCTTACATTACCCGGCCATTGATATTTCTCTAAAATTTGAAAAGATTCAGTAGTAAATTTTTTTGGATCAAGTTTTAGATCTTTTGCTTTGTCTAAAAAATGATTAACTAATTCTGGAATATCTTCTTTTCTTTCTCTAAGCGGGGGTATGCTAATTGGGACTACATTGAGTCTATAAAACAAATCTTCTCTAAATTCGCCTTTCTCAATAAGATTAGAGAGATTCTTATGTGTTGCAGCTATTATTCTTGTATCTGCTTGAATTTTTTCTTTCCCTCCAATTGGTGTAAACTCTCCCTCCTGTAAAACCCTTAACAACCTCGTTTGAGCATCTATAGGCATATCACCAATTTCATCTAAAAATAGTGTTCCTTTTTCGGCTAATTTAAATTTACCATCACTCTTTTGATGAGCGCCTGTAAAAGATCCTTTTTCATGTCCAAAAAGTTCACTTTCAATCAGATCATTAGGAATGGCAGCCATATTGAGGGCTATGAAAGGCTTTTCTGACCTTGTGCTATATTTATGTAAGGCTTTAGCTACCAATTCCTTTCCTGTACCGCTCTCGCCATAAATCATAACAGTAAGATCATTTTGCGATAACCTTGCTATAGATTTGTATAAATCTTGCATAGCAGGTGATCTACCAACAATAAGCTGTTTTTCAGATTCGTTTCTTATTTTAGTTTTGTTTTTAAGATTTTGCTTACTTTCTAATGCTTTCTTGATCAGCTTTTGAAGCTCATCTAAATCAAATGGCTTGGGCAAGTACTCATAGGCTCCTTGCTTTGTTGCAGAAATTGCTGTTTGTAAATTATTTTTCGCACTAACTACAATTACAGGTAGGTTCTCTCTGTATTCAACTATTTGAGGTAAAATATCAAAAAGCTCTCCATCAGGAAGCATCACATCAGTAATCAATAAATCCCCCTTATTGCTTTCTATTAATTTCCATAGCTCTTTAAGGTTAGTTGCCATAAAAATTTCATAACCCAAGTCTTGAAGATATCTAGAAGTGACTAATCTAATAGACTCGTCATCCTCAGCTATTATTAAAGTTTTGTTACTCATATTATGACTCCGACATTAATCTAATAATAAATTTTGTTCCTTGATCAGTTAAATCAAGCTCAATAGTTCCATTATGATCACTAACTATTTTGGAAACTATTGATAACCCAAGCCCGCCTTGGCCAATTTTCTTAGTACTTACAAATGGTTGAAAGATTTCTTGTGATATTGAGGCTGGAATACCTGGGCCATTATCAATCACAGAAATTTTAATTGGTAATTTTATTCTTTCCTCACTTAATTTTTCTTTAATAATGAATCCATGCTCATAATTAGTTGATAAAATAATTTCATTATCAGAGTCTGACTCATTATTGAATGCCTCTATTGAGTTTTTAATAAGATTAATAAATACTTGAATCAATTGATCTTCATTACCAATAACATCTGGAATTGAAGGATCAAATACTTCTGTTATTTTTATTTTCTTTTCACTTGAATTAATCATAACATCTCTAACATGTCGTAAAATTGAATGAATATTAATTGGCTTTAAATCAATAGGAGTTGATGCATCAAAAACTTGAAGGTTATCTACCAGTCTTTTAATTCTATCTACTTCATTTATTATAAGATCTGTCATGACAATGTCATTGCTTTCAATATTCTTCTCTAAAATCTGTGCAGCTCCTCTAATACCAGCCAAAGGATTTTTAACTTCATGCGCAAGAATTTGAGACATATTTGACATTGCTATTTTATTTTTCTGATTTTCATTCTGGAGTATTAATTTTTTTTCATTAAAGCCCTCTATCAAAATAATTTGATAGTAATTGTCTGACCCTATCACTGGAGTTACCTCAACATCTACATCTTTATGTGAACCAGAAATTGGGGTTGATAGATCAACCCTATATTCTTTAAAAGTTGTTTCTGTATTAAGAGAATTATCTATTAAAGATAAAATTGGAGATGAAAAAGGAAGAATGCTTTCGATTGATTTTTCTAACAACACTTTAGAGCTTAATTTAAAAAAATCCTCAGCAGCTGAATTCACCATATTTATAAGCTTATGCTCATCAATTATTATAATTGGAAAGGTAATTGAATTTATGACTTGCTTATGTATATTAGTATCATTAATCATTTTAATTGCCTAATTTTTAAGCATTTATATATTATGCCTAATAATTAGGCAAATTATGTTTATAAAAAAATACATGATACACTTTATTATATTAGCTGCAGGAAAAAGCGAACGTTTCAAAAAGAAAAAGAGTAAATTATCTAAACAATTTTTCAAAGTTAATGGAGTTTCACCTTTAGAACATTTGATGACATCAGTCTCAAATAATCTACTAATAAATTCTATTACTTTAGTCATCAATAAGGATGATAGGAGAGAAATAGAGGGCTTTAAAAAAAAATACCATAAGTTGAATAGCGTCATTAACGGCGGTATTACCCGTCAACAATCAACCTTCATCGCTCTTAAAAGCATTCGTAAAAAACGGGTAAAAACTAAAAATGATATAGTTTTAATTCATGATGCGGCTAGGCCTTTTTTAGAAAATCGAATTATAAAAAATTGTATTTCTCAATTAAAAAAATATGAAGGAGTTTTTCCTGCTTTGGATATGGATGATACCATTAGAAACAAAAAAAACTTAAATCCTTATGATAGAAACATCATTATTGGCTCACAAACACCTCAAGCATTCAAATTTGATAAAATTTATATGGCTTATCAACAAATTAAAGGAAGTTATTCTGATGACATTGCCATTGCAGATAAGTTTGGATTAAGAATTAAAAAAATCGAGGGTTCAAAGTTAAATTTTAAAATAACAAATCCTTCTGATATTAAAATATATGGAAAACTATTAGAGCAATATTATAGAAATAGAATCGGAAATGGATTTGATTTTCATAAATTTAAAAAAGGAAATTCAATCAAAATTGGTGGTTTAAAAATTAAAAGTAATTTTTCGTTAGAAGCTAATTCTGACGGTGACCCTGTATTGCACTCGATTACCGATGCTATATTAGGGGCATTAAATGAAAAAGATATTGGTTTTCATTTTGAACCAAATAATAAGAAATATAAAAATGCAAATTCAATTACTTTTATTAATAAGGCTCTTCGACTACTTATGGACAAAAAAGGTGAAATTATTAATTTGGATTTAAATATTATATGTGATTATCCAAAAATTAACCCAATTAGAGATAAGATTAAAAAAAATCTTTCAAAAATTCTGAAAATTAATGAAGATGTTATTAATATTAAGGCCACATCAACCGAGGATGAAGGGTTTGTTAATACAAAAAATGGTATAGCTTGCCAAACCGTGATTTCTCTTAGGGTATTTAATTATGATTAATAAATTAATAGTTAATTTTTGTACTCTCTTCAATTTAGGTTTTATAAAATTTATGCCTGGAACTATTGGTTCATTAGTTTCACTTCCTATAGGGTATATAACTTTAAAATTTTTTGGTTTTTGGACATTTATTCTCATAATCATCCTTTTAATTTTAGTTAGCTATTTTGCTGTATCAAAATATTTATTATCAAACAAATCAAAAGATCCAAAAGAAGTTATTATTGATGAGTTTATTGGCCAGTTTACTGCTTTGATTTTTATTCCAAATAGTGTTTTAGGGTTACTGTTAAGTTTTTTATTGTTTAGGTTTTTTGATATTACCAAGCTTTTTCCAATTAATAAGGCAGAAAAAATACCAGGAGCAATTGGAGTTTTAGCGGATGATGTTGTGGCAGGATTAATGACTGCTGGTATAATGCTATTTTTAATTATCTTTGGTATTGATTTATGAATAAAGTCAAAATTGATAAACTGACTAAAAAAGTTGTCAAAGAATGCGAAAAGCAAAAAAGAATATTGGCTGTAGCTGAAAGCTGTACCGGCGGAATGCTAAGCAGTCATATAACATCAATTTCAGGCTCATCAAAGATTTTTGACAGAGGATTTATTACTTACTCCAATTATGCAAAAATTGATTTAATAAATGTAAAAAAGAAAACACTAGAAAAATTTGGCGCAGTTTCTAAGGAAACAGCGATAGAAATGGTCGAAGGAGCTATAAAAAATTCCCTCGCCTCATTGGCAATCTCAATAACTGGAGTAGCTGGACCAGAGGGAGGAACATCAGTTAATCCAGTTGGAACTGTATATATTGCTGTAATGATCGATGATAAAAGCGATATAAAAAAATTTAATTTTCCTGATAAAGGTAGAGAATTTATAAGGAAGGCAACTGTTTATGAAGCATTACTATTGTTATTTAACGAGCTCAAGAAGTAGATAACAATCTTTTCTCGAAAGATGATATTGTTTCTTTTATTAGAATACCTGATGCACTATCAATAGCTTTTTCTAATATAATATTATTCAAATCTAATTCTAAATTAACTGAAACTAGAGTTCCATTGTCATATTCATCAAAAACCCAATTTGCTTCTAAATAACTAAAAGAACCCTTTACCCCTAATGCATTAATTCTTTTTTCATAATCATAAAGCGTGACTTTACTAACAAATGAACCTGAAAAAAAAAGATATTTCATATTTAGTTTAGCAAAAAAATAATCATGGACTCTTCTTTCAATAATTGATTTTTCGCACCAAGGTATAAATTCGGAGTATGATTCAACATCCGAAACTAAACCATAGAGGTTTTCAGCTGATGAATTTGAATGAACCTTTTTTTCAATTTTTAACAATTAAATTATTTTTTTAATTCTATTTTGTTTGAGAACTTTAAAATCTTCTTCTGCATGATGAGAGGAACGTGTTAAGGGGCTTGATGAAACCATTAGGAATCCCTTTGATTCAGCTATTATTTTATAAGTATTAAATTCATCTGGAGTGACATATTTAGCAACTGGAGCGTGCTTTTTTGTTGGTTGTAAATATTGACCCAAAGTTAAAAAATCTACCTTTGCAGCCCTTAAATCGTCCATAACCTGCATAATTTCATTTTTTTCCTCTCCAAGCCCTAACATTAAACCTGATTTAGTAAATATATTAGGATTTTTATCCTTAACATCATTTAATAATCTTAGAGAGTTAAAATATCTTGCTCCAGGCCTAATGGATAAATACAAACGCGGAACAGTTTCAAGATTATGATTAAATACATCGGGATAATCTTTCAATATTTTCTCTAGTGCATCTTCTTTTTTCAAAAAATCGGGAGTTAATATCTCTATAGTAGTTTTAGGAGATGTTTTTCTAATAGCGTTTATAGTTTTAGCAAAATGCTCTGCTCCGCCATCATCAAGATCATCTCTATCAACTGAGGTAATTACTACATGACTTAAGTTCATTTTTTTTACAGCCTGTGAAATCTTATATGGCTCAAATACATCCAGTTTATCAGGTAACCCTGTTTTAACATTACAAAATGCACAAGCTCTAGTACATGTATCTCCCATAATCATAAAAGTAGCGTGATTTTTTTGCCAACATTCTGAAATATTTGGACAATTAGCCTCTTCACAAACAGTTACAATCTTAGACTCAGACAGTATTTTCTTTGTTTCAAGAAATTTCTTTGATCCAGAAACTCTTACTCTTAACCAATCTGGTTTTTTAATTTGAGAAGTCTCTTTATTATTTCTTTTCTCAGGGTGACGAATGGAAGACACTTTTATTAATCCTTAAAATTAATGATAATTTATCAAAAAAAGTAAATATAAGCAATTTAGTGTTTAGTTAGTTTAATTTAATAATATAATCATCTTCATGTGCATAACCTAAATATTCCCTTATAGTCTGATCCACAAGGTCAGAATCTTTAAATTCCACTATATTCCTTATTTTAATTTCCATTGTAGCATTGTTATTTTTAATTTTTTGTAATTCTTTAATATTTAAGGTTATTTCATCATTAAGATTATTCAATGAAAGCAAACCTCTTGAGGAATAAATTAAATTAGTTAATGCAAAAAAATTTATAAATAAAAAGAAAATTATTAGAGAAGAGCTAATTAAAAGGTCTTTGTAATTAGCTTCAAATAGTAAGCTTCGAAAATATTCAAAAAAACGAATCATTATCCAAAGAATCATAAAAGACTATAATTGGTCAATAGTTAAAATTAATTCTTCTTTAAAATTGATTTACCTGCATATCTGGAATTATTCTTAAGATCACTCTCAATTCTAATTAATTGATTATATTTTGCAACTCTATCAGACCTAGTCATTGAACCTGTTTTGATTTGACCAGAATTTGTTGAAACAGATAAATCCGCTATAAATGTGTCTTCTGTTTCTCCAGAACGATGAGAAATAACACATGAATATTTATTATTTTTAGCAATATTAATTGTTTCTAATGTTTCAGTGATAGTACCTATTTGGTTAACTTTAATAAGTATTGAATTGGCTGCATTCTTTTCTATACCCATTTTTAACCTTTCTGGATTAGTTACAAAAAGATCGTCACCTACTATCTGTGTTTTTTTTCCAATTCGTTCATTTAGATTTACCCACCCATCCCAATCATCTTCGTGTAAAGGGTCTTCAATTGAAAAAATTGGGTATTTTTTTGTTAGTTCTTCCCACATATCAATTAAATCATCACTGCTAGATGCATTATCATTAGATAAAAAATATTGGCCATCATTATATAACTCTGATGCAGCAATATCTAAAGCAAAGACTATATCCTCTTCAAGCCTATAACCAGCTTTTTCAATGGCTCTACACAAATAAGATAATGCATCTTCACTTGTTTTTAAATCTGGTGCTACACCACCTTCATCTCCAACATTAGTGCTAAATCCATCATTTTCTAATAAACTTTTAAGTGAATGAAAAATTTCAGAACCAGTTATAATTGCATGATTAAATGTTTCTGCAGATACTGGCATAATCATAAATTCTTGAATAAATAATGAATTATTAGAATGCGCCCCACCATTAATCAAATTCATCATAGGGACAGGTAAAATATATGAATCTGATGAGTTTAAATATTCGAATAAATGCTTACCTTCTGAATTAGCTTGAGCTCTTGATGATGCCAGTGAAACACCCAATATTGCATTTGCTCCTAATCGAGATTTATTATTTGTTGAGTCTAGCTCAATCATTTTATTGTCGATTTCTTCTTGCGCAGATGCTTCCATTCCGTAAAGCACATTACTTATCTCAGTATTGATACCCTCAACGGCTTTTAATACAGTTTTTCCAGATAAAGTTGGTTCTCCATCTCTAAGCTCATAAGCTTCATATGCTCCTGTAGAAGCTCCTGAAGGAACTGATGCCCTGCCGAAACTACCATCTTCAAGTGTAATATCAACTTCAATAGTGGGATTACCTCTACTATCGAAAATCTGCCTTCCTTTAATTTTTTTAATTTTTGACATTGAAAAATTTATTACTACATCTTATTCATTATTACTATTAAATAACAATTTACTGCCACATAGGCTACTATATAAATATTTAGATTTAGATAATAATTATGAAACACCTAGGAAAAGAAAATAAAAAATTTACAGAACCATCAGTTAAAATACTAGATAAAATAGAAAATAAACAAAAAGAAAACTTTCTTGTGAGGTTTTCTCAACCAGAATTTACTAGTATTTGCCCTGTTACTTCGCAACCAGATTTTGCTCATATAGTTATTGATTATGTCCCAAGTAAATGGATTGTTGAGTCAAAATCTTTAAAATTGTATTTTCAAAGTTATAGGAACCATCAATCTTTCCATGAAGATGTAACAATGCTTATTGCAAAAGATATAACTAAATTATTAAAACCTAAATGGTTTCGGATAGGATCTTATTGGTACCCAAGGGGTGGTATGCCTATTGATATATTTTGGCAATCATCGGAACCTCCAAAAAATTTGTGGATACCTGATCAAGGTGTAGAAAATTATAGAGGAAGAGGATAAATATTAAAATTCTTCTGATTTAACAAGATCGTCTATTTTTTTTATTTTTGTTATCATATCTTCAAAATCCTCAAGTTTTGTGGCTGAAGGTCCATCACATAGCGCTTTATCTGGGTTTGGGTGAACCTCAATAAATAGTCCTGAAATTTTTAAGGCTATTGCTGCTCTAGCTAGATCTTCCGCTTGATGTGATCTTCCTCCAGCAGAATTGCCTTGTCCTCCTGGAAGCTGAAGAGAATGAGTAACATCAAGAATTATTGGATAATTAAAGGTTTTTTGTTCTGATATCCCAAGAAAGTCCACAATAAGATTGTCATAACCAAAAGATGATCCTCTCTCACAGAGAATAATATTATCATTTCCAAATGAATTACATTTTTCAATTATATTTTTCATTTGATAGGGAGATAAAAATTGTCCTTTTTTGATATTGAGAGGAAGTTGAGTTTTGCATGCCGCACTAATTAGATCAGTTTGTCTACAGAGGAAAGCCGGTATTTGTAGTATATCAACCACTTGGGAGATTTCCTTAATTTGACCCTCTTCATGAATATCGGTTATTATTGGTACATTAATATTTTTTTTAATAGATTCAAAAATTTTTTTACCAACTTCAATTCCAGGACCTCTGTAAGAGTCGATAGATGATCGATTAGCTTTATCAAAGGAAGCTTTGAATACAAAAGGAATATTATGCTTAGTTGTAATTTCTTTTAGTTTTTCAGCAACATCAAGAGCCGTATCCTCATCCTCTAATACATTTAATCCTGCAATAATTGTCATGGGTGAGTTATTCGATAAGTTTATTTCTTTTATTTTAATTTCTTTCATTTTTTGACTTTACCAGAAATTTTAGACTTTTTAACAGAAGCTTTTATAAAAGATGAAAATAAGGGATGAGGATTAAATGGTCTTGATTTTAATTCAGGATGGAATTGAACGCCTATAAACCAAGGATGATTTTTTAACTCAACTATTTCAGGCAATAATCCGTCTGGGGACATACCAACAAATCTTAGCCCTACCCTTTCAAGGTCGTCAATAAACGACATGTTAACCTCATATCTATGTCTATGTCTTTCATTAACTTTTTTAGAACCATAAATATTCCTTACTTTAGAACCTTTTTTTAATATTGCAGGATATGAACCCAATCTCATTGTCCCACCATATTCGCTTTGAAGGTCTCTTTTTTGAATTTCTTCATCTTTTATCCATTCAGTAAGCAATCCGATTACTGGTGTATCTGTTTTACCAAATTCACTTGAGCTAGCAGATTTATATTCTAATAAATTTCTTGCAATATCAACAACTGCCATTTGCATACCAAAACAAATCCCAAAAAAAGGTATCTTATTTTCTCTTGCATATTTTGATGCAAAAATTTTTCCCTCTGATCCCCTTTTACCAAATCCACCAGGAACCAGTATGCCGCTTAAGCCATTAAATACAGTTTTATTTTTATTCTTTTCTAATTTATCTGTATCAATATTTTTAATTTTAACTTTAACATTATTTGATATACCTCCATGTGTAAGGGCCTCAAATAAGGATTTATATGCATCATTCAAATCTAAATATTTTCCAATAACACCAATTGTTACTTCTCCAATTGGTTTACGAATTCTTTCAACTACTTTATTCCATTTTCTCAAGTTTGATTTTGGAAAAGTATTTTTTCCTAACGCATTTAAAACAGCTACATCCAAACCATTAGTCTTTAAATCCTTAGGAACTGCATAAATAGTATCTACATCAATTGCTTGAATTACTGAATCTTCATCCACATTACAGAAAACTGAAATTTTTCTTATATCAGATTTTGAAATTTCTCTATCACACCTACAAACGAGTATATCAGGTTGAATACCAATTGATCTTAATTCTTTAACAGAATGTTGAGTAGGTTTCGTTTTAACTTCGCCAGCGGCACTAATATATGGGACAAGAGTTAAATGAAGGAAACATGTCATATTTTTTTTTAACTCATTACTTAACTGTCTTATCGCTTCAAAAAAAGGTAACCCCTCAATATCACCAACTGTTCCGCCAATTTCACATAAACAAAAATCTATATTATCATTATTGGAAAGTATAAATTCTTTTATTTCATCAGTAACATGAGGAATAATTTGAACTGTTCTTCCTAGATAATCGCCTTTTCTTTCCTTGCTAATAATTCTCTTGTAAATTTGACCAGTTGTAATGTTATCGTTAATTGATGAGGGAACATTAGTAAATCTCTCATAATGCCCTAAATCAAGATCAGTTTCTGCACCATCATCAGTAACAAAAACTTCACCGTGCTGGAATGGATTCATTGTACCTGGATCAACATTAAGATATGGATCAAGTTTTTTAATTTTTACATTAAAACCTCTTGATTGCAAAAGAGCACCTAATGCAGCTGATGTGAGTCCTTTTCCTAAAGAAGATGCCACGCCACCAGTTATAAAAATATACTGTGTCATGGAAGTTAATTATAACAAATAGAAAAGAAATTACAAAGATAAAGATAGATTAATTTAGATCAGGTAATTCATTGGTATCTTCATCTAAATCTAGATCAATTTGAGGAAGATTATCGGAGGCGATATTATCAACAATTGATGAGTTTTGATTTGAACTTGATAATAAGGCTAGGGACAGACTAGTGATAAAGAAAATAGTAGCAAATATGGCAGTTAATCTTGATAAGACATTTCCAGCAGCTCTACCAGACATAAAGTCTCCTGAGCCCCCTATTCCAAGACCTCCGCCCTCGGATCTCTGTAAAAGCACTAGAACTATCAAAACAATAGCAATAATAAGATGGATAACTAAAATAAAACTCAACATAATATGTATGCTTTTAAACGATGATTAAAAATATTTCAAATCATTAAATAAATTGCTTAAGAATTGATTTCATATCTTTTATTTTCAAGCTAGCTCCACCAATCAATGCTCCGTTAACGTTATTTATAGATAATATTGAAAAAACATTTTTTGCGTTAACTGAACCTCCATAGAGAATTCGAATTTTTTTTGATCTTTTTCCATAGAAGTCTTCAAGTTTCTTAGAAATATAATCATGCACTTCTTCAATATCAGAGTGTTCTGGCACTAAACCAGTTCCAATCGCCCAAATTGGTTCATAAGCAATTTCTAATAGATTTGGATTAATGTTATTTTTTAAAGCTCCTTTTAATTGATTTCCTAAAACTCTTAATGTTTTTGATTGTTTTCTATCTGATAAGCTTTCGCCAATACATAAAATTGCCTTCATTTTATTTTTTTGAATATTTAATATTTTTTTGTTTAAAAGATTATTGCTCTCATTATGATATAATCTTCTTTCTGAATGGCCAACAATACAATAAGAGGTTTTTAAATCATTTAACATTTTTGCAGAAATTTCGCCGGTATAAGCACCAGTTTCGTTTTGACTACAATCTTGCCCACCAATTTCAATATTAGATCTTTGAGTAAGTTGGCAAAATTTATCAATCAATGTAAATGGTGGACAAATAAGGATATCAACTTTCTTAGTTAATTTTTTTGAATGAAATTTCAATAAATTTTTAATGAAAGAAATATCTTTTTTTTCACCATTTAGTTTCCAATTTCCTGCAATTAGTAATTTTTTTGACATTATTATTTATCCTACATTATTTAATTATAATATAAGCTATTTCTTGCGTTTTTGTTAACAGAAGATACATTAAGCAAAAATTAGTTTTACAAATAACTGAAGGTAAAGATTTATGTTAGATTTATTAAGAAGAAATGCTTCTGGGCCATTTGGACTTACACTAATAATTTTGCTTGTTCTTGCATTTTCAGTCTGGGGTATAGGAGATATTTTCAGAAATTACGATGTAGGAACTCTAGCCCGGATAGGAGATAGAGAGGTAGACTCACAAGAATTTTTATTTCGTTACAATAGAGAAATCAATAGAATATCTAATGAATTAGAGAGATTTGTCTCTAATGAAGAGGCAAAGGATTCTGGAATAGATATTCAAATTTTAACAAATCTTTTAGTTGAAAAAACTCTTAATTCTTCCGCAGATAAAATGAAGTTAAGGCCTTCAGATAAGTCTCTTACA
This sequence comes from uncultured PS1 clade bacterium, assembly GCA_902609025.1. GTDB lineage: Bacteria > Pseudomonadota > Alphaproteobacteria > MED-G09 > MED-G09 > AG-430-B22. The sequence goes on from CACLQD010000007.1 coordinate 27,096, forward strand.
GAGAGATTAAAGAATACCAATTCTTTTAGAAATGCTTTTAACCAGTTTGATAAAAATGTATTTAATCAAGTTTTAAGACAAAATGGAATTACTGAAGATCTTTTTTTCACTATGGAGAGGGACTCCATTGCTCAGGCTCAAATATATAGAGCATTATTTGAAAATATAAATATATCTAAAGAATTTAATAACTTAATTCATAGATTTCAAAATGAAGATAGAAATGTTGAGTATATAGTGCTCAATACAAATACCGAAAATGTAGACTCATACGAAATTAATAATCAAGAATTACTTAATTATTACAATAATAATAAAGATAATTACAAATCAGAGTCTAAAAGAGATTTTACCTTATTAACACTTTTAAAATCAGAAATAAGTTCACTTATTGAAGTTCAGGAAGATATTATAAAAGAAATATATAAAAATAATGTAAGCGATTATGAAACCCCAGAAAAAAGAACATACTATGTTATCCCCTTTAATTCTTCTGAAGAAGTTAATTTGGCTTTAAGTAATTTCAAAGAAAATACTGATATAAATAATATCATAGTTTCAAGAGGACTTTCGTTAGAAGATGTACTTCAATCATCACTTTCATTAGAAGAAGGTCTAAACGACGCTATTTCTAATAAAGCTTTTGAGGTAGATAAAAATATATTAGCTGGTCCAGTCCAAGGTCCTTTTGGTCCCACTTTAATTTATGTTACAAAGATAGAGTCATCCCTCAAAAAAACTTTTTTAGAGGTAAAAGAAAAAATAGAACAAGATTATAAATCTGAAGAAACTCAAGATAAGATCTATGAAATTTATAATATTATAGAGGATCAAAGAGCTGCAGGCTTAACATTTGAGGAAATAGCTTTAGAAAATAATTTAAAACTCTCTCAATATTCATCTGTTAATAATAATGGAAGCAATTTTAGCAATTCAAATATAGACTTAACTTTAAGAAATTCAATTATTGAAACCATATTTGACTCAGATATAGGACTTGAGATGGACCCTCTTGAGGACCAAAATGGTAATGTTGTTTTCATAAGAGTAGATAATATTGATGAAGAAAGACTTCTTAATTTTGATAATGTGCAAAAGGAAGTAAGATCAGATATTATAAATCAACGTCAAAAGAAAGAGTTAGAAGATATATCATTTCAATATTTAGATGATATAAATAACAACATTAATAATTTAGAACAGATTTCAGATAATCTTAATGTTGCAATACTAAAAAGAGATAACCTAAGTAGATATTCTTTTGATGAAGTATTTTCTAGATCTGCAGTAGAAGAAATATTTAAAACCAATGAAAATAAGGCATTTAAAGGAAATGTTGGTATTGGAGATAGTATAATTATTGGTTTGGTAACAAAAATTTCAATAGAGGAGCAAAAAGAATCTGATATTGAAGCTCTAAATCAAAGAAATGAAGATAATCTAAAAAACGAACTTTTAATTATTTTGACTGAGGAATTACAAAAAGAGTTATCGAGTGAAGTTTATCCTGAAAGATTAGATTTTTTATTTGAAACCATAAATACTCAAGGATCATTTTAAAAAATGGAAAACAATATTTCCATTGATCATAAAGATTTTAAAAAAAATTATTATTTGAAAGAACATCAATTAATTATTCTAAAATTTAATTCAGATTTTGTGGACCCAGTTAATAGCTTTATGAAGATATCTGATGATATGGAAAATAGTTTTCTTTTTGAATCTTTAAAAGATGGTGATTTAAGCGGAAGATATTCTGTTATTGGAATAAAACCAGACAAAATTTTAAAAATCACAAATAAAACATCCAAAATATATATAGATAATAATAATATTGAAGAAGTTATTAATGATAACCCAATCGAAGCAATTAGGTATTTTATTAATATTAGTTTAATAAAAAAAAATGACGATATTCCATCGATAGCATCAGGAATATTTGGTTATATTGGTTATGATTTTGTAGCAAATATTGAAGAACTTCCTAAAGAAAAATTTGACGAGTTTGATATTCCTGATAGCATTTTATTACGTCCTTCGATAACAGTTGTTTTTGATAAAGAGCTAAAAGAAATCCTTATATGTAAGGCAGTTTGGTATGATGATAGTGTTGATGCAGATAATGCATATAATTTTGCTATTGATGAAATAAATCAAATTAAAGATAAAATTGAATCTGATAAAATTATCAAATTAGAAAAAGAACAAAAAAATTTAGGAGATTCCAAATCTAATTTTACTAAAGAGCAATATTTTGAAAATGTTAGAAAAGCTCGCGAATATATCAAAGCTGGCGATATATTTCAGGTTGTGCCTAGTCAAAGGCTGTCTGTTGAATTTAAAGCACATCCATTTTTACTATATGAGTCATTAAGAAGAATTAATCCGTCTCCTTATATGTATTATATAAAGTTTAGAGACTTTTATATTGTAGGATCTAGCCCTGAAACCTTAGTGAAAGTTGAAAAAAATAAAGTTATAATTAAACCGATTGCAGGAACAAGACTTAAAGAAAAAGGAAAAGAAAATGAAATAAAGGAATCTTTATTGTCTGATCCTAAAGAATTGGCAGAACATCTGATGCTCCTCGATCTAGGAAGGAATGATGTCGGCAGAGTTTCAAAAATTGGCTCAATAAATGTAAAAGAGTCATTTCAAATCCAAGAAACATCACATTTATATCATATATACTCTACTGTTGAAGGCGAATTAAACCCTAAAGAAGACAGAGTAACAGCTTTATGCGCAGGTTTCCCAGCTGGAACAGTTACAGGAGCTCCTAAAATTAGGGCCATGGAAATAATTAATGAAATTGAAGATAGAAAAAGAGGCATATATTCTGGAGCAGTAGGTTATTTTTCATCCTTTGGTGATATGGACACAGCTATCGCCCTAAGAACGGCAATTATAAAAAATAATAAAATGTATGTTCAAGTAGGGGGAGGAGTTGTTTATGACTCTGATGAAGAATATGAATTCAATGAAACATTGAATAAATCTCAAGCATTATTCTCAGCTGCAAGGAATGTTTTTAGTGAAAAGAGTAAGAAATGATTATTCTAATTGATAATTATGATAGCTTTACATGGAATTTATATCATTTTCTTGGTGATTTAGGACAAGATGTTAAAGTTATTAGAAATGATAAAGCGGATATTAATGAACTAATAGATCTAGATCCAAAAGGATTTGTAATCTCTCCAGGGCCAGGAGATCCCAACAGTGCTGGAATAAGCGTTGAATTAGTTAATGAGTGTATTAAATCTAGTATTCCTTTACTCGGAGTTTGCCTTGGTCATCAAGCAATTGCATACGCACTTAAGGGAAGCATTATTAGAGCAAAAAATATATTTCACGGTAAAATTTGTGAAATCATTACAGATGAAAAGGGTATATTTACTAATTTACCTAAAAACTTTAACGCAACAAGGTATCATTCTTTAGTTGTTGAAGAAGACTCCCTTCCTAAAGACCTTAGTGTGTCAGCCAGAACTAAACAAGGAACAATAATGGGAATCCGCCACAAAAATAATATTATTGAAGGAATTCAATTTCATCCTGAAAGTATTGCTACAGAATTTGGTCATAAGATACTTGATAATTTCTTAGGTCTAATCAAATGAAAGAATTCTCAGATATTTTAATTAAAATTCAAAAATCTGAATATTTAAGCAGGCAAGATATAAAATTTGCTTATAGTTTTATTTTAGATGGAAAAGCTAATGATATTGAAATAGAAGATTTTTTAATTGGATTGAATAACAAAGGTATAACCATAGATGATATTATTTGTGGTGTTGAAGTTCTAAGAGAAAAATCTTTTAAAGTAAAAGTGCCAATTGATGCAATAGATACATGCGGAACTGGGGGAGATAACTCTGGAACATTTAATATCTCTACAGCCGTAACTTTTGTTGCTGCTGGTGCAGGTGCTATTGTTGCAAAACATGGGAATAGAGCCCTATCATCAAAATCAGGGTCTTCTCAAGTTTTAGAAGAATTAGGCATCAATATAAATATTAAACCAAATAAAATATCTGATTGTATAAATAAATCAAATGTTGGATTTATGTTTGCTCCAAACCATCATTCTGCAATGAAATATGTTGGCCCTATAAGACAAAAATTGAAAGTTAGAACAATATTTAATCTTTTAGGGCCGTTAATTAATCCGGGAAGTGTAAAAAAACAATTATTAGGAGTATATAATAAAAAATGGTTAAACCCTCTAATAGAAGCATTACAAGAATTAGGTTCAACTGATGTTATGTTGGTTTGTGGCGCGGATGGTTTAGATGAAATTACCACTACTTCAGAGACTTACATTGCTGAATTAAAGAATAACGAAATTACTAATTATACAATCAAACCTGAAGATTTTGGTATTAATAGGGCTAATCCCGATGAATTAATTGGCGATACACCCAAAGTAAATGCACAAAAAATTTTAAATCTTTTAGATGGAGAAAAAGGCGCCTTTAGAGATATCGTTGTTATGAACTCGGCAGCAGCAATTTATATTTCTGGTATTGCAGAAAGCATTGAACATGGATTAAAGTTTGCAAATAATTCAATTGATAACGGTAATGCTAAAACATCACTTGAAAAACTTGTTAAGGCCTCAAATGAAAACTAATATTCTTGATAAGATCCGAGATTACAAAATTAATGAAGTTAAAGAGAGAAAAATAAATTTTCCTCAAAATGATATAATTGATTTAATTAAAGATGATAAAAAAACACTCGGGTTTCAAGATAAGCTTATCGAGAAAAACGGCAAAGGTTTCCCCGGAATTATTGCGGAAGTAAAAAAGGCGAGTCCTTCAAAAGGGATTATTAAACAAAATTTCAATCATATTGATATTGCTAGAGATTATGAAACTGGAAATGCAGCATGTATATCTGTATTAACTGACTTTCCATCTTTTCAAGGAAAATTAGAATTTTTAAAAGATATAAGAGATAATGTTAATCTACCTTTACTTAGAAAAGATTTTATGATTGATCCTTATCAAGTTTATGAAGCAAAACTTTACGGTGCTGATTGCATATTAATAATTATGAAAATGGTTGAACAGGATAAAGCCAATGAAATTTATAAAACAGCAAAAAAAATCAATATGGATGTAATTTTTGAGATAAATAATGAAAGCGAATTAAATAACGCTCTTGATTTAGAGCCCAAAATTATAGGAATTAATAATAGAGATCTAAGAACTTTTAAAACAGATATTAATAATAGTGTTATTCTATCCAAAAAAATTGATAAAGAAATTACATTAATAAGTGAGTCCGGAATATCTAAAAGAGAAGACATTGAATTACTTGTTGAAAATAATATAAAAAATTTTCTCATTGGAGAAAGCATTATGAAATCATCTAATATAATTAATGAATTAGAATTATTAACTGGGAAATTTTCATGAAAAGGTTAAGCCATATAAATGATAAAGGCGAAGCAAATATGGTTGATATCAATAATAAAAAAGAATCTAAAAGAAAGGCAACCGCAACAGGAACTATAATCCTGAGTAAAAAAGCAATAAATGAAATTAAAAAAGAAAAAATCTCTAAAGGAAATGTTTTAAATACCGCAAGAATAGCTGGTATTCTGGCTGCTAAAAAAACATCAGATTTAATTCCTCTTTGCCACCCTATTCCTGTTGAAGCTATAAAAATTGATTTTGATATTGAAGATAATAATATCAATGTATTAGCAATAGTTTCTACAACAAATAAAACTGGAGTAGAAATGGAAGCCTTAATGGCGGTAAACATAGCTTGCTTAACCATATACGACATGATTAAAAGTATAGATAAACATGCGAAAATTAATTCTGTTAAGCTTATAAGTAAAAGCGGAGGTAAATCAGGAGATTGGAAAAGAAACTAAAACTTTTAGATGTTGAAAAAGCTGAAAAAGTAATTCTTAGAAAAGTTAAACCATTAAAAGGTAAAGAAAAAATTGATATTAAAGACTCTTTTGGAAGAGTTTTAATATCTAATTTAAACTCAAAAAGAAATCAACCTGAGTTAGATTTATCAGCTATGGATGGCTATGCAGTCAGAAAAAGGGACTTATCAAGTTTACCAAAAAAATTTGAATTAGTTGGAGAAATAAAAGCTGGTGATAAGATTAGCAAAGCCGTTAAAAAAAACCAGGCTTTCAGAATATTTACCGGAGCACCTATACCTAATGGCGCTAATAAAGTTGTAATACAAGAAAATTGTCTAGAAGTTGGAAAAGAGGTATTAATTAAAAGCGAAAATGAAGAAAATTATATTAGAAAGAAATCTCATGACATTAGTAAAAAATTCACTCTAAAAGCACCTAGGCTTATTAGCACAAGAGATATTGCCTTGTTAGGCGCTATGAATCATAAAAAAATAAATGTTTATAAAAAACCTAAAGTAGGAATATTAGCAACTGGTGATGAAATTATAGAAGTAGGAGATAAGACCAATATCTTCAATCAGCCTGCATCATCTAAACCTTCCATTATCTCTCTTGTAAAAAACTGGGGCGGAGAACCAATTGATATGGGAATAGCTAGAGATAATTCTAAAGACTTAATTAAAAATATAAAAAAAGGAAGAAAATTTAATCTTTTTGTTACGATTGGAGGCGCCTCCGTTGGAAAGTATGACTTAATTCAGAAAATCTTATCAAAACAAGGCTTTACAATGAATTTTTGGAAATTAGCTATGCAACCTGGTAAGCCTCTAATGTTTGGGACAAATAAGAATACATCAATAATCGGACTACCGGGAAACCCTGTTTCAGCATTAGTTTGCAGTGAAATCTTTTTGAAGAAAGCTGTATATGCCCTCCAAGGAATAAAGTATAAAGACACAATTTTGATAGCAACTCTTGATAATGACTTAAATAAGAATGGTTTAAGGAGACATTACTTAAGAGGAAAATTATATTTCGATCATAAGAAAAATGAAATGATAGTAAAATCTTTAAATAATCAAGATAGCGCTTCACTTCTTCCTTATTCAGAAGCAAATTCTCTAATAATATTAGAGCCAAATGAAAAAAAACTAAGAAAAGGCTCTAAAGTTAAGGTTTTTTTACTAAATAATTAAATTATTGACCTTTAAAAAGAACAAAAGTAAAACAATGTTCTACTTAAGTTCTATTTTTACTTTGGGAGTTATGTAATGCTAACAAAAAAACAAAATGAATTATTAATATATATACATCAAAATTTAAGAGAAACTGGTGTTGCCCCTTCTTATGAAGAAATGAAGGATGCCTTAGATTTAAGATCTAAATCTGGAATACACAGATTAATAAATGCTCTTGAAGAAAGAGGGTTTATAAGAAGATTAGCTCATAGAGCTAGAGCTATTGAAATTATCAAATTACCTACTTCAAGCACTATAAACCCAAAAGGTAATTTTCAACCTGAAGTAATTGAAGGTAATAAAGAAAAAGATCTTTTTAGCCTGAATGAAGAGTCAATAGAGGTTAGAATGATGGGCAAAATAGCAGCAGGAACTCCAATTGCAGCAATTGAGTATGAAAAAAACAAAATATCTGTTCCGGGAAGTATGATTGGTACTGGAGATCATTATGCATTAGAAATTGAAGGTGACTCAATGATTGGAGCAGGTATTCTTGATAAGGATAAGGCCATTATAAAAAAGGTTGATGATGCTTTATCAGGTCAAATAGTTGTAGCACTTATTGATGGTGAGGAGGCTACATTAAAAAGACTGAGAAAAAAAGGAAACACTATTGCTCTTGAGCCTGCCAATTCAGCCTATGAAACAAAAATTTATGGACCTGAAAGAATTCAAATTCAAGGTATTCTGGTTGGCATATTAAGATCTTATTAGTAATTGCGAATTGTAGTGATTTTCTTTAAAAATTAATATATCAATTCACAAATGAATAAATTTGCTCTTAAAAAATGATTATTACAAGATTTGCACCATCTCCCACTGGTTTTTTACATATTGGCGGAGTTAGAACCGCATTATTTAATTGGCTTTATGCAAAAAATAATTCAGGAAAGTTTTTATTAAGAATTGAGGATACTGACAGAGAAAGGTCTAGTAATGAAGCAATTGATAGAATTATCGATGGATTAAAATGGCTTGGTTTAGAAAATGATGGTGAAATAGTTTACCAGCACAAAAATGAGAAGCGACATATTGAAGTTGCACATATGTTGTTAGAATCTGGTTTTGCATATAGAGATTGGGAGCTAGAAGATGATTTTGGTAATCTAGAAAAAAATCATGCCATTAGATTCAAAATACCTGATGATGGAGAAACTATTATAAATGATAAAGTTCAAGGAGATGTTACATTTCAAAATAAAGAGATTGAAGATTTTGTTTTATTGAGATCAGATGGAACACCAACATACATGCTTTCAGTAGTAGTTGATGATTATGATATGAATATCAGTGACATCATAAGGGGTGATGACCATCTTATTAACGCAGCAAAACAAAAATTATTATATGATTCGCTTAAATGGGATTGTCCAACTTTCTGCCATATACCTTTAATTCATGGACAAGATGGATCAAAATTATCTAAGAGACATGGCTCTTTAGGTATTGAACATTATATAGAAGAAGGATATCTACCTGAGGCAATAATTAACTATCTTCTTAGGTTAGGTTGGAGTCATGGAGATCAAGAAATTTTCAGTTTAGAGGAAATGATAAATTATTTTTCAATTGAAAAAATAAGAAAATCACCATCTAAATTTGATATTGAAAAACTAAATGATATTAATTCAATATATTTAAAAAACTTATCACTTGAAACTTTGATAACAAGAATTGATAGCTCATATATCAATCTTGATAAAGATAAAGTTAAATCCATTAGTATTATTATGCCTGAAATTTTAAAGCGTTGTAAAAATATAAAAGATATTAAAAAAAATATTAGCTTTATAACAAATGAAAGACCCATCGAAATTGATGAAGATGTAAAAAATTTAATAAATAATGAATCTAAAAGTTATTTAGAAAAACTATCAAAAATATTGAAAAAACTTGATAAATGGGATGCTAATGAGATAGAAAAGACTATTAAAAAATTTTTGAAAGATGAAGAACTTAACTTTAAAGATATTGGTTTACCTTTAAGAGTAGTTTTGTTGGGTTATTTATCTCCAATCGGTATAAACACAATTATCGAATCTCTTGGGAAGGATGAAGTGTTGGGAAGAATAGAGGATATAATTAAATAATAAAAATGAATGATAAAATTAAAGAAAAAGCTGATTTAAAGTTAAATGGTGACCTTTATAACTTTGATGTTCATGAAGGTACAATTGGTCCAGATGTCCTAGATATTTCAAAATTATATGCTCAATCAGGAAAATTTACATATGATCCAGGTTTTACTTCTACTGCAAACTGTAAATCAACTATAACTTATATTGATGGTGAAGAAGGAACCCTTCTTTATAGAGGGTATCCCATTGACCAACTTGCTGAAGAAGGTAATTATCTTGAAACATGTTTTCTTTTGCTAAATGGCGAGCTTCCCAGCCAAGATGAATTTAATAAATTTGAAAAATCAATAACTGAGCACACTCTTGTAAATGAACAATTAAATCGATTTTTTACAGGTTTTAGGCCTGATGCACACCCTATGGCAATAATGTGTGGGGTTGTTGGAGCTCTTTCAGCTTTTTATCATGACTCTCTTGATATAAACGACCCTGAACAAAGAAGAATTGCGTGTCACAGATTAATTGCAAAAATGCCAACTTTGGCAGCTATGGCTTATAAACATTCTCTAGGACAACCTTTTATGTATCCAAAAAATGATCTTGATTATGCTTCAAATTTTTTGAATATGTGTTTTGGATTACCAACAGAAAATAAAATTGTTGACGCTACATTAGCTAAGGCAATGGATAAAATTTTAATTTTGCATGCTGATCATGAACAAAATGCATCTACATCAACTGTAAGACTAGCTGGATCATCTGGAGCAAACCCTTTTGCATGTATAGCGTCAGGGATAGCTTGTTTATGGGGTCCTGCCCATGGAGGCGCAAATGAAGCATGCATAAGAATGCTGGAAGAAATTAATAGCGTTAATAATATTCCTGAATATGTAAAAAAAGCTAAAGATAAAAATGATCCTTTTAGATTGATGGGTTTTGGTCATAGAGTTTATAAAAATTTTGACCCAAGAGCGAAGGTGATGCAAAAAATATGTCATGAAGTTTTAGATCACTTAGGAATAAAGGATGATCCTTTACTGGCTATAGCAGTAGAACTTGAAAAAATTGCGCTTGAAGATGAGTATTTTGTAGAAAAAAAGCTTTATCCAAATATAGACTTTTACTCGGGCATCGTCATGAAATCTCTAGGTTATCCAATGGATATGTTTACAGTGCTGTTTGCTGTTGGAAGAACTGTTGGGTGGGTTTCTCAGTGGAATGAAATGATAGAAGATACTAGTCAAAGAATTGGTCGACCTCGTCAATTATATGTTGGAAGTGATCATAGACAGTATGTTGGAATAAATAAAAGATAATTAATTTTTTAATAATCTTTTTATTATTTTACTGGCATTTTCACTTGGATTATCAATATTCTTATTCATAATTGCATTAAATTCTTTTAAGTCATTAATCTGTTTCTTTTGACTATCTTCATCTGATAATAATTTGCTTAACTCATCAATTAGATTTTCTTTATTAAAATTATCTTGCAATAGTTCTTTTGAGGACTCTCTACCTAAAATAAGATTTACAAGTGAAACAAATTTAACTTTGACCATTTTTGAAATAAAAAACCAAGTCAATTTATCCATTTTATAAATAACTATTGTAGGGGTTTCAGTTAAACCTAGCTCCAAAGTAACTGTTCCTGATGCTGCACATGCAAAATCTGCTTTTTTGAATAAAGAATATTTTTCATAGTCATCTGTAATTATCTGAATATCTTTAAAATAATCTCTAATTTGATTTAACTGTTTTTGTCCAGTTGCGATTAAAATATTTAAATTTAAATTTTGATCCTTAAGATACTCTATAGCTTGAACCATTACAGGGGAGTGTCTTTCAATTTCAATTTTACGACTTCCTGGTAAAAAAATAATAGTTTTACTTTTATCTAAATCGTATTTTTCAGAAAAAGTTATATCATTAATTTTTTTAACTCTTTCGATGAAAGGATGCCCAACATATGAAGTCTTTAATCCATATTTTTCAAAGAAATTAACTTCGAATGGAATAACAGATAAAAGATAATCAAAATATTCTGACATTTTCTTTGCTCTACCTTGTCTCCAAGCCCAAACAGTTGGCGCAACATAACAGACTATAGGAACATCAGGTAAATATTTTTTTACCTTTTTTGCAACCCTATGATTAAAATCAGGGCTATCAATAAGAATTATAATATCCGGTTTTTTTTGAGATATATCTTTCACAACATCATTGATTTTATTCATCAAAAAAAATAATTTTCTTAAAACTGGGAAAATACCAAAAATTGAAATATCACTCATATCAAATAACGATATAAAATTATTTGACTGCATCCTTTCACCTCCGACACCATTAAAAATTGGCGAGTTAAACTTAGACTCTAGTGATTTTATTAATTGATCACCCAATATATCTCCAGAAGGTTCACCAGCAACTATATAAATATTAGGACTATTATAATTTTTCATTACTTAACCCAAAGATAAAAATGTTATTCTTATTAGCAAATTTTATTACCCTCTCTTTGTTAGATATAAAAGATGATTTTTCTTCTATCGCTATACCACAAAGACCTATTTCCTTAGCAAGTTTGATAGTTTGCATTCCAATAGCTGGAAGATCAACTCTTCTATCCTGAATGGGTTTAGCCAATTTTACAAGAACGCCCTCATTATTAAACTTTATTTCTTTTGAAATTATGCATCTCAACATTTTATCTGTTCCTAAAGAATCCTCAGAGGCTATAATTTGTCCATTAACAACAACACAAGCCTGACCAATATCCTTTGATCCAATGTTCTTACAATTTTCTACAGCAATATCTATATCAATAATTGCTTGTTCATTTATTTTCTCACCAGCTATCAATCCTTTAGACATAAGCAAATAAGATATATATTTTTCAGCTCCAACAACTTTAAAGTTATTATCTTTTTCAAGAAAATTAAGAAGAGCTTTTAATATTGAAGCATCCCCTTTAATAGGAAGAATAATTAATTTAAAAAACAATTTCAAAGCACCAAAATCTGGCCTTAACAACCAGACATTAGGCTTTTTCACTCCTCCTATAAGTATTAATTCTTTACAATTATTTTCTTTTAAAGCTCTAATTGCTTTACCTATTTGACCTATTCTTATCCACAAATGTGGGTAGCGTTCAATATCCTTTGAAGCAGAACCTTTTATTGCAATGATAAAAATTTCTTTATTTTTTTGAGAAATGGATTTTGCTACTTCAATAGGAAAGCTTCCATCTCCAGCTATCAAACCAACTTTCATGTTAATCTTTTATATTTCAGATGGTGAAACATAAGCTCTATTAGTTTCTACTGATACAAAATTAGTAATAATTTTGGCGGAATTAAGTTTGAATTTTTCATCTTTCAATTTTTTTATTCTATTTTTGAACTCAAGATCATTTTTATCAAATAGAATTGAATAAGCTTTTTTAACTTCGTCTATTTCACTTTTCGAAAAATTTCTTCTTCGCATACCTACAAGATTTATACCCTCAAGATTTGCTCTATTGCCTACAGCCATACCAAATGGCAATAAATCACGAGTTACTGCAGCTAATCCTCCTATAAATGAATGGCAGCCTATTCGACTCCATTGATGAACTGCTGCTAAACCACCCAAGATAGCCCAATCACCAACCTCAACATGTCCAGCTAATGTAGCATTATTAGCAAAAACACAATTATTTCCAACCTTACAATCGTGAGCAATATGAGCGCCCACCATGAATAAATTATTTTCACCTATTTTAGTAAGCATTCCTCCTTCTTTTGTTCCGGAATGCATTGTTACATGTTCACGAATTTTATTATTAGCTCCTATAATAAGCTTACCTTCTTCACTATCGTGTTTTAAATCTTGAGGCTCAGAACCTATAACAGAAAAAGGCCATATCTTTGTATTTTCACCTATAGTGGTGGATCCAGAAATACTTATATGAGATACAAGAGTAACATTGTCTCTAATGGTTACATCGCCATCTATATTGCAATAAGGCCCTATTGAGACATTATCTCCAATTTTAGCCTTAGGGTTGATAATTGCTGTATTATGAATATCTGTCATTTTTTATTATCATCCAATCTTACAACCATAGCTGAAAAACTTGATTCACAAGCTAACTGATCTTCAACAAAAGATTTTCCGTAAAATTGCCATACATCTCCTCTACTTTTTTCTTTTTTTACTTCAATTCTAATTTGATCACCTGGAGTTATGGGCTTTCTAAATCGTGCCTTATCAATTTTCATAAGAAAAACTGATAAATTAGATGAATCTTTATTCTCATTTTCCAAAACAACAAGACAACTTGCAGCTTGTGCCATAGCTTCGACAATTAATACCCCAGGCATTATTGGTCTATCCGGAAAATGGCCTTGAAAAAAAGGCTCATTAATTGAAACGCTCTTTATTGCAACTAAGTTCTCTGAATCATAACTCAAAATCCTATCTACAAGTAAAAATGGATATCTATGAGGAATTAATTTCATTACCTCTTGCGCTTTTTTTATTGGATCATCAGTATTCATCTTATTAACCTATTTTTTAATAATTTTTTTTAAAGCAATTAACTCTTTTTTCCATAAATCCATTCTTTTAACTGGCCATCCAGCCCATTTCTGTCCAGGAGGTAAGTCTTTAGTAACACCAGTTTTAGCAGCAATTTGCGAGCCCTTTCCAATAGTTAAATGACCAACCGCACCAGACTTAGCTCCCATGACTACAAAATCCTCTAAAACCGTTGAACCAGCCAAACCAACCATGCCTGTAAGTATACAGTTTTTTCCAATTATGCAGTTATGTGCTATATGAACTAAATTATCTAATTTTGTTCCTTCTCC
>CACLQD010000008.1 GCA_902609025.1 uncultured PS1 clade bacterium
ATGATTAATATTTATTCGTTTTCAGGAATAAATTTTAAAGCAAGTCCATTAATGCAATATCTCAATCCAGTGGGTTGTGGACCATCATTAAATACATGACCTAAATGTTCGCCTTCTTTAGAAATAACTTCAGTTCTAATCATACCATGTGATCTGTCTTCTTTAAGAATAATGTTTTCATGATTAGCTTCATAAAAACTTGGCCAACCAGTTCCTGACTCAAATTTATGCTCTGATTTAAAAACTGGCAATTCTTTATCTGCTGTTACATAAATACCTTCTCTTTTTTCATGAAGTAGTTCACTTGTTCCAGGCACTTCTGTTCCACAAGAATATAAAATTTCTTTTTGTTCTTCAGATAATTTTTTTTCCATAATTTACTCTCCAAATATATATTTTAATATCTTTACATTGATATGTAAAATAGGCATTTTACTAATTATATGGAGAGGTGGCCGAGTGGTCGAAGGCGCTCCCCTGCTAAGGGAGTATGCGGGCAACCGTATCGAGGGTTCGAATCCCTCTCTCTCCGCCATATATTGACAAAATTATGTCAAAATATACATTATATAATAGGATCTTTAGGGTGGGGTTATGAGATATTTATTAGTTTTAATTACAGTATTTATAGTCAGTTGCTCAGACTCATCTCAGGAAACAAAAGATTTCAGTGTAAATGAAAAGAAGGAATACATTAAATCAAAAGATTTTAATGAAAATAAAAATGTTTATTTTGGAGATCTTCATGTCCATACGAAGCATTCATTTGATGCATTTATCTTTGGCACCACAAATACTCCAGAAGATGCTTATAAATATGCAAAAGGAGGAACAATTCAACATCCCCTTGGTTTTGATATGAAATTAAGACAGCCTCTTGATTTTTATGCCGTGACTGATCATGGATTCTTTATGGGAATGATGCCTGCTTGGGCAGATCCTAATTCTAAGCCAGGCCAACATCCTTATGTTAAAACTCTTCATAATGTTAATATAAAAGATAATTTAACTGTCGAAAGCTCACCAGAGAGGCTTTATTATTTTAGAGAATTAATTAGGAGTGGGGCATTCGCTGAATTAGGTAGTATTTTTTCTATAATCAAAGCATATCTTACAAATAATAATTCATACGCTGTGGATGTTTTTGATTATGATACCCATAAATCCGCATGGTCTGATGTTGCAAATGCTGCTGAAAGACATTATGAACCTGGAAAATTTACAACTTTTATAGCTTATGAATACACTGCTTCAACAGAAGGAATGGGTAATCTTCATAGAAATGTTATTTTTGGTTCATCAAAGGCACCTATAAGACCATATTCAAGAATTGACTCTCTTAATCCAGAGGATTTATGGACTACAATGGATAAATGGCGTGAAAATGGTATTGATTCAATTGCAATACCTCACAATAGCAATGGATCAAACGGAAGAATGTTTGAAATACATCAAGCTAATGGTGCGCCAATGGATACACAATATTTAAATCAAAGAATACGAAATGAACCAATTGTAGAAATAACTCAGGTAAAAGGCACTTCTGAAACACATCCGTTGTTATCTCCTAATGATGAGTGGGCTGATTTTGAAATAATGAGTACCAGAGTAGGAAGCGTTCCTCCAACATATAGTAGACCAGATGGAAGTTATGTTAGAGATGCATTAAAAAAAGGTTTAATGTTAGAACAATTTTTTGGAAATAATCCATATAACTTTGGTTTTATTGGATCTAGTGATACACATACTGGCGCCTCATCATTTGATGAGAGCAACTACTTCTCTAAAGTTGGTATTTTGGATGGTACACCTGTAGGAAGGGGTTCTATACCAATACCTCAGGAACAATTAGATTTTATAAATAATCTTCCAGATGATCAGAGTGATGTATATAATTATGTAGATTATGATGGTCAAAAATATATGCGAGCAGGTTTTGATGAGTGGGGAGCATCTGGTATTGCTGCTGTTTGGGCAGAGGAAAATACACGAGAGGCTATCTTTTCAGCTTTTAAAAGAAAAGAGACTTATGCCACATCAGGAAATAGAATACTTTTAAGATTCTTTGGTGGATTTAATCTTAGCGATATTGATCTAAATTCAACTAATTTAATAAGCGAACTTTATGAAAGAAGCGTACCAATGGGGGGTAATATTATTAATTCAAACAATAGTATTCCTAATTTTATTATTTGGACGAAAAAAGGAATAAATGGTGCTCACTTACAGAGAGTACAAATAGTAAAAGGATGGATAGATGATCGAAGTGCTGAGCCATTTGAAAAAGTATATGATGTTGCTTGCTCTGATGGTCAAGAGGTTGATCAAGTAACTCAAAGATGTCCTGATAATGGTGCAAGAGTGAATATTTCTGATTGCTCTATTTCAGCTGATGTTGGTGATAAGGAATTAAAAACTTTTTGGTCTGACCCTGATTTTGATCCTGATTTAAAAGCTTTTTATTATGTTAGAGTTTTAGAGAATCCAACATGTCGCTGGTCTACATGGGATGCGCTAAGAGCTGGAACAAATCCAAGGAAAGACTTAAAGCCAACTATTCAAGAAAGAGCTTGGTCATCTCCTATTTGGTATATCCCATAGAATAAATTGAAAAAAAAAATCTTTATACTTTTAGGTGTTTTTATTGGATTTTTAGCTCTTTTCTATGGAATTAATATTTCTCAAAAAACAAGCATATATGTTTCGGGATCTGAAATAAAAAATCTAATTAATATCTGGGAAGATCAAACTGGAAGACCTCCAACAAACAAGGAAATAGATATAATAATTAAGAATCTTGTTAATGAAGAAATATTATATCAGGAAGCATTAAAGCTTGGACTTAATCAAAACGATAAAATTATAAAAAGAAGATTAATTCAAAAATTAGAATTCTATAAAGAAAGTGAAAATCTGAATAAAGTTAAAGAAGAAAATATAGTTGAATATTATAATAAAAATATAAATTCTTATAAATTAAATAAAAGATATTCATTTAAACACATTTTCTTTTCTGATCCGAAAAATAATTACGAAAATATAAAATTAGTTTTACTAGATATAGAAAACACCCCAAATAAAGAAATTGGTGAACCTTTTATTCATGGCGATAGTTTTATTGAGAAAGATAAAGCAGCAATAGACTCAGATTTTGGCTCAGGCTTTTCAGAAAATATTATAAATTTAGAAAAGAATACTTGGCAGGGACCTTTTAAATCAATATATGGTGATCACTTAATTTATGTATTTGATATATTTCCTGAAGAAATAATATCCTTTGAAGATGCAAAACAATCAGTAATTGTAAATTATAATGATGAAATAAAGAGTAAAGCTATGAATAATTATATGTATTCCATTATAGATAAATATGATGTTATCATTGGCGAATATAAATGAATTTTAAGTAATGGGATAAGTATTAAGTATGTTTAAAGGATCAATTGTAGCGTTAGTAACTCCCTTTAAAGGAAATGAAATTGATGAATTTGCTTTAAGAAAGCTTGTCGATTGGCATATATCTGAAGGTACAGATGGAATAGTTCCTGTAGGAACTACAGGTGAAAGCCCAACTCTGAATCATGATGAACATGAGCGTGTAGTAGAAATTGTCATTGATCAGAGCAATAAGAGAGTACCAATTATTGCAGGAACAGGATCAAATTCTACTGCGGAAGCTATTAACTTATTGAAGCACGCAGAGAGTGCCGGTGCTGATGCGGCATTGGTAGTTACTCCTTATTATAATAAACCTACTCCTGAGGGATTATATGCTCATTATGAGGCGCTAGACTCAGCTTCTTCTGGTATTCCAATAATTATTTACAATATTCCATCACGCTCAGTCATAGATATTAATGTTGATTTAATGGGAAGATTATCTCAACTTAAATCAATCGTGGGTGTCAAAGATGCTACAAGTGATATTTCTCGAATTAAAGAACATAATGAATTATGTGAGGATGGCTTTATTCAACTTTCAGGTGAAGATGAAACTATTTATGAGTATATGATTAATGGCGGACAGGGATGTATTTCAGTAACAGCGAATATCCTTCCAAAGGTTTGTTCAGACATGCATAAAGCTTTTTCCAATAATGATTTAGAAGAAGCAAAAAGACTTAACAATATACTTATGCCTCTTCATAAGCACCTCTTTATCGAGACAAGCCCATCTCCAGTTAAGTATATTTTATCTAAAATGGATCTTATTGATTATGAGATTAGATTACCTCTTGTTAAAATTAGACAAGAAACAAAATCAATTCTTGATGAAATTATATCTAATTTAGAGATAAAATAATGTCATCTAAGTCAGGAGGTAGGAAGAAGTCTCAAAATGAATATTCTGTCATAGCTGATAATAGGAAAGCAACATTTCAGTACGAGATTGAAGATACATTTGAAGCCGGAATAGTTTTAACGGGTTCTGAAATTAAAAGTATTAGACAAAATAAAGTAAATATAAGGGAATCCTATGCAAGTGCAGAGAATGGAGAAATTTTCTTAATAAATTGTAATATTCCACGCTATCAAAATTCAATTACAACTAATTACAATCCTAAGCGCGTAAGAAAGCTATTATTAAATAAAAAAGAAATTAATAAGCTTTTTGCGGCTACTCAGAAAAAAGGTATGACTCTTATTCCTACAAAAATGTATTTCAATAAAAAGGGTTTAGCTAAGATTGGAATAGGCATAGGAAAAGGTAGGAAAATTCATGACAAACGAGAGGTTAAAAAAACCAGAGATTGGGAAAGACAAAAAGCAAGACTTTTAAAAAATAATTAAATTTTTAATTCTTTTTTGGCCTCAAAAAAAATTTTCTCAAACATCTCCTGGTTTAATCTTCTAGTATTGGTGTTATATCTTGAACAATGATAGCTATCTATTAATATAAGATTATCGATTTTATGTTTATTACCATGTTTAAATTTATATAGCTTCTGCTTTAAGTTTAATGCAGAAATTATGCTTTTATGAGCTATTAAACCAAGAGCAATAATAACTTTAAGGTTTTTGTTGATTTCGATAGTCTTTTTTAAAAAATTATTACAATTATTAATTTCTTCTGAAATTGGTTTGTTTTGTGGTGGGACACATCTTACTGCGTTCGTGATCGTACAATCTTTTAATTTAAGGCTATCATCAATTGTACCTGCATACTTACCCTTAGAAAAATTAAATTTATTTATAGTTTTATAAAGCAAATCTCCAGCATAATCTCCAGTAAAAGGTCTTCCAGTTTTATTTGCGCCCTGTAAGCCTGGCGCAAGACCAACAATTAATAAACTTGAAGATAATTCACCAAATGTAGGAACTGGGGCATTGAACCAATCCGGGTTATTAGACTGATTTTTTTTTCTAAAATTATATAATCTTCTGCACTTAGAACAATTTTTATTAGGTTCTATTAATTTATTCATGATTGTTTTATATTATTAATTCAGGTTAAGTTGTATAAAATAATAAAACTTAAAACTTGAATTTTGTGTTCTTTAATGATTAAAAGACTTTTTTAAGGAAAAATAATGGCAAGAGTTACCGTAGAAGATTGTGTAGATAAGGTTGAAAGTAGATTTGATCTTGTTCTTTATTCAGCTTTTAGATCAAGAGAAATTGCTGAGGGAGCTGAACTGCAAGTTGACAGAGAAAATGATAAGAATCCAGTTGTTGCTTTAAGAGAGATAGCTGAAAATAAATTAAATTCTGAAACTCTTGAAGAAGAACTTATTGAAAGCCTTCAAACTCAAATTGATGTTGATGAGGCGGATGAAGATTACATTCCTCTAATTCAACAAGAATCAAATACATCTGATCAAAACTCATTAAGTGATGAAGAAGTAAGTCAAGAATCTGAAGAACCTGAACAAAAACAAATGACTGAAGAAGAATTGTTAAAGGCTATTGAAGATAATCTTAATGATAAAAAAAATACAAGGCGCTCATTTTAATTTAGGCTGGATAAATGCGTGAAACTGATTTAGTTGATCGTATTCTGTCATACAATCCCAAAGTTGATACTAGGATAATAAAAAAAGCATTTCATTTCGGAATGTTAATGCATGGATCTCAACTTAGAGAAAGCGGTGATCCGTATTTTTCTCATCCAATAGAAGTAGCAAATATATTAGCTGAACTAAATCTTGATACATCATCTCTGGTATGTGCTCTTCTTCATGATACGATTGAAGATACAAAAGCAACCATAAAAGATGTAAAAGAAAATTTTGGCAAAGAAATAGCTAAACTTGTTGATGGTGTTACAAAATTAAACAAATTAGAAAGTAGACCTGATCAATCAAAAGCTGCTGAAGATTTTCGGAAATTAATTTTAGCTAGTTCATCAGATATAAGGGTTCTTCTTATTAAGTTGGCTGACAGGCTACACAATATGAGAACTTTAAAACATCTAAAAAATAAAGACAGAAGGCAAAGAATTGCTAAAGAAACTCTTGATATATATGCTCCTCTAGCCTCAAGAATAGGAATGCATGAAATTAGAGAAGAACTAGAAGATCTTGCTTTTTCAGAAACAGAACCAGAAATTAGAGCAATTCTTATAGAAAGAATAAAAGATTCAAAAAAGAAAAATAATAAAATAGTAAAAGATATTTCTGATGAATTATCAAAGGTTTTAAAATCAAATAAACTAAAGGCATTTGTATCTGGAAGAGAAAAATCAATTTATTCTGTTTGGTTGAAAATTGAAAATCAAAATAAATCCTTAGAGCAATTATCTGATCTATTTGGTTTTCGAATACATGTAGATAAAATTGAAGAATGTTACTCTGTTTTAGGCGTGCTTCATCAAAATTGGCAAGCAGTTCCAGGTCTTTTTAAGGATTATATTTCAACTCCAAAAAAGAATGGATATCAGTCAATTCATACAACGCTTGTAGGTCCAAATAATCATCGTGTCGAAATTCAAATCAGAACGAATAAAATGCATGAGATTAATGAGAGAGGAGTAGCTGCTCATTGGGCTTATAAAGAAAAAGATTCATCAAATGGTGAATACTTAAGCTCTATTGCTTGGATGGCTGACTTAATTGACATCCTTCAAAAGGATGGTGCTACAGATGAGTTTCTTGAAAACACAAGATTAGAACTGTCTCACGATCAAGTTTATTGTTTTACACCTAAGGGTCGTTTAATTGCCTTACCTCAAGATTCAACTGCATTAGACTTCGCTTTTGCCTTACATACAGATTTAGGTTTATTTTGTTCAGGAGTTAAGATTAATGGAGAAAAAAAACCGAGAAGAACAAAATTAAAGAATGGTGATGAGGTTGAAATAATTAAATCTAAATCTGAAGTGCCTTTGGACTCTTATGAAGATCTTGTAACTACAGGTAGATCAAAATCTTCAATAAGGCGAGCTATTAAAGAAAACATGATAAAGAACCAAAGACTTTTGGGAAAAGAAATTATAAAAAGTGTTTTTTCTTCTCATAGAAAAAAACCGACAAGAGATATTTTGGAAAGATCATTTGGACCATTGAATGTTAAATCCCTAATGGATCTCTATCAATTAGTAGGTTCAGGAAAATCATCTGGTTCTGAAGTTTATGATCATGTTTATCCAAAAACCAAACGAAAGACAAAGAGAAAAAGATATTACAGTAAGAATATTTCTTTACAGATTTCCGGGTTACTTCCTGATATGGATGTGAGCTTTCAAAAAAATTCCTTGCTTGTTCCTGGAGATAATATAATCGGAATAACTGTCCCAGGTAAGGGAATTACAATCTATCATGCTAAAGATGAAGAGCTTCATAAACATGAAAACAGTCCTGAAAGATGGTTAAGACTTCAATGGAAAAAAGAAATTGATGTAACATTTACTGCTAGAATTATGTTAAGCATTATTAATGAGGTTGGTTCCTTGGGTATTATCAGTGCTGCAATTGCGGATTATGGTGGAAATATAACAAATTTAAATTTAACAGAAAAAGATACTGACTTTTACAATTTAAGGATTGATATTGATGTTGATGATAAAGGTCATATTGATAATATAGTTAAATCTTTGAAGGGCCTTCCAGAGGTTAATTCAGTTGAGAGGTTAATACATTAATGAATGAAAAAGAATTAATTGAAGATTTTAAAAACTGTGGTGCCTTATTAGAAGGTCATTTCATATTATCTTCAGGATTACATTCAACTAAATATCTTCAGTGTGCTTTAGCCCTATCAAACCCAATATTAGCAAAGAAAATTACAAAAGCTCTTGGTGAAAAGATAATTAAAGAGTTTAATAAAAAAATTGATTATGTAATTGCCCCGGCAATGGGTGGTCTGATTATTGGTCATGAAATTGCTATGTTTTTAAATTTACCTTTTATGTTTCTAGAGAGGGTTAATGGTGAATTTGAACTAAGAAGAGGCTTTTCTTTTGAAAAAAATTCAAATTTTCTAATGATTGAAGATGTTGTTACTACAGGTCTATCCTCTATGGAAGCAATTAAGGTTGTTAATGATATGGGTGGAAATGTAATAGGTGAAGCTGCAATAATAGATCGTTCAGGAGGTGAGATTGATATTGGTATAGATTTAGTAACCTTACTATCTCTCAATATTCCTACATTTGACAAAAATAATATTCCAGATGATTTAAAATCAATCGAAGCTGAGAAACCAGGTAGTAGAAGTTTATAATCAATGGAAGATAAAAAAAAATTAAGAAAAATTAATTTTTCAAAATTAATTAAAATTTCTGATACCCCACATTCTATTTCATTGGGTTTTTCTATTGGTGTATTTGCTTCTTTTACTCCTTTAATTGGAGTACATATTATTCTTGCAATCCTTTTATCATGGATTCTAAAAGCTAATTATTTTTCTTCTGTTTTAGGAACATTTATTGGAACACCGCTAACTTACCCTTTTATTTGGTTTTCCTCTCTTTATGTCGGTAATATCTTTATTCCTATCGAAGATTTTAATTTAATAGAGTTAGGAAATTCTTCTTTTTATTCATTGGAGATTTTATCAAATATAAAACCTCTAATACCCTCTTTTTTAATTGGCGCTTTAATGGTAGGTCTAGCGTCTGCATTTTTATCATATTTTTTTGTTAAGAAATCGATTATTTTTTATCGAAACAAGAAAAGATTAAGAAAAGGAATTTCTAATGACTGAAACTCTAGATATAAAGTTAGGTGTTAATATTGATCATATAGCAACACTTAGAAATGCCAGAGGAGAGAAGTTCCCTGATCCCATAAAAGCTGCTGAGATAGCTCTAAATTCAGGCGCTGACTCAATAACAGCTCATTTACGTGAAGACAGAAGGCATATTAAAGATGAAGATATTAGCAATATTATAAAAAAATTTCCTGGCAAATTAAATCTTGAGATTGCTGCAAATGACGAGATGAAAAATATTGCTTTGGAAGTTAACCCTTTTTCTTGTTGTATTGTTCCAGAAAGAAGAGAAGAGGTAACAACCGAGGGCGGCTTAGATGTCTTGAGTAATTCAAATTATTATAAAAATTTAAATAATATTCTTAGAGAGCAGGGCATAAGAACATCTTTTTTTATTGATCCTGTTGTTGACCAAGTAAAATCTTCTATTGATTGTGGCGTTGAATGTGTAGAGTTTCATATGGGAAAATACTGTAAATTATTTTATGAAGATAAAGCTCAAGCTGAAATAGAGTTTAAAAAAATACATGATTTATCTATTTTTGCTTATGAATCAGGTCTTGAGGTCCATCTTGGTCATGGTTTAGATTTTGATACTACAAAAAAAGTTACAGATATACCTTGTCTTCAAGAAGTAAATATTGGCTTTTTTCTTATCGCTGACTCAATTTTTTCAGGATTAGAAAATTCTATTAGAAAAATGAAAGACATTTGTAATCGTGATTTTTAATTGGAGGTGTAATTGATTATCGGTATAGGCAATGATCTTATCAATATTAATAGAATTGAGAACACTCTTTCAAAATTTGGCGATAGATTTATTAAAAGAGTATTTACTGATATTGAAATCAAAAAATCAGAAGGTAGATTAAAAAAATCATCTTCATATGCAAAAAGATTTGCAGCTAAAGAAGCTGTTACAAAAGCTCTTGGTACAGGATTAAGTAGTGGCGTATTTTTTAAAGATATAGGCGTAGAAAATGATAAATACGGTAAGCCTTCAATTGTACTAACTGGCGGAGCTAAATTAAGACTTGAGAATATTATTCCGAAAAATCATAAGGCTAAGATAAATTTAACAATCACAGATGATTTTCCTTGGGCTCAAGCAATAGTAATCATTGAAGCAATAACCGAATAACCATAGATTATATTTTAATGGCTAAAGCAAAGAAAAAAGAAAATTTTATTTCATCATTTTTATGGATACTTTTACTTGCCTTACTTTTTCGATCATTTCTTTTTACTAGTTACAATATTCCAACTGGTTCGATGATTAATACCCTTAAAATAGGAGATTATATTTTTGCATCAAAATGGACTTATGGCTATTCAAAACATTCTTTACCATTCAGTCTGCCATTAATTCCTCATAGATTTTTTTCCTCTTCACCCGAAAGAGGTGATGTAATTATTTTTAAACTACCTTCAGATAATTCTACAGATTATGTTAAGCGTGTTATAGGTGTTCCTGGTGATAATATTCAAATTGTAAATGGCAAAGTATCGCTAAATGGTAAATTATTATCTTATGATGTTATTGGAAAAAATATCAATAATCGCTTCATAAATCCCAACAATCGATCTTTAGGTTGTTATAATCAAGAATCGATTTTACTAAAAGAAACTCTTCCAAATGGAAAATCTTATGAAATTCTTGATACTTATCAAAATTTGCCTCAAGATAATTCTCAAATATACAGAGTTCCACCTAATCATTATTTTGTGATGGGTGATAACAGAGATAACTCTCAAGATAGTAGATTTCTTAATAAAGT
Organism: uncultured PS1 clade bacterium; assembly: GCA_902609025.1. Taxonomy (GTDB): domain Bacteria; phylum Pseudomonadota; class Alphaproteobacteria; order MED-G09; family MED-G09; genus AG-430-B22. The sequence goes on from CACLQD010000008.1 coordinate 10,929, forward strand.
TGGTTTTATACCGCACGATAATCTTGTTGGTAAAGCAGAGGTAAAGTTTTTTTCATGGCATTGGAGAAAGCTTGGCAAAAAAAATTGTGATGCAAGCGTAAGATGGAAAAGAATATTTAGACCAATTCATTAAATGAAAAGTAAATTAAAATATATAAATACCTTAGAACAAAAAATTAATTATTATTTTAATAATAAAGATTTGTTAGAAGAAGCATTAACCCATTCAAGCTTCAAAAATAAATCTAATTCAAATCAAGAAAGACTTGAATTCTTAGGTGACAGAGTTTTAGGTCTTGTTATTGCGGAATTCCTGTTTCAAAGCTTTTTAAGTGAAAGAGAAGGTGTTTTGACTAATAAGTTTCGTTACTTAATCCAAAATAAACAATGTACAAAGATTGCAGAAAAATTAGATATTGCTAATTATCTTCAGGTTGGTAATTCTGAAAAAAACAAAATAACTAATTCAATTTTAGCAGACTCAATAGAGGCTCTTTTAGGAGCTATTTATTTGGATGGGGGATATGATGAGTCTAAAAAAGTAATCTTATCTTTATGGGATGAATATTTGAATAATGATGAAATGCTTAATGCAACTGTGAGTTCAAAAAATATCTTACAAGAGTACTTGCATGCTAATAGTTTAACAGAAGCCACTTATTTAGTTATTTCCAAAGATGGAGAAGATCATAATCCTAACTTTTTAGTTGAGGTCTCTGTAGATAAGGTTGGAAAAGCAGATGCTTTTGGAAAATCTATAAAAGAGGCAGAAATTAATGCTGCCAAAAAATTTATTGATGAGTTTGAAATTGGATAAAATAAGCAAATCAAATATTGTTGTTAGTATTATTGGTCCCAGTAATTCAGGAAAATCAACATTATTGAACAAAGTTTTAGGTGAAAAAGTTTCTATTGTAAGTCGAAAAGTTCAAACTACTAGAATGGGATTAAGAGGAATACTCAACAATAATGAAACTCAAATTATTTTCATTGATACCCCTGGTTTGTTTGAAGCTAAAACTATTTTTGAAAAAGCGATGGTCGAAAATGCATTTGCTAATTTGAATGATGCCGATCTTATTTATTTTTTAATAGATGGATCAAGAAAGTTAAGTAATTTTGATAAAAAGGTTTTAAAGTATTTTAAAAACTTTAAAAAGGAAGCTTTTTTAATAATCAATAAAATTGATCTTATTGAAAAAAAACAATTACTTGAAATCACAAATATTATTAATTCATATTTTTCATTTAAAAAAACATTCTATATTTCTGCAAAAAACAAAGAAGGTATAAATGATTTACTGTTAGAAACAAATCATGAAGCTAATTCTGAAGGATGGTTGTATCCAGAGGATCAATATACAAATCTCCAAAGCGCCATTCTATGTGAAGAAATAACTAGAGAGAAAATATTTAATCATGTACATGAGGAGGTTCCTTATGGCTCAATAGTGAAAACTGATAGCTGGTCAGATAAGAAGAAAGTTTTAAAAATAGGTCAAACTATCTATGTAAAAAAAAATAATCACAAAGGAATTATTCTTGGAAAAGAAGGTTCAAAAATAAAAGAAATAGGTACTGCCTCAAGAATTGATTTAGAAAAAATATTCAATAAAAAGATATTCTTAAGTTTAGATGTAAAAGTAGATAAAAATTGGGATAAAGATCCAAAATATTTTAATAGGTTAGGTCTTGAGGTGAAGAAAAGATAAGATGCAATTAAATGATACTGCAATAGTCTTAAATACCAGAAAATATAATGATAGCTCGATAATAATGAAAGTTATTACTGAAAATAACGGTATTTATAGTGGTTTAGTTAGAATAAAAAAAAATCAAGGTGGTTTTGGAGTAAATATAACCGGTAATAAACTAAATTTAATGTGGAGAGCTAGGTTATCTGAGCATTTAGGTTTTTTTACAACTGAATTAAATAAATCCAGAGCTCATGAAATCATGAAAGATCAAATTTTCTTATCTGGCATTAATTTAGTTTGTTCTCATCTCGATCTTTACCCTGAAAGGGAGCCTTGCCAAAATATTTATATTGAATTTGATAATTTAATTGATAATTTTAATAAAAAAGAGAATATTTGGATAAAGAAACTTATCGAATTTGAATTTAATTACCTAGAATTTATGGGTTTTGGAATTGATTTATCAGAATGTGCTCTAACGGGTAAAACAGATTCTTTGGAATGGGTTTCACCAAAATCTGGTCGAGCTGTAAATTCTAAAGCTGGTAAAAGATGGTCAAAAAAGCTTCTTAAACTACCTTCCTTCCTCTTAGATAAAAAAATAGATGCAGATAAAAATGATCTTATTGATGGATTAAATTTAACCGGTCATTTTTTGAAAAAACAAATTTATTCTGATTTAAATAAAGACTTACCCTCTTCAAGAAAAAAAATAATTGATTCACTAAAAAATTAGGAATCTATGTATAAAATTTTTATTACAAATGAATTTAATAGATCAATATAAAGATATAGAAATAGTTGATGCCCTTGAAGAAAGGTACTTAGCTTACGCGTTAACAACGATAATGGATAGAGCTCTTCCCGATGTAAAAGATGGCCTAAAACCAGTACATAGAAGACTTCTTTTTGCAATGAGACAGCTAAATTTATCTCCTAATTCGTCATTTAAAAAATCCGCAAGAATAGTAGGGGAGGTAATGGGAAGATTCCATCCCCACGGCGATCAAGCAATTTATGATACATTGGTAAGATTAGCTCAAGATTTTTCTGTAAGATGGCCATTAATTAATGGGCAGGGGAATTTTGGGAATATTGATGGTGATAATGCTGCTGCAATGCGTTATACAGAATCCAAATTAACTACAATTTCTGAGTTATTGTTATCTGGAATTGATGAAGAATGTGTTGATTTTAGATTAACATATGATGAAATTGATAAAGAGCCTATTGTTTTACCTGCAAATTTCCCTAATCTTCTTGCAAATGGATCATCAGGAATTGCTGTTGGTATGGCGACATCGATACCTCCGCACAATGTTGAAGAGATATGCAATGCATCACTTCATCTTATAAAACATAGAAATATGCATTTTGATAAACTAATTGATTTTATTCCTGGGCCTGATTTTCCTACTGGAGGAGAAATTTTTGAATCTAAAGATTCAATCCTTAATATTTATAAAACAGGGAAAGGAAATATAAGGATAAGAGCTAAGTGGGAAATTGAAAAAGAAAAAAGAGGGGTATGGAAGATTGTTGTTAATGAAATACCATACCAAGTTAATAAGGGTAAATTAATTGAAAAAATAGCTCAACTTATTATAGATAAAAAAATACCCATACTTGACGATATTCGTGATGAATCTGATGAAAGTATTAGATTAATTTTGGTTCCCAGAAATAGAGATGTGGATCCCGAGCAATTAATGGAAGCTTTATTTAGTCTATCAGATTTAGAAACTAGGTTTTCAGTTAATTTAAATGCAATAAACAATAATATACCTAAGGTACACAATCTTCGTGATTTACTTCTTGCTTGGATTGATCACAGAAGGGATGTACTTGTAAGAAGAAGTACATTTAATTTAAATCAAATTAAAACCCGAATGGAAATATTAAGTGGCTATTTAATTGTTTATGTAAATCTTGATGAGGTTATCAAAATTATTAGAGAAGAAGATGAGCCAAAAATTAAATTAAAAAAGAAATTTGATTTAAATGAAAATCAAGCTAATTCAATTTTAAATATGCGTCTTAGGTCATTAAGGAAGTTAGAAGAACTAAAAATTAAAGAAGAATATGACTCATTAAAAATAGAGAAATCAATTTTAGGTAAACTAATTAAATCAGAAGATATTCAATGGAAGGAGGTATCAAAAGAAATTAAAGAAATAAAAAAAGATTTTTCTAAAAAAACAGACTTAGGAAAAAGAAGAACAAAAATTAACTATAATGCAGAAATTTTAGATATTGACCTTAATTTTTCTGAACCTGCGGAACCTATTACTGTCGTCTTATCAAAAGAGGGTTGGATTAAGACACTAAAAGGCCTTGATCATGATGTCGTAGAAATTAAATTTAAAGATGGAGATGACTTACTTTTTATTCATGAGACAATGAGCGATGAAAAGCTTTTAATTTTTTCTTCAAATGGAAAATTTTATACAATTGACGCAAGTCAACTTCCTTCTGGAAGAGGGTATGGAGATCCGTTAAAGCTCTTAATTGATCTACAAGATGATGATAAAATTATTTCCTTATATTCATTTTCTCAAGCTGGAGAGCTAGTTATAGCTTCAAAATTTGGATATGGTTTTATAGTATCTTTTGAGGATTTGATTTCAAATAGAAAAGCTGGAAAACAAATATTAAACTTATCAAGCGATGATGAGGCTATTAGTTCAGATTATTTAAAAGGAACCAATATTGCGGTTATTGGCGAAAATAAAAAAATGCTATTATTTAATCAAGAAGAACTCCCTAGGATGTCAAAAGGCAAAGGAGTTAGACTTCAGAAATATAAAGAAGGAAATCTTAAATCGATTATAAGTTTTAATTATAGCGAAGGATTAAATATTGTTGATAATAATGGAAGAAATAGAAATTTTGATGATATTGAAAATTGGCTAGGCAAAAGAGGCCAAGCAGGCAAAAAAGTTCCTAAGGGCTTTCCTAGAAATTTTTAATTAAATATATAATTTGGTAACCATGTTGCTACCCCTGGGAATACTGATAACAAAATTAGCATTATCATTTGTATAAGAATAAACGGGATTACGCCTTTATATATATCTGAAGTTTTTACTGAGTCTGGTGCAACTCCTCTTAAATAAAAGAGAGCAAATCCAAATGGAGGCGTTAAGAAACTTGTCTGAAGATTTATAGCCATCATAACACCCAGCCAAACGGGGTCTATACCCATTTGAAGAATGATTGGAGCTACTATAGGTACAACAACAAAAGTTATCTCAATAAAATCTAAGAAGAAACCAAGTAAGAACATTGATATCATCACTATAAGTATTGCACTAAAAGTTCCTCCAGGAAGACTCGTAAGAAAATGCTCTATAGTTTCATCTCCACCCAACCCCCTAAAAACAAGACTAAAGAATGTTGCTCCAATTAATATAATAAAGACCATAGAAGTAATTTTGGTAGATGATCTTGCTGCATCAGTTAAAACACCACTTAAATACAACTTATATATACTTAAAAGTGTAGAGATTAAGAAGATAACAAAAATTGTTACTGCTAAAAATATATTAAAAGTTTCATAAAGATTTAAATCGACTCTATTAAGCCTTAAATCAAATAAAAAATTAAGAACCAAAAGAGCGATAAATGAAAATGTTGATATTAATGTCCAAAAATTTTCTTTAGCTATCCTATTTGCGGCCAATAAAATTGAACCAATTGCTCCAACTGAAGCTGCCTCAGTAGGCGTTGCAAAACCTGTTAATATTGACCCTAGAACAGCAATGATTAATGCAAGAGGAGGAAATAAGGTTTTGAATAGCTCTTTATAACTTATTTCATTTTCTTCAATGAGAATTTCAGGGGTAGAATTAGGATCAAATAATGCTTTCAAAAATTGATAAAAAATATAGAGAGAAACGAGTAACAACCCTGGAAAAAGTGATCCTGCAAATAAATCACCTACAGAAACTGTATCTGGTGAAAAAATTCCCATTTGTAATTGTGATTGTTGATAAGCATTTGAAATAACATCTCCAAGAAGAATTAATACAATTGAGGGTGGAATTATTTGTCCTAATGTTCCTGCTGCAGTTATTACTCCAGTAGCTAATTTTGGGTTATAGCCATTTTTTAACATTGTAGGTAATGATAAAAGCCCCATCGTTACTACTGTTGCGCCCACAATTCCAGTTGAAGCAGCTAATAATGCCCCAACAAGGGTAACTGAGATACCAAGCCCACCCCTTACATGTCTTAATAATTTACTCATATTTTCAAGTAAATCTTCGGCTACCTTCGATTTTTCTAAAATTGTTCCCATGAAAATAAATAAAGGAACTGCCATTAAGACTTCATTTGTCATTGTTCCAAAAATTCTTTGTGGAATAGCTTTTAAGAATTGTATGGGAAAAGCACCAAAATAGTCCCCAACCAAAGCAAAAATAATTGCAATACCTGCTAAAGAGAATGCTACTGGATAACCTAAAAGAAGGACCAAAATTGCTACAGCAAACATCAATAAATCTAAATATTCTATCATTTTTTTGTTTTTAAATTATTAATTGAACTGAATAAAATAACTAGAGCTTGAATAAATAGTAGAATTGGAAAAATTATCAAAGTAGTTTTATATAGATATGTAGCATTTAAACCGCTTGTTTCAGGCGATCCTTCCAAAATTTTCCAAGACCTAATAACATACGGGTAGCTCATTAAAAATGTAACTATTATAAATGGCATAAGAAGAGTTAATGTTCCGATTAAATTGACAACACTTTTAAATTTTTTAGATGACTCTCTATAAAATGAATCAACTCTTACATGTTCATCATATAATAGTGTATAGCCTGCAGCTACTGTAAATAATGCTCCATGCATATAAATCATTAACTCCTGAAGTTTGATAAACCCTAATCCAAATACATATCTGGAAAGCACGATCACTATTTGTACAATAACCATTATAATTATTAACCAAGAAATATAACGACCAATATATTCGTTAATTGATTTTAGGATATGCATCAGTCTTCTCTTGAGGCCATATAAGCCAATTCAGAATGCCTGGACCAGTTTCTTAATCTTTTTAGATTATCCATAAAAGATAAATATATTTCATTTGAAATTGGATCTTTTGTTGCTACATCTTCAAGTACTTCATTAGACTTTAATTTTAACTCATTCATGATTTCTTTTGAAAAGCTCCTCATTTGAACACCATGTTTATTAATTAAAGTATTTAAAGCAATTGAGTTATGATGATTAAATTCTGCTAATGTATATGTATTTTCATGAGAGAATACATTCTTAAATATTTCTCTTTGTGTATTTGTTAATGAATTCCAGGTATCAAGATTTACACCTGTTACTAAACCTGCTCCTGGTTCATGAAAACCTGGCCAGTAATAGAATTTAGCAACTTGATAAAAGGCAAACGCTAGGTCATTCCATGGGCCCACCCATTCAGTTGCATCAATAGCGCCTGATTGAAGCGCTGGATAAATTTCACCTCCAGGAATGGCTACTGCAGCTGATCCTACTCTTCTTAGAACTTCACCGCCCAAGCCGGGCATCCTAATTTTGAGACCTTTTAAATCATCTATATTAGTTATTTCTTTATTAAACCATCCCCCCATCTGCACTCCGGTATTAGCTGACTGAAATGAAATCACATTAAACTGAGCGCTTAACTTATTCCAAAGCTCTTTTCCGCCTCCATGATCAATCCATGCATTTAATTCATTTGCTGTCATACCAAATGGAACTGATGTAAAAAAATTAAAACCTATATTTTTACCTTGAAAATAATATTCGGCACCATTGTACATGTCAGCAACCCCTATTGAGGCAGCATCTAGGGCTTCAAAAGCTGGAACTAGCTCTCCTGCAGCGAAAACCTTTATCTCAATCTCGCCATCAGTTGCTTGATTTATGTGTTTAGCTATTCTTTCAGGTGATGTACCTAGGCCAGGAAAATTTTTAGGCCAAGTGTGAGTCATAGTCAATCTTCTAATACCTTTTGAAATTGCAGGTTTTACTAGAGCGCTTGATAACAATATTGATGAAGCCCCACCAATTAAAGCATTTCTTCTACTAATTTTAATATTTCTTTTATTTTTTATTTTCTTTTTCATAGCTTATCCACTCACCATTAATAAGAATTTCAGAAGACATAAAATCTTTTTTATACTCCATTTCCTTACAGCCGCTTATCCAATAACCCAAGTATATTAATTCTTTGTTATATTTCTCACTAAATGCAATATGATCAAGAATCATGAATTTACCTAAAGAATATTTTTTTAAATAGGGACTATAAAAAGAATATACCATTGATAATGCATCATCTAAAAAATCAGTTATACAGGAAGAAATTAGAATATTATTTAATCTATATTCAATAATTTTTGTATCTATACCAGAATTTTTGATCATTGAATAATAATCAGCAAAAATCATATCATTCATTTCGCTATCAGGATGCTTATAATTTAAATATTCTTTAAATAAGTAGAATTGTTCATAAGTAGCTTTTTCCGTAATATTTCTTTGAAAAATTTTTCCTTTACTTAAAATTCTTTTTTGGTTTTTCTTTGCCTTGAAATTATTAGTTTTTATTCTAATTGGTATACATTTATTACAGCCTTCGCATACTTGATTATAAAGGATATTTTGACTTCTTCTAAAACCTCTTGATATCAAAAGATTATAAAAATCTTTATCCTTAGATCCCTTAATAAATGTAAATAATTTTCTTTCCTTTTGATCAGGCTGATAAACACATTCAGTTGAGTCTGAGATATAAAAATCTTCTTTATGAGTATTTTCTAATTTATTCAATTTAGTAACCAAAAAAACTAATCATAACTGTATAGCTTAACCACATTAATAAAACTAGTGGGATTCCTGAAGTAAGATAATCTTTAAATTGATAATTTCCTGGACCCATAACCAAGAGATTTGTTTTGTATCCAATGGGTGTAGCAAAAGAGCAATTAGCCGCAAAAATTAAACAATAAATAAATGGTTCAGGTTGAATATTAAAATCACTAGCAAGGTTAATTGCTATTGGAGCAAATAATACTGCAGTTGCGTTATTGCTTAAGAAATTTGTAATTACCGCAATAAAAATAAAAAATAATGATAATACTGTTATCATATCAAAGTTTATTAAAAGATTTTTTAAAAAATCGGCAATATAGAGGGCTCCGCCTGTTTCCTGAAGTGCCGTAGATAGCATTATTGATGAAGCAACTAATAAAAATATTTTTGTATCGAGGGCAGATACAGCATCCCTTATAGTAAGTACATTTGTTAATAACATTAAAATTACACCAAGTAATGCTGCTACTGTAATGTTTAACAGACCAGTTGCAGCAGATAAAATTGTAACAGCAAAAATGATTCTGGATCGAAGAATAAATTGTTTAGCTGGTAGGTATATAGCTGACCATTCAATTGGAAAAATTTCTTTTTTCCCTCTTAAATTTTTAATATCCTCTTCCTCACCTTTTATTAATAATATATGTCCTGCTTCCATTTTTTGATATCGAGGTAAATTTCTTAAGAATTTTTTATCATTCTTAATTCCAATGATTTTACAATTCGTTTCTGCTTCAAAGTTGGTTTGTGTTAGATTTCTTCCAATAAAAAATGATCTAGGTGTAACTGAAGCTTCAATTAAAACCCCTCTTTCTGATGAAAAATTATTATCATCTATAGAGTTAAAAATATTGTCGTTAGATCTTATTTTTTCAGTTAGTTGATTTTTTGTAATCTCAAGAACTAACTTATCACCAATTTTTATTTCAATATCCTCAAATGGGGGTAGGATTTTTTCACCATCTCTTAATATCACATTCACTGCTGTATCTTTAATGTCAGATAGGATACCAGAGGTAAATTTTTTGCCAATTAAGGGGTTTTCTTCTTTAACTGCAATTTCTACCAAGTAAATTCTGCCGCTTTCAAAATTTTCTTTGTTATCTTCAACAACACCTTTATTCTTTCTTTCAAGTATTCTAGGTAAAATAAAAATTGCATATATAAAACCTACCGAAGCTAAGATTATTCCTTGATTTGTGAACTCAAAAAAACCTAGTTCACGTCCAATCAGATTAGAGGTAGTTCCTGAAACAAGTAAATTTGTTGATGACCCTATTAATGTTGTCATGCCACCCAATATTGAGACATAGGAAAGCGGAATTAAAATTGATCGTGAAGAGACATCCATTTGCTTACTAATTGCTATTATTATTGGAATAAACATTATAATAATAGGCGTATTATTTAATGTTGCGCTTAAAATAAAAACCAAGACCATAATTCCATAAAATTTATAAATTGTATTCTTGTCTCTATCCCCCGATAGCCAAACCGCTATATCTTCAAGAGCGCCCGTAACTAGTAAACCATGTCCAATAACCAATAAACTCATTAAAGCTATTAGTGCTGGATTGGCAAAACCCTGTAACAATAAATTAATATTTATTGGTCCCCCTGAAGAAAGCCCTAAAATAGGACTGTTTTGAAAGACTAATAAAAGAACAACGATTGAAAATAGAGAAATTATCTCCATTCTTATTTTATCCAATGAATACAATATCATAGTTAGAAATGTTAATCCAAAAACTATCCACATATAAAATTCTTGTGTCATTAAGAAATTTCTCCTAAATCTTTAAAACGAACCTTATAGAGTAAATCATGAATACAGGCTCTTTTGTCATTTAATAAAGGGTAAATAAAGTAAGTTAAAGTAATTACTCCAAGAGGAAGAATTGCAAAGAAAAGGAAAGAGTGGATAAAAGCATGTTTTTTTGTGAAATTATCTCCTTTTTTAAGGCATAAATTGAAATTCATTATCATCATCCCATATGTTGCTTGTTTTTTTCCACCTAAAGTTAAAATAAAATATGATGAAATAACCACAGGAATGATAAAATAATATGAAGTGTAAAATAAATTAAAGATAAAGAAATTAATTATTTTAATAGACAAAAAAACCAACAAAGATAGATTTAGGACAATAACTATATCTATTATTGATGCTATAAACCTTCTAATTAGTTGCTTATCATATCCTGTAATTTCCATAGGTATAATTTTAATTAAATTAAAATATAATTAATAGTATAAGTTTTTAATTGATTTTTTATAAGGTATTAAAAATGCATATATCTTTTAATAAAAGTAAATTTATGGCTTTTGCTCATCGAGGTGGTACCGAATTTGCACCAGAAAATACTTATGAAGCTTTTTCCGCTGCTGTAGAAACTGGTTACAAATATCTTGAAACAGATGTTCATCCTAATGCCGATGAAAAGTTAATGGCATTTCATGACCCCACCTTAGATAGAGTAACAAATTATAAAGGAAAAATTCGAGATTTTACTTCACAAGAATTAAAAAAAATTAGAGTTAATGATAAATTCCAGATACCTTTTTTGGAAGATCTATTAGATTCTTTTTCTCAAAATTATTTTTCAATAGACATGAAATCAGATGAAAGTGTAATACCTTTAATAAAATTAGTTAGAAAAATGAATGCCATTGATAGGGTTTGTTTTGCATCATTTAATCAACAGAGATTAGATTATGTCCGTGAAGAATTTAGTAATAAGTGCATTTCATCAATGGGGCCAAAAGAAATAGTAAAAACAAAATTATGTTCAATATTTAATATAAAGCATAATGTTTTACCTTTGATATCTTCACTTCCAATTGAAAGATATAAAATTGAATTGTTAAATAAAAAGCATGTAGATTTTTTAAAATCATTAAATATTAAAGTAATTGCATGGACAATAAATGATGCAAACGAAATTACTAGACTCATAGACCTTGGAGTAGACGGAATAATGACAGACAAAATTTCAGCTTTAAAAGAAATTTTAATTAAAAAAAATCTTTGGCAACATTAAAAATATTTGTGTTATTACATAAACCGATATACAAAATATTGTATTTATTTAGAAAGATTATTCAAAATTATGTCAGAAACAACAAAAACAGCACAATATGAAGATTTTGAAGATTTCTTTTCAAAAAGCTTAAAAGAAGCTGATCCAAAATTATACGAATCTTTATCTCAGGAATTTGATAGGCAACAAGAGCATATTGAATTAATAGCATCAGAAAATATTGTTTCTAGATCTGTTTTAGATGCCCAAGGCTCCATTATGACAAATAAATATGCTGAAGGATATTCAGGCAGAAGATATTATGGAGGATGTGAATATGTTGATCTAGCAGAGGATCTTGCTATTTCAAGAGCATGTGAATTATTTGATTCAAAATACGCCAATGTCCAACCTCACTCAGGATCGCAAGCTAATCAAGCTGTTTTTCAAGCTCTTCTAAAGCCTGGAGATACAATTTTAGGTATGAGCTTAGATGCTGGAGGTCACTTAACTCATGGCGCAAAACCCAATCAATCAGGAAAGTTATTTAATGCGATTCAATATGGTGTAAAAAAAGATGACAGCTTAATAGATTTTAATGAAGTAGAGTCTCTTGCAAATCAGCATAAACCAAAACTAATTATTGCTGGAGGATCTGCTTATCCAAGAGTAATAGATTTTGCAAAATTTAGAGAAATAGCAAATAATATAAATGCTTATTTGTTAGTTGATATGGCTCATTTTGCAGGTCTTGTAGCTTCCAAAACCTACCCATCACCAATAGCAATTGCAGATATTGTTACCACAACTACACATAAAACCTTAAGAGGTCCAAGGGGAGGATTAATTCTCACTAATAATGAGGATATTTCAAAAAAAATAAACTCAGCAATTTTTCCAGGAATACAAGGTGGACCACTCATGCATACAATTTTGGCGAAGGCTGTAGCTTTTGGTGAAGCATTAAGACCAGAATTTGTTAATTATTCACAAAATGTAATTGATAATGCAAAAATATTATCTCAAACACTTCTTGAGGATGGTTTTGATATAGTTTCTGGAGGTACAGACAGTCACCTTGTTCTTCTAGATCTTAGACCAAAAGGAATAAAAGGTAATGAAGCTGAGGATGTATTAGGAAAAGCAAATATAACTTGCAATAAGAACGGTGTTCCATTTGATCCTGAAAAACCAACTATAACATCAGGTATAAGGTTAGGAACTCCTGCAGGTACAACAAGAGGGTTTGGACAGGCGGAGTTTCATAAAATTGGAACTTATATTTGTGAAGTCCTAAATGGATTTCAATTAGATGGTGTTGATACAAAAGCTATTTTAGAAGTTCAGAAAAAAGTAATAGATCTTTGCAGAAAATTCCCTATTTATGGAGGAAATTTATGAGATGTCCTTTCTGCGGAAATGAAGATACTCAAGTAAGGGATTCTCGTCCGACAGAGGAAGCGTCTTCAATTAGACGAAGAAGACAATGCCTTGCATGTGGTGGAAGATTTACAACTTTTGAAAGAATACAGATGAGAGATTTAACTGTTGTTAAAAGATCAGGAAGAAGAACCCCTTTTGATAGAGATAAATTAATGAGGTCTGTTCAAATTGCCATTAGAAAAAGGGATATAGATCCTGAAAAAATTGAAAGAATGGTAACGGGTATTATTCGTCAATTAGAAAGCACAGGTGAGTCAGATATTCCTTCTAACTTAATTGGAAGTTTAATTATGGCAGCACTAAGAGAATTAGATATGGTTGCATATGTAAGATTTGCTTCAGTTTATAAGAATTTTAGAGCAGTTGGCGATTTTGAGGATTTTGTTGGCGAACTTGATAATCCTCCAAGTAAAATTGATGATTGAATTGCTCTGCAATCTATTTTAAGAAATAAATACCATGAAAACAATAAGGGATGATAATTTCTTTATGAATCTAGCTATTAATATAGCTAAGAGGAACAGAGGAATGACAGGAGTAAACCCTTCAGTAGGATGTGTCGTTGTTTCAAAGAATAAAACTATCATTTCTACTGGAAGTACCGGGACAAATGGATCACCTCATGCGGAAAAAATAGCATTGAGTGGTATAAATATTGAAGCTGGTTCAACATTATATACAACCCTTGAGCCATGTTTTCACTCAGGTAAAAACCCACCCTGTGTTAATGAAATAATAAAAAGCGGAATCAAAAGAGTTGTTATTGCTTCTTTAGATAAAAATCCATTAGTTAATGGAAAAGGTATAAAGAAATTAAAAAATTCTGGAATAACTGTTTTACAAGGTATTTTGACTGAGGAAACTGAAGATCTTTATAATGAATTTTTTAATAGAGTTAGTTATGGTGTTCCAGGAATAAATATTAAGATAGCAAGTTCAGCTGATGGAAAAACAGCATTAAAAAATGGTAAATCAAAATGGATAACCAATAAGTTATCAAGAAATTATGGCCATAAATTAAGACTGTTTAATGATGGTATTATGGTCGGAATAAATACAATTTTAAAAGATAACCCATCTTTAACTTGTAGGTTACCAGGACTTACAAAATTTTCTCCTTCAAGATTAGTTATGGATACAAATCTTAAAGTTCCAATTAATTCTAAAATTATTAATACAGCAAAAAAAAATGAAACGATAATTTTTACATCAAAATTTTCACCTGAAAGAAAAATTAAAGTTTTAAAAAATAAAGGCGTTAAAGTAATAAGAATACCAAAAACAAAAAAAGGATTATCACTAAATAGTGCATTAAAATTTCTTGGTAAAATGGAATTCAATAGCTTGTTAATTGAAGGAGGAAATAAACTTATAGCTTCTGCAGTTAATTCTTCTCATTTGAATAAAATTTTTTGGTTTTCATCGGAAAAAATTATAGGTGAAGAGGGAAAACCAAGTATTGGTAAGCTTAATATTAATAATCTGGACAATAGCCCAAATTTGCTTCTTCAAAATATGATTAATTTAGATAATAATTATCTTAAGGTTTATAAGGTAAGAAAATAATGTTTACTGGAATAATTACTGATATAGGCAAGATTATTGATATTACAGACAATAATCATCGATTAATTAAAGTTGCTTGTTCATATAATAGTAAAGAAATTGATATTGGTGCTTCGATAGCTTGTTCAGGCGTATGCCTAACCGTTACAAATAAAGGGTCTGAGAAAAGTCAAAATTTTTTTGAAGTTGAAGTATCAAAAGAAACTGATGATAAAACAACTACAAAATTTTGGAGAGAGGGAACTAAAATAAATTTAGAGAAAAGCTTAAAGGTGGGTGATGAGATGGGCGGTCATTTCGTATATGGCCATGTTGATTGTCTAGGGGAATTATCTGAAATTCATGAAGATAAAAATAGCAATATATATATAATAAAGTATCCAAAAAAATTTAGTAAATTTATTGTTGAAAAAGGTTCTGTTTCTTTAGATGGAATTTCATTAACAGTTAATCATGTAAATGATAATGAAGAACCAAATTTTTCAGTAAATATTATCCCACATACTAAGGAGTTTACCACATGGTCTGATATTGCTATAAACTCGAAAATTAATTTAGAAGTAGACCCCATTGCAAGGTATGTTTTGAAAAGTAAATAATATGAAAAATTATCTATCACCTATTGAAGATATTATTGAGGAAGCAAAAACAGGAAAAATGTTTATTCTTGTTGATGCTGAAGATAGAGAGAATGAAGGAGATTTAGTCATTCCTGCAATTGATGCTACTCCTGATATGATTAATTTTATGGCAAAATATGGTCGAGGCCTTGTCTGTCTTCCTCTTTCAGAAGAAAAGGCGGATCACTTGAATCTTAAATTAATGTCAGATGATAATAAATCAAGACACAAAACACCTTTTACAGTATCTATTGAGGCAAAAGAGGGAATATCAACAGGTATTTCAGCTAAAGATAGATCAACAACTATACAAACGGCAATTAATCCCCAAGCACGAGAAGAAGACATTGTAACTCCCGGTCATATTTTTCCCTTAAAGGCTAAAGATGGAGGGGTTCTCGTTAGGGCTGGACATACAGAAGCAGCAGTAGATATTAGTAGGTTAGCTGGAAAAGACCCATCGGCAGTTATATGTGAAATAATGAATGATGATGGAACAATGGCTAGATTACCTGAATTAATAGAGTTTGCAAAAATTCATGAATTAAAAATTGGCACTATAGCTGACTTAATAAATTACAGAATTAGAAACGATCATATAATTTCAAAAGTTTTAACAAAAGAGATAGATATTCCTAAGTTTGGAACATGGAATTGTTCAGTTTATAAAAATAATATTGATAAATCGGAGCATATTGCTTTTGTAAAAGGCGATATTGCTCAAAGCAAAATTACACCTGTAAGAGTTCATGTCGTAAATGTTTTTCAAGATTTAGTGGGTATAGAATCTTCAAGAGAAAACCTTATTAATAAGGGTTTTAAGAAAATTAATGATATAGGTTTTGGTGTTTTTATTTTTATAAGAGATACAAACCAAAATGTTATATCTAATAATTTAAAAAAAATTAATAATAACGATCCTTCAAAAGAGATTGAATTAAGGGAGTATGGGGTAGGTGCTCAAATTTTATTAGATATAGGGGTAAGGAATATTAAATTAATTTCAGATTCAAAAAGTACTTTATTAAATATTGAAGGATATAATTTAGAAATTAATGAAAGAGTACCTTTGGTTGATTAGATAATGGCAAAAAAAATACATATAATAAATGCAAATTATTATGAAGAAATAAGTGATAGATTGGTTGACGGAGCCAAAAATTTTTTAAATGAAAATGATATTGATCACGAAATAGTTAATGTTCCAGGCGCATTAGAAATCCCATTAGTTATTAATTT
Organism: uncultured PS1 clade bacterium; assembly: GCA_902609025.1. Taxonomy (GTDB): domain Bacteria; phylum Pseudomonadota; class Alphaproteobacteria; order MED-G09; family MED-G09; genus AG-430-B22. Next base: position 27,375 of record CACLQD010000008.1, read on the forward strand.
AATCCACGATAAAATTAATACTGACAATGTTGATATTGGTTTCATTGCTATTGGTTGTGTAATTAGAGGAGAAACATCACATTACGACATAGTGGTTAATGAATCTGCCTCTGGAATAATTCAATTATCAATTTCAAAAAACATTATAATTACAAATTCAATATTAACTGTTGATAACAAAAAGCAAGCTTTAGACAGAAGTCTAGATGACACAACCAATAAAGGATATCATGCCGCGTATGCGTGTAATTTATTAATAGATATTAAGAATGGGAAATTCTAGTAAAAGCTCATCAAGATTATTTGCCGTCCAAATTCTCTATGAAATGGAATTAAACGGAAAATCATTTGAAGTTATTCAGAAACGTTTTTCTGATGATTCTTTTATAGAATTAGAAAAAATAAATAATCAAGGCAAACCAAATAAGAATTATATTAAAAAACTTGTAAAAGGCGCTTCAAAAAATCAAAAAAATATTGATGATCTTATTAATAAAAATTTAAAGAATTGGAAATTATCAAGAATAGAATCACTTGTTAGAGCTATTTTAAGAATATCTGCATATGAATTAATTCATGAGGAAAGTATTCCAAAAAAAGTAATTTTCAATGAGTACATTGAGATAGCAAAATTTTTTTTTGATGGAGAGGAGCCGTCTTTAATTAATGCTGTATTAGATGCGGTTTCAAGAAATGTAATTAAATAATAGATTTATAATGCTTAAAGAAACAGATTTTATAAAAAAATATATAAAAACGATCGCGAAACAAACTAAATATTCATTGAATTTTGAAGATGATGTAGCTGTTGTTGATAACTTTGCATATTCAACAGATACCATTTCAGAAGATATACATTTTTTTGGTGATGATGACCCTAAAACAATAGCTAAGAAATTAGTACGAGTTAACATCAGCGACTTAATTTCTAAGGGCGTTAAACCAAAGTTTTGTTTATTAAATTTTTCTTCTGGTAAATCAATTAATCAAAGATGGTTGGATTCTTTTTTTAGATCTTTTCATCAAGATCTAAAAGACTATGATCTTAATCTAATTGGCGGTGATACTGTTTCAACAAAAAGTAAGACTGTTTTAAGTCTTACAATATTTGGCCCGGTTAAATCAAAAAAAATTATAAAAAGATCATCTGCTAAGTTTTCAGATTTAATTTATGTCAGCGGAACAATAGGTGATGCCTTTATTGGAATGAGCATTAAAAAGAAGAAAATTAAATTTGATGAAAGAGCAAAAGAAAAATTAATATTAAAATATCTTGTGCCTCAACCGCAAATAAACTTAATTAATTTAATTAGAAATAAAGCAAATGCCTCCACTGACATTTCCGATGGATTATTAAATGATTTAAATAATATTTGCGCAATGAGTAAGTTAGGCGCTGAGATTCAATTTTCATCAATTCCAAAATCAAAGGAAGTTATTAAATTTTTAAATGCTAACAAAAGATATGAAAAATTAATTTTAAAAGGTGGTGATGATTACCAAATTTTATTTACAGGACCAAAAGGATTAGATAAACACAAAAATGTTACAAAAATAGGCCGAATGACAAGAAAAAAAGGAATAAAAATTATTGATAAAAATTTCAATAGTTTATTAGGGGGTTTTACTCATTCATTATATTAAGCTTTAGCTTGATATTTATATTAACTTTTGGCATGTTCGCTCAGTATTTACATAAGGATTCGGAGGATTAAATGGAAATCATTCACTTAATAATAGGAGCAGGTGTTTTAGCTGTAGTATATGGTATTGTTACATCGATTTCAGTGCTTTCAGCGGATACTGGAAATGAAAAAATGCAGGAAATTGCTGGCGCTATCCAAGAGGGTGCAAGTGCATACTTATCTAGGCAATACTCTACTATTGCTATAGTTGGTTTAGTAATATTGGTAATTTCATATTTTCTACTTGGATTAGAGGTTTCTATCGGTTTTCTTATTGGAGCAGTATTATCTGGAATAGCTGGATATATTGGAATGCTTGTTTCAGTTAGAGCAAATGTAAGAACAACTCAAGCCGCTTCAAACAGTCTGGCTGAAGGCTTAAGTATTGCATTTAAATCAGGAGCCGTAACGGGTATGCTTGTTGCGGGCCTAGCATTACTTGCCGTTGCCGTTTATTATTATGTTTTAACAAATCTTTGGATTCCTGAAAATGAAAGAATAGTTATAGATGCTTTAGTGGCTCTAGGTTTCGGTTCCTCTTTAATTTCTATTTTTGCTAGACTTGGAGGAGGTATTTTTACAAAAGGTGCTGATGTTGGGGGTGATTTAGTTGGTAAGGTTGAAGCCGGAATACCCGAAGACGATCCAAGAAACCCTGCAACTATTGCTGATAATGTTGGTGATAATGTTGGCGATTGTGCTGGTATGGCAGCTGATTTATTTGAAACTTATGCAGTAACAGTTGTTGCCACAATGGTCTTGGCCTCAATATTTTTTGCAGGAAATGAAACTATGATGATTTATCCTTTATCAATATGTGGAGCCTGTGTAATTACATCTATTCTTGGAACATATTTTGTTAAATTAGGAAAAAGCAACTCTATTATGGGTGCTCTTTATAAAGGATTTATCGCAACTGCAATTCTTTCATTGGTTGTTCTTTATTTTGTTACTGATTTAGTTGTTGGTTTTGGAACCTCTCTTACTGTATCAGGAAAGAGTTTTAATGGCTTAGATTTATATATATGTGGTGTAACAGGATTAGCAATAACAGGTTTGATCATTTGGATTACAGAATATTATACAGGCGTAGACTATAGACCAGTTAAATCAATTGCAAAATCTTCTGAAACAGGACATGGAACAAATGTCATTCAAGGTTTAGCAATTTCAATGGAATCAACAGCTCTTCCTGCTTTAGTGATTGTTTTTGGAATTATTATTACTTATTCATTAGCTGGTCTTTTCGGTATTGCTGTTGCAGTAACTACCATGTTGGCATTAGCAGGTATGGTTGTTGCTTTAGATGCTTTTGGTCCTGTTACAGATAATGCGGGTGGAATAGCCGAAATGTCTGAACTTCCTGAAGAAGTTAGAAAAACAACTGATTCTTTAGATGCTGTTGGAAATACTACAAAAGCAGTTACAAAAGGTTATGCAATTGGATCAGCTGGTTTAGGAGCATTAGTTCTTTTTGGCGCTTACACAGCAGACTTAGAATATTTTTCATCTAATGCTTCTGAGGGAAGTTATTTTTTTGGAGTGAATCCTGACTTTTCTCTCTCAAACCCTTACGTTGTTGTGGGTTTATTAGTTGGTGGAATGCTTCCTTACTTATTTGCGGCATTAGGAATGACAGCTGTTGGTCGTGCAGGCTCAGCCATTGTAGAGGAAGTAAGAAAGCAGTTTAAGGAAAAACCAGGAATTATGACTGGAGAAGATAAACCTGATTATAGTTCAGCAGTTGATCTACTAACAAAATCTGCAATTAAAGAGATGATTGTGCCATCTTTACTACCTTTATTATCACCGATAGTCCTCTTTTATAGTGTCAATTTTATTGCTACAAAAAGTGATGCATTTTCAGCTCTTGGCGCAATGCTTCTAGGTGTTATTGTTACAGGATTATTTGTTGCTCTTTCTATGACTGCCGGAGGTGGCGCATGGGATAATGCAAAAAAATATATTGAAGATGGTAATTATGGTGGAAAAGGCTCTGAGGCTCATAAAGCTGCAGTAACGGGTGATACGGTTGGTGATCCTTATAAGGACACCGCAGGACCAGCTGTTAACCCTATGATTAAGATAACCAATATTGTAGCTTTATTATTGTTGGCAGTTTTAGCGCATTAAGTGCTTAATAAAACTTTATAATTATACTAAGTATATTTATTAATGATTCTTTTTGTTAATGGATATACTCGTGTATAAAAAAGCTAAATATGCAACCGATTTTCATAATAGTAGAGGAAGATTTTACTCTGAATCCGAAAGCCAACATCGAAATCCCTTTCACAGAGATAAAGATAGAGTTATTCATTCAGAGCATTTTCGTTTATTAAAACATAAAACACAGGTTTTTATTGCTCATACTGAAGACTACTATAGAACCAGACTTACTCATTCAATTGAAGTTAGCCAAATAGCTCGAACTATTGCTCGTATTTTGGGATTAGACGAAGATTTATCAGAGGTATTGGCCTTGTCCCATGATTTAGGACATCCACCTTTTTCACATTCTGGCGAGGAAGCCTTAGATGAGTGTATGAGAGATTTCGGGGGATTTGATCATAATGTTCAAACACTTAAAATTGTTACTGGATTGGAAAAAAGATATCCTGATTTTGATGGGTTAAACCTTTCCTGGGAAACATTAGAAGGAATATTAAAACATAATGGCCCAATTAAAAATTATAAAAATAAATCTCCAATAGGATTTTTTGTAAAAGATTTTATTTCAAATTACGATTTAGAGATTTCTACTTTTGCAAGCTTAGAGGCACAGATTTCTTCTTTATCAGATGATATAGCATATAATAATCATGATATTGATGACGGCTTTAGAGCAAAGAAATTCAAAATAAAAGATATATGTGAAATTGAATTAATTGATACGATTTATCAAGATATAATAAAGGAATATTCTGGTCTCGATGATTTTATGATAATTCAAGAGTTAGTCCGTAGACTGATCGGTTTTATGGTTAATGACTTATTATTACAAACAAACAAGAATTTAGGAATATTAAAACCGCAAAGCGTCGAAGACATTAGGTGCCATGATTATCCCGTTGCAACATTTTCTAATAAAATGAAAAAGCAAGACAAGGAGCTAAGAAAATTCTTAAATGAAAGAGTTTATTCACACTCTTCAATGGATAGTGATAGGAATAATGGACGTAAAATAATAAAAGAGCTTTTTGATATATTATTAACTAACAATAATCTTCTTCCTTTGAAAATTAAACAAGACTGCGATGGTCAAAATCTATCTAAAAAAGCAATTATTATTTGTGATTTTATAGCGTCTATGACTGATCGATCTGCAACTGCGAATCATGCAAAGGTTATTAAGCAAAAGAACTTATAGATGGATATATTAGAAAAATATAAAAATATTTTAATTACTGAACTTAATAAATCTTATTCAAAAGAAGATTTATCAAATATATCTTTTGAGTTTCCAAGAGATACTTCTCACGGTGATTTTTCTACAAATGTCGCACTTATTTTATCAAAAAAATTAAAAAAGGACTTAGATCAAATATTCCAGGAAGTTAAAAAGTTTTTTGAAGATAGTGGCGATTTTGAAGACATTGTATTAGCAAAATCAGGTTTTATTAATTTTTTTGTTAAAGATTTTATTTTACATGATTTTATTCGAGAGGTTTTAAAAAATAGAGAAAATTTTGGAAAAAAAGAACTTGGAAAAGGTGAAAAAATTAACATTGAGTATGTTTCAGCTAACCCTACAGGGCCTTTACATGTTGGGCATACAAGAGGAGCAGTTTTTGGTGATACGCTAGCTAATATATTTAATTTTGTGGGTTTTGATGTTTGTAGAGAATATTATATTAATGACTCAGGTGAGCAAATTAGAAATTTAGCAAAATCAGTCTATTTAAGATATTTGCAAAATTTTTCAGATAAAGAAATTGTAATACCGGATAACCTTTATCCTGGAGAGTATTTAATTCCTATAGCAAAAAAAATTAGTGAAGAGCATGGAAAAAAATTCCTAGATAAAGATGAGAATTATTGGTTAGATTTTTTTAAGAAAGAATCGATATCTAATGTAATGGATATTATTAAAAACGATCTTAAGTCTCTTAAAATAAAGCATGATGTATTTATCTCAGAAAAAGCATTATTGGAGGAAGGTCATGTAAATAAAGCATATAAATATCTTGAGGATAAAAAACTACTTTATAAGGGCAGCACAAGCCCACCCAAAGGTAGCAAAAAAGATGAATGGATTGAAAAGAAACATATCCTTTTTAAATCAAAAAGTTTTGGAGATGATGAAGATAGAGTTGTAAAAAAATATGATGGTCAATGGACATATTTTATGCCAGATATTGCCTATCATTTAAATAAATATGAAAGAGGATTTATTCGGATGGTAAATATCTTTGGAGCTGACCATTCAGGATATATAGCCAGAATGAAGGCGGCTGTTAGAGCTGTAACCAATGAAAGGGCAAATCTCGAAATCAAAACTTGTCAATTAGTTCGTTTATCTAGAGGTGGAAAGCCTGTTAAGATGTCAAAAAGAGCAGGAAGTTTTATTACATTAAAAGAAATCGTTAACGAGGTTGGTAGGGATGCGGTCAGGTTTATGATGGTTTCAAGAAAAAATGACGCCCAATTAGATTTTGATTTCGAAGTTTTTAAAAATGAAAACAATGATAATCCTATCTTTTATATCCAATATGCAAATGCAAGAATATCTTCGCTAATTAGAAATTCAAAAGAAAAACTTGGGAGAGATATTAAAGATAAAGATTTAATAAATGCCGATTTAACTTTTTTACAAAATGAAAACGAAAAAAAGATAATATTTCAAATAGCCAATTTTCCAAAAGTAATAGAACAGTCAGTTACATTTATGGAGCCTCATAGGATATCTTACTATTTAAGAGATCTCGCTTCTTCTTTTCATCAATATTGGAATCTAAAAATAGATAACAAACGTATTCATATATTAGATAAAAGTGAAATCGACCTATCACTAGCAAGGGTAGCCCTGCTTTTTGCTGTTTCAATCACAATTCAAACTGGTTTAGGATTACTAGGAATTGAAGCAATTGAGGAGCTATAAATGAATTTAATAAAATATATTAAATATGTTCTTTTAATATTCATAATTTTTGTATTTTTTTTAATTTATAAGATATTGTTTGATGAGAAAGAGTTTTTAATTTTAACAAATAATGACCCAATAAAAGAACAACCACTTAATCCGCCTGAAATGAAAGATCCACAAATAACTCCATGTGTATATTCTCTTTGGAATGAAAATACCCCATGTCAAAGTACTGAAGATTTATTAAACACAAGAAAAGAAAAAAAGGGATTTTTTACAATTAGGTATGCAACTTTTGAAAATTACAAAGATGCTCAATTACATATAAAAAAGTTAAAAACTTTAAATGAGATTAATAAACTTAGGTTGGAAATTGAAACAATTCAGGAGGAAAAAAGTATAAGAATTAAGAAAGGTGATACATTATCAAGAATAGCTGCATTATATGGAGTTTCTATAGATGATTTAGCGCTTTTTAATTCAATAAAAAATCCAAGTAGAATAACTTTGAATCAAAAGCTATTAATACCCATGAAAGAAAAACACCGAATCATATCAATTAATATTGATGGTTATAAAGAAGCAAAGAAGATTTGTGATATCCTTATTGATAATCAATTTACCTGTTTAATCAAATCCCAATAAATAAAAACTAACTTAAAGCATTGCTTTTTTTATATAAACTATTGTTAATATTAAATTAATTATATTTAAAATAAGATTTTTTTATATACTTTTTTCTAAAATAGCATTTAATTAGTGTTTTTAGTAATTATAGGCGCTATATATAGTATATGGATAGTGATGGCCAATTAAATTTCTTTGTTGATTTAGATGGATTCGAAGGACCATTAGATCTTCTTTTATCTTTAGCTAAAGAACAAAAAGTTGATTTGCTAGAAATTTCAATTTTGGAATTAACAAGTCAGTATTTAGATTTTGTTACTGAAATGGATTCCCGCGATATTGAACTTGCCGCTGATTATTTAGTCATGGCCTCATGGCTTGCCTATCTTAAATCAAAGCTATTACTTCCTATTGAGGAAATAGAACCTGGAACAGAAGAAATGGCTGCAATTTTAGCTTTCAGATTAAGGCGATTAGAAGCAATGCGAAATACAGGTAATAGTCTCATGAATAGAAATCGTATTGGTGAAAGATTGTTTAGAAGGGGAATGCCTGAAATAATTAAAACTGTAAAAACATATTCACAAAAAGATACAATGTTTGATATTTTGAAATCATATAGTGAAGTCAGAAATAGAAATTATGTAGTAAATTGGTCGCCAAAACCTTTACCAATTCTTTCAATAGAGGATGCTCGAAAAAGATTAGAAGCAATGTTGGGTTTATCTATTGAATGGATAAATTTTTTAGATTTTATACCATCTTCAAAAGACACCGGCGAAAGAGCAACAGCATATAGAAGAAGTTCAGCTGCATCAATTTTTAATGTTAGTTTAGAAATGTCAAAAAAAGGATTAATAGAAATAAACCAAAATAAAAACTTTGGCAGTATAAGGTTTAAGAACCTAGACAAGGAAGAAAGTAAAAATAAAGAGGAGATAAGGGCCTAATGAATGAAAACAATTTTGATAACAGTAAAGTACCAATTAGCAAAAATGATCAATTAAGAATAGTTGAGGCATTATTATTTGCCTCATCTGATCCTTTAGATAAGAAAACTTTATCTGAAAAATTACCTAAAAATTCAAATATAGATGAAATAATTAATAGACTTGAAGATATTTATCAGGATAGAGGATTAGAATTAAAAAAAGTTGGTAATAAGTTTATGTTTAAAACAGCCGAAGATTTATCTTTTATAATGCAAAGAGAAGCTAAGGCCCAAAAGAAACTATCTAAAGCTGCTATAGAAACATTATCTATAATTGCATACCATCAACCAGTAACTAGAGCAGAAATAGAGGATATAAGAGGTGTTAATGTTTCACCTGGAACGATTGATACGCTTCTACAAATGAATTGGGTTAAAATTAAAGGTCGAAGAAAAGTTTTAGGTAATCCCATTGTATATGGAACAACAGATGAATTTTTGGTTCATTTTGATCTTGAGAACATAAAAGATCTTCCAGATATGAAAGAATTAAAATCAATGGGTCTTTTAGATAATAATCTTCCTCCAGATTTATATCCTGAAAATATAATAAATGATAACGACATAGAAGAAATTGATGCTATAAGTTCAATTGAAATTGATGGAGAAATTTAATGTTTCCTAGTTGGTTACAAATTTTACTAGTTGTAATATTGGCGCTTATATTTTTTGGTAGAGGCAAGATTTCAGATTTTATGACAGATTTGGCTAGTGGTATTAAAAGTTTTAGAAAAGGTATGTCTGATGATGATGATAATACTGCTATCGAGGATAATGAAGATAAAGAATAATTTCCATTATGTTTGATTTTGGATTTAACGAGTTATTACTTTTAAGTATTTTGATAATTGTCTTTTTTGGACCTAAAGAGTTACCGGTTGTCTTAAGGGCTATACACAATTTTTTTTCAAAATTATGGGTCTACTCAAAGGAGATAAGAACCTCAATAGAATCTCTTGTGGATGATGTAGATATCACAAATCAAAAAGAACTTAAAGAAGTCAAAAAAGAAATTAATAGCATTACCGAGAATATCAGAAAAAAAATTGAGAGCCAACGGCATAATAAAAAATTGAACAGTAACAGCACCAATTAAAAATAATATTGGTGAAAAAATAAAATATGGCGCCATCGCAATCTTTTCTTTTTTATAAAGCCCTGGAGATATGAAAGAATATATTTCCAGACAAAAATAAGGAAATGTAATTAATAAACCTCCAAA
>CACLQD010000009.1 GCA_902609025.1 uncultured PS1 clade bacterium
GAGTAGGAAGTGGCGGCACTATAACTGGAGTTGGTAGATATCTAAGAAAAGTTTCTCCGCAAACAATTATTGTTGCTGCTGATCCGATAGGATCAGTAATTAAAGATGCTGTTACGACAGGGTCTTATAAGTATGAGGGAGGATCATGGTTTGTAGAGGGGATTGGAGAAGATTTTATTCCTAATAATTGCGATCTCGAAGTTATAGATGATGCTATAAGTGTTTCTGATAAAGAAGCTTTTGAAGCAATACATATATTGTTAAAAAAGGAAGGTATTTTAGCTGGTTCTTCAGCAGGGACATTATTTGCAGGGGCCATTAAATGGTGCAAAAATCAAAAAGAAGAAAAAAGAGTAGTTACTTTAATATGCGATACTGGCAATAAATACTTATCTAAGGCTTATAATGAAAAGTGGTTAATTCATAACGATCTAATAATAAAAGATCCTCAAGGAGATCTTCAGGATGTAATTGCTTTTCGAGCAGATAAAAATCAAATAATTTATGTAAAACCGGAAGATACTCTTGCTACAGCTTTTAATAGGATGAATAATTCAGATATTTCTCAGTTACCAATATTAGATGAAGAAAAATTGGTTGGCATGATTACAGAAAACGATATTTTAAATCATTGTACAAATAGCAAAGGGTTTGAAAAGAAAGTATCAGAATGTATGCAAAAAAATTATGTATCTCTTCAAATTAATTCTTCTTTAGAGGATTTAATTGAATTATTAAAAGAAAACAATATCGCTATTATTTTAAAAGAAGAAAAATTTGTTGGTATTATTACTAGAATTGATCTGCTTGCATATTTGAAAAGGAATTAGATATATGAGTAAAAATAAAAAAGGTTTTGAAACTCGTTCAATTCACTCTGGTCAGTCAAGTGATCCATCGACTGGAGCCGTTATGACTCCAATTTACGCTACATCGACTTATGAGCAAGAGGGCCCTGGAGAGCATAAGGGCTATGAATATTCTCGAAGCTCAAACCCAACAAGAAAAGCTTTAGAGGAGTGTATTGCAGACCTTGAGAATGGTGGATCTGGTCATGCTTTTGCCTCAGGAATGGCTGCAACATCAACTATTATTGATCTTTTAGACTCAGGTGATCATATAGTTGCGTGTGATGATTTATATGGTGGGACTTATAGGTTATTTGAGAATGTAAAAAAAAGGACTTCGGGAATCCAATGTGATTTTGTGGATTTTTCAGATCCAAAAAATATTGAAAATGCCATAAATGAAAAAACAAAAATGATTTGGTTGGAGACACCAACTAACCCTCTTTTAAAGGTGATAGACTTGGGAACGATAACAGATTTAATTAAAGATAGAGATATAATTGCAGTTTGTGATAATACTTTTTGCTCTCCATGGGTTCAAAAACCGCTAAATCAGGGATTTGATATAGTTATGCATTCGGCAACAAAATATATTGGAGGTCATTCAGATGTAGTTGCAGGAATAGCTGTTATCTCAAAAGAAAGATCTGACTTATCAGAAAGGATTGATTATTTATTAAATGCCAGCGGAGCAATTACTGGTCCATTTGACAGCTTTCTTCTTTTGAGAAGTTTAAAAACTTTATCTGTAAGAATGGAAAGACATTGTGAAAATGCTATGCTGGCTGCAGAATTTTTACAAGAAAACTTCACTAATTATGAAATAATTTATCCTGGTCTCAAGAGTCATAAGAATCACGATATTGCAAAAAAACAAATGAATATGTTTGGAGGAATGCTGTCTATTATAACTGATGGAAATATAGACAATGTAAGAGAAATACTTAATAAATTTGAAGTTTTTACTCTTGCTGAGAGTTTAGGCGGAGTTGAAAGTTTAGTAAGTCATCCGGCAACAATGACTCATGCCTCAATCCCGAAAGAAAAAAGAGAAGAGTTGGGAATAAAGGATGGCCTTATTAGGTTATCTATAGGACTTGAAACTATAGATGATATTCTCTCTGATCTTAAAAATGCATTGAGTTAAAAATAAAAAGAATAAAATGTCAGAAATACTTTGGGAGCCAAAAAAAAGTAATATTAAAGATTCAAATATGTTTTCTTTATATGAAAAAGCTTTTCAAAAGAAATTATCAAATACTGAAGCATTTAGTTATGATCTTTTGCATAAATGGTCGATAGATAATATTGAAGAATTCTGGAATTTAGTTTGGGATGACGCAAACATTATTGGCACCAAAGGAAAAAGCATAATTAGTGACTATAATGATTTAATTAAAAGTAAATTCTTTCCAAAAGGTCACTTAAATTTCGCAGAAAACTTACTAGTTGGTGAAGATTATAGAGAGGCCATAATATTTTATGGTGAGGGAAAAGAAAAAAAGTCTCTTTCTTTAAAAGAATTAAAATTAAAAGTTGAAGTTCTAGCAATATGGTTAGTTAAAAATGGCGTAAAGAAAGGTGATAGAGTTGCTGTTTTAGCAACAAATTCACCAGAAACTATTATTTCAATGCTGGCAACAGCTGCAGTAGGAGCTATTTTCACATCATGCTCTCCAGATTTTGGAGAGGAAGGAATTATTGACCGGTTTGGACAGTGTAATCCAAAAATTTTTATAACTACAGATGGCTATATTTATGGTGGAAAAAAATATGATATTAGAGATAAAGCTAATAATATTTCTAATAGGATTTCATCCATCGAAAAAACAATAAATATTAGATATATTGATGAAACAAACATTAAATATAATAATGATTGGCATGAAATATTATCAGAAGAAAATAATGACAAATTTGAATTTGTAAAAGTTTCTTTTAATGATCCTCTATACATTCTTTATTCAAGTGGCACCACTGGCAAACCAAAATGCATAGTTCATTCTGCCGGAGGAACATTAATACAGCATATTAAAGAGCATAAATATCATTGTGATATGAAAGAAAATGATCGCATTATGTACTTTACTACTTGTGGCTGGATGATGTGGAATTGGATGGTTACTGCTTTGGCGTCAAAAGTAACCTTAGTTTTATATGAGGGCTCACCAATATTTCCTAATCCATTAATTCTTTTCGAAATTGCTGAAAAAGAAAGATTAAGTTTTTTTGGAGCATCGGCAAAGTATATAGACAGCCTAAATAAAATAAAAATAAAACCAAATGAGAAGCATAGCTTTAAGAATCTTCGTGTCTTTGCCTCAACTGGATCACCCTTAGCTCCCAAAAGTTATGATTGGGTTTATTCAAATGTAAAAAAAGATATACAACTTTCGTCAATATCTGGTGGAACAGATATTGTAGCATGTTTTGTTCATGGTAATCCTTGTTTGCCAGTCAAGAGAGGCGAAATACAGTGCTCATCACTTGGTATGGATGTCCAATCATGGAGTGATAATGGCGATAGACTTTTTAATAAACCAGGCGAACTTGTATGTGTAAATTCCTTTCCTTCAATTCCATTGGGATTTTGGAATGATGCGAAAGATAAGAGATTTAAAAAAGCATATTTTGAAAAATATAATAATATTTGGCATCATGGAGATTTTGTTATTGAGACCGATAGAAATAGTTTTATTGTCGAGGGAAGGTCAGATGCAACATTAAATCCTGGTGGAATTAGGATTGGAACAGCAGAGATTTATAGACAAGTTGAGTCTTTAATTGAAGTAAAAGAGGCTCTTGCAATTGGGCAAGAATGGAAAAATGATCAAAGAATAATTCTTTTTTTAATTATGCAAGAAAATATAGAGCTTGATGATGAATTAAGAGATAAAATTAAAATCGCTATTAGAAATGGTGCGAGCCCAAGGCATGTGCCCGCTAAGATTTTTAAGGTTAATGACTTTCCAAGAACCAGATCAGGAAAAATTTCTGAACTAGCAGTTAGAAATATAATACATAAAAAAGAATTAAAAAATGTTGAAGCTCTTATGAATCCTGAAATTCTTGATATTTATAGAGATATTGAGGGTTTATAAAATTAATCTTAATTATTACTTTTAAGATTATCATTGAAATCTGAATAATTAGGCCTAGCCATCATCCAGTGATATTCGATACCATATCCTGGATAATTATTTATTATCTTTCCTTCTTCTGTTTTATACCAACTTCCACAACTTCCAGCCCATACAGTTTCAGATAATTTATTTTGAATTTTTTTATTGTATGCCTGCATCGCATCATCCTTAATATCGATGTATTCAAGACTATTTTTCTTCATATAATTAAGACATTTCATAATGAATAGAATTTGGGATTCAATCATATAAATTATAGAAACATGTCCAGTATTTGTATTTGGACCATAGCATATAAAGAAATTAGGAAAATAAGGAACCATTACTCCTCTATAGGCTTCAGCTCCGCTTTTCCAGGCGTCATCTAGAATTTTTCCACCCAATCCTGTAATTTTTACTGGGGATATAAAAATATTTGTATCAAAGCCTGTACCGTATATGATGACATCAACCTCATGTTCACGACCATCTTTTGTGTGAATTTTATTTTTTGATATTTTTTCTATTAATGATGTTTCTAGGCTTACATTATCTTTACATAATGCAGGAAAATAATCGTTTGTAGGGATAATTCTCTTACACCCAATTGGATAATCAGGGATTAGTTTTTCTTTAAATGATTCATCCTGAATTTGTTCATCAATTAACATTAATGCACCTGCTGTATAAACTCTTTCGAAATCAAATAATTTAAACCTAGTCAAAATTGCAGAAATTGCTTTCTCAATGAATTTTGTAAAAAAGTTATGTTTTTGATAAAATGCTAGGTAGTTTCTTTCTTGAATGAAATACCAATAAAATCTGTACATTCTTGCGTAAAGGGGAACATATCTTAGGCAAAATCTTTCAAATGAGTTATATAATCTATCAGGTTTAGGAGTTATCCAATTTGGGCTTCTCTGAAAAATCGTCATTTTTGAAACAGAATCTGCTATTTTTGGTATGAAGCCAATTGCGCTTGGTCCATTTCCAATAACAGCAACTCTCTTACTAGTAAGATCATAGCTATGATCCCACTCGGCGCTATGAAAGCTATGTCCACTGAATGTTTCAATTCCAGGAATTTCAGGCCATTTAGGCTTATTTAGCTGTCCAAGTCCACTTATTAGCGATCGAGATTTATATCTCTCTCCTGACCTTAAAAAGGTTTCCCATAAATTCTCTTTTTCGTTGTATCGTGATTCAAGAACTTCACTGTTAAACTTTATAAAAGGACGAATTTTAAGTTTATCAGTTATATTTTCAAGATAATCTAAAATTTCGTACTGTTCAGGATATGTTTTTGTCCAATCAGGATTCATAGCAAAAGAAAAAGAATAAAAATGAGAAGGTACATCGCAGCAAAGTCCAGGATAAGTATTTTCTCTCCAAGTGCCTCCAACACCCTCACTTTTTTCTAATATAAGAAATGATGAATTTTTATTACGTAAAAGATTGTATGCAGATCCTAGGCCTGAGATTCCTGCTCCAAGGATTATTACATCATAGATTTCCGTTGAATTACTATCCATTAGGAAATGTTATACTTATAGTGTATCTTTTCAAGCAAATTATGAGAGGAAAATAATGCTAGCTATTAATTATTCTAAAGGAAAAATTAATAAATTAGATGTATCGAAGCCAAAAGGTGAAGGCGTATTAGTTAATATAAGTACATGCGGAATATGTGGTACAGACATGCATCTTCTACACTCAGGCATGCACCTTCCTCATATTGCAGGCCATGAAATATCTGGTTTTCTGCAAGATGGAACCCCTGTAGCCATTGAGCCATTAAATTATTGTGGTTCATGTGCTGAATGTAAGCAAGGAAAGTATAATTTATGTTCCTCTGAAGAATTTGATATTCTAGGAGCAACTACAGATGGAGGAATGACAGAAAAAATGTTAGTTCCCGATCATTGTCTTGTAGCATTAGATAAAAATATGGACTTAAAAAATTCTTCATTGGTTGAACCTATTGCTGTAGCTGTCCATGGATACAAAATTACTAATACCAACTCTGAGCATAGAGTAGCGGTTGTTGGAGGAGGATCAATAGGTCAATGTGCAGTTGTCACTGCTTATTGGATGGGTTGTGAGGTAGATCTTTTTGCTAGATACGACCATCAAAAAGAAGCAGCAGAAATTTGGGGTGCAAATGAACCCAAGGGTGAATACGACAGAGTTGTGGATACAGTAGGTAATCCAGATGCACTCGCAAAATGTGTTGAATTATTGAAACCAGGTGGAAAAGTTATTGGTTTGGCTGCTGGATGGGAAGACATAATTTTGCCAGGTTTAGGAATATTAAATAAAGAAGGAAGTTTTTACACTTCAAGAATTTATGATGCCAGTGGGGATAATGGAAGAGATATAGATAATGCAGCAAGAATCTTATTTGAAAATCCAGAATTCGGAAATAAGGTTATCACACATAGATTTCCTCTTGATTCTGCTGAAGAGGCATTTAAAGTTGCAGATAATCGAAAGTCAGGATCAATTAAAGTTGTTTTTGATATTAATGTTTAAAGTGAAATAAATTGTATAAAGAAAAAATTTCTAACTATCTAAATAAAGGTTCAAGTTCTGAAAAACTAGGATTTGATAAAAAGAAACTATCATATATTCCTAAATATTTTTCTTCATATTTAAAACAAGAAAGAATCCCTAATTTTGTATGTTTGGTATCAAGATTTGGAGAAGTTGCACATTATTCACATCAAGGTTTTAAAAATATAGAAACTAAAAAAGAAATAGATGATGAAACTATATTTAGAATTTACTCTATGACAAAACCAATAACTTCTGTGGCGATTATGATGCTTTATGAAAGAGGTTTAATCAGACTTGAACATGAACTTTATCGCTATTTACCTGAGTTTAAAAATATAGAGGTGTGGGAGTCTGGCGATATTAATAATTATAAAACTAGACCCCTGGATAATCCAATATTAATAAGTGATTTATTAACTCATACAGCAGGTTTTACTTATGACTTTATGTTGGGACATCCAGCAATAGGCTTATATAAAAAAAACGGTCTTCATGATTATAAAAATATAGAAACGCAGGAAGAAATGAATTTAGATGAATTTTGTAACAAGCTATCAACTCTTCCATTATTATTTGAGCCTGGAGAAAAGTGGCATTATTCATGTTCTATTGATGTATTAGGTAGAGTTATTGAGGTTGTCTCAGGAATGTCCTTAGGTGATTTTTTTAAAGAGAATATTTTTAAACCTTTAGAGATGGAGGATACTGGCTTTTATGTTGAGAATGACAGACTTGAAAGATTTTCAGATTGTTATCAGACTATGCTTGGAAGCAAAAAAAAGAAGATGACCCTTAGTCATATTGCTGGAAAAGATGAATTTTCCGAAAATAGAAATTTTTTGTCCGGAGGAGGAGGTCTTTGTTCAACAATTTCAGATTATGCTAATTTTTGCCAAATGCTTTTGGATAAAGGTATTTTTAAAGGAAATAGAATTTTAAGTCCTACAACTGTTAATTTTATGACCCAAAACCATCTTCCTAACAACAATACTCTTCAAGATATGGGTGATAGTAGTTTTTCTGAAACAAGATTTGATGGTGCAGGCTTTGGTTTAGGTTTTTCAGTCATAATTGATCAAATCCGCTCAGGTATTCCAGCTAGTTTAGGAAGTTTTTCATGGGGTGGAATGGCAAGCACCTTTTTTTGGATTGATCCAAAAGAGGAATTATTTTCTATACTGCTTACTCAATTAATCCCCTCTGGAAGATATCCTCTCCGCCCTCAAGCTCAAACATTAGTTTATGCAGCTATAAATAGCCTAAATAAAAAAAGCTAGACAATAAAAACTTACAGATGTAAGTTTCATTATCCGTATTTTACGGAATGTGGTGATTTGAGCCAGTCGGCTTGCGGCCACATAAAAGAAATCGCTAAAAAAGGCTGGGAGAGACCCGGTAGATGCCGGGTTTTTTTGTCTCCCAGATAATGGAGGTAAAACATGAGTGATGAATTAAAAAATCCAGAAACTATAGCTTTACATGCTGGTTGGAGATCAGATGCAAGTACCAATTCTGTAGCTGTCCCAATTCACCAAACAACAAGCTATCAATTTGATAATACTGAGCACGCAGCAAATTTGTTTGCACTATCTGAGTTAGGAAATATTTATTCGAGAATAATGAATCCTACATGCGATATACTTGAACAAAGAATTGCTGCTTTAGAGGGTGGAGCTGCAGCTTTAGCTGTTTCATCTGGGCAAACTGCAACTGCATATGCTATTCAAAATATTGCAAGAGCAGGTGATAACATTGTTTCATCAACAGATTTATATGGTGGTACATGGAATCAATTCAGTAATACTTTTAAAGATATTGGTATAGAGGTGCGTTTTGTAGATCCTAAAGACCCCAATAATTTTGCAAATGCAACTGATGAAAAAACACGAGCATATTTTGCTGAAACTTTACCAAATCCAAAATTACAAGTCTTTCCTATAAAGGAAGTGGCGGAGATTGGTAGAAAACAAGGTATTCCTCTAATCGTTGATAATACCGCAGCCCCAATAATTTGTAGACCATTTGATCAAGGTGCTGCAATTATTGTTCATTCGACTACAAAATATATTGGTGGTCACGGAACATCTATTGGTGGAATAATAGTTGATGCCGGTGGTTTTGATTGGGCTGGTGCTGGTGATAGACAACCTGCGTTGAATACGCCAGATCCATCTTATCATGGAGCAGTTTTTTCTCAGCTTCCAGACCCTCTAACGCCACTAGCTTTTATTCTTAAAGCTAGGACAACTCTATTAAGAGATATGGGTGGAGCAATGAGCCCGTTCAATGCATTTCAATTTATACAGGGATTAGAAACTCTTCCTTTAAGAATTAGAGAGCATAGTAAAAATGCAAATGAGATTGCAAATTTCTTAAATTCTCACGACAAGGTTACTAATGTAATTTATCCTGGATTGATGGAAGGTGATTATAAAAAAAGAGCTGATGAGAATCTTTCAGGAGGATACGGTGGCCTTGTTGGCTTTGAACTAGAAGGAGGCGTTGAGTCAGGTAAGAAATTTATTAATTCTTTAGAGTTACTTTATCATGTTGCAAATATTGGTGATGCAAGAAGTCTCGCAATACATCCTGCAAGCACTACGCACAGTCAATTATCCGAGGAAGAACAACTAGCTGCTGGTGTTACACCCGGTTATGTAAGGTTATCTGTAGGTATTGAACATATTGATGATATTAAGGCTGATTTAACCCAGGCTCTCGATAAGGCCTAAAAATAATCACTAATTTTATTAATAAAGCCGCTTAATATTAAGCGGCTTTTTTATTTAATTATTCCAAAAATCAAGTTTATGTAATAATCTTAGCCGGAATAGATTATGAGTTAAACAATGAAAAGAAAAGTATGGAAATTAATGGATAGACCAGAAGGTTTGAATTTTGAAGAAGCTTTATCCTTAGTTGAGGAAGACCTTGAATCTCCTAGCGATAATAAAATTTTAATTAAAACGAAAATAATTTCTATGGATGCTGGAACTAGAATGTGGATGAGTGATAGGCAAGATAGTTATCAGCCTCCAATTGATCTTGGTTCAAGCATGGTAGGGGTATGTCTTGCAGAAGTAGTTGAGTCAGATAATCCTAATTTTTCTAAAGGTGATTTAGTTCGTGGATTTGGTGAATGGGCAGATTATGCAATTGTTGAAACAGATAGCTTTTTGAAACTTGAGGCTGGCTTAGAAGATGAAGCAGCCTATTTGTCAGTTTTAGGTTTGAATGGATGGACAGCATATGTTGGAGTTATGGAAGTTGGAAAACCGAAAGAGGGTGAAATATTTCTTGTATCCGCAGCCGCTGGAGCAACGGGATCACTAGCTGGGCAAATTGCTAAAAAAGCAGGGTGTAAGGTTATAGGGCTTGCTGGAAGCAAAGAAAAATGTGACTGGCTAGTTAATGATCTAGGTTTTGATCACGCAATAAATTATAAAACTGATGATCTTGATAAATCCTTAAAAGATTTATGTCCTGAGGGTGTTGATATTTATTTTGATAATGTTGCTGGTGATATTTTAAATACGGTTCTTCAAAATCTTGCTTTATATGCACGTATTCCGTTATCTGGATTATTAGCACAATACAATGAAAAAGGTTCAAGGCTTCCTGGACCGGATAATTTTGATCAAATTTTGATGAAAAGAGCTTCTATCACAGGCTTTTTCTGCCCAGATTTTTTAGAGGATGGACCAAAAATAGAAAAAATTATGCATGATTGGTATTTAGAAGGTTCATTAAAATTTAAAGCAGACATCACAAATGGTTTAGAGAATGTATTGGTGTCATACAAGAGAATGTTTAATGGCGATAATATCGGTAAAACACTTGTTAAATTGTAATAAGATATAAAGGCAAATATATTGAAATTATCAGGAAATTATAATGTTGGTGGAGAAGTGGCCAAAGAAGATGAACGTTACAAAGTTGTCGATAACACAACATTAAAAGGTTTAGTATTAAGTAGCACCGATCTTAATCCCGGTCATTCTACCAGCGGACATAAACATGCTGGTCAAGAGGAAGTCTATACCTTTATAAGAGGTAAGGGCTCTATGACATTGACTTACCCCAATGGAAAAGTTTCTGAATTTGATGTTTCGTCTGGAGATATAGTTCTAATTGAAGATGATGTTCATCATAGAGTTGAAAATACAGGTGGTGAAGAAAAATTATACTTCGTTTGTGTTTTTGATGGAAAAAGAAGCCACTAAAGCTTAACTTTATGTCCCAAATGATTCTTTAAATGTTTCTTCCCAGCTACCTGTAGTGGATGCCCTTGAATATTCAGTAGCTCTTCCTTCAAAGAAATTAGTGTGCTCTACGCCGCCAAGCATTTCAACCATCCATGGTAACGGATGCTCTTTTATATTGAAAAGTTTTTCCATTCCTAATTGGGTTAATCTAAGATCAGCAATATATCTGATATAATCTTTAACTTGATTTGCTTCGAGACCTTCAACTCCACCAAGCTCAAAAGCAAGATTAATAAATGCATCTTCATGACTAATTACAGTTTCGCAGGCTTTGTATATATCTTTCTCTAGTTCAGGTGTTAAAACTTCTGGATTTTCAGAAACAAAGGTTCGAAATAGTTTGATTGCAGATTCAGTATGTAAAGTTTCATCTCTTACAGACCAGGTAACTATTTGTCCCATTCCTTTCATTTTATTAAATCTTGGAAAATTTAATAAAACAGCAAATGATGCAAACAACTGAACGCCTTCAGTAAAAGCTCCAAATACGGCAAGAGTTTTAGCTATATTTTCTTTTGTTTCAACACCCCATTTTCTCATAAAATCAAATTTATCTTTCATTTCTTTGTATTCAAGAAAAGCACTGTATTCTATTTCGGCCATTCCAATGGTATCAAGAAGGTGACTATATGCAGCTATATGTATTGTTTCTGTACTTGAGAAAGCTGCCATCATCATTTGAACTTCTGTTGGTTTAAATACTTGCGAGTAGTGTTTCATATAACAGTTATTTACTTCAACATCTGCCTGTACAAAAAACCTGAAAATTTGTGTAAGAAGATTCTTTTCTGCCTCAGATAGGTTTTTTTCCCAATCTTTCACATCTTCTGCAAGAGGTACTTCTTCTGGTAACCAGTGGATTTGTTGTTGAGTATGCCATGCTTCATAGGCCCATGGATATTTAAACGGTTTATATACTAATCTTTCTTCTAAAAGGGACATTTCTTACTCACTGACAGGATAGACATTCATCATAGTCATCATCGTTTATACTTGATTCTGCAACCATCTCATCAAGAGTTTTTGATTTTTTTTCATCTTTTTTACTTTGAGCAGGTGATTTTACCTCTACCTCTTTCTGGACTTCATCGAAAGATCCAGTTTCTGCTCTCTGAATTGATTGCGATCTACAATAATATAAACTTTTAACACCCTTTTTCCAAGCACTGTAATGGATATCATGGATATATTTTTTATTACTATCAGCAGGGACAAAAACATTTAAAGATTGCGCCTGATCTATCATTTCTGTTCTATCTGCAGCAAGATCAATTAACCATCTTTGATCAAGTTCAATTGCCGTCTTGAATACATCTTTTTCATGGTCTGAGAGAAAATCAAGATGTTGAACTGAGCCTCGATTATTTAGGATGGATATCCAAACCTCATCATTATCTTGACCCTTTTCTTGTAATAATCTTTTTAGATGGGAGTTTCTAACTGTGAAAGTACCAGAAAGTGTTTTATGTGAAAAGACATTTGCCGCTATCGGTTCAATTCCTGGGCTTGCTCCACCACATATAATAGATATTGATGCAGTAGGTGCTACAGCTGTCTTATTTGAAAATCTTTCTTTTATTCCATATTCTTCAGCATCTGGACAGGCGCCTTTAACTTCAGCTAAATCTCTTGAGCTTTTATCGACTTGGTCTTTTATGTGATTAAATATTTTCTTATTCCATGATTTTGCGGTAACACCTTCCCAAGGGATATTGTTTGCTTGAAAAAATGAGTGAAGCCCCATAACGCCAAGACCTACCGATCTCTCTCTCATTGCTGAGTATGCTGCTGTATTCATTGTTTCTGGAGCATTATCTATAAAGTCTTGTATAACATTATCTAAAAATCTCATGATATCAGGAATAAAGTCTTTATCATTTTCCCACTCATAATATTTCTCTATATTAACTGATGATAAGCAGCAAACAGCTGTTCTTTCTTTACCATGATGATCAGTTCCTGTTGGTAGTGTTATTTCACTACAAAGATTTGATGTTTTAATTTCTAAGCCTGCTAATTTTTGTTGCTCTGGCCTTAAGTTATTTACTCTGTCTTTGAAGACTAAATAAGGTTCACCTGTTTCAACTCTTGCTGTTAGAAGTCTTATCCATAGTGATCTTGCAGGAATTGATTTTTGAACGGTTTGATCTTTTGGGCTTCTGAGGTCCCACTCACCATCTTCTTCAACTGCTCGCATAAATGAGTCACTTATTAAAACACCATGATGAAGATTTAATGCTTTTCTATTAGGATCACCACCTGTTGGTCGTCTAATTTCAATGAATTCTTCAATCTCTGGATGATCAATAGGAAGATATACTGCGGCCGATCCTCTTCTTAATGACCCTTGGCTTATTGCCAATGTAAGAGAATCCATCACTTTAATGAATGGAACAATTCCACTCGTTTTACCTACGCCTCCAACTGATTCACCTATTGAGCGAAGGTTTCCCCAATACGATCCTATGCCACCTCCTCTTGATGCAAGCCATACATTTTCTGTCCATAGATCTACTATTCCATCAAGGCTATCATTTGCTTCATTAAGAAAACATGAAATAGGTAATCCTCTTTTATTACCACCATTAGAAAGTATTGGAGTTGCAGGCATAAACCATAATTGAGAAATATAATCGTATAATCTTTGAGAGTGTTCATCATTGTCGCCATAATATGATGCAACTCTTGCAAACAGTTCTTGAAAGCTTTCACCTTTCATTAGGTATCTGTCTTCAAGTGTTTCTCTTCCGAAATCTGTTAAAAGAGAGTCTCTAGAAGGATCTATTTTTACAGTTTTTCCTGTTCCGCTATGTTGAACCGCTCTGTCTGCTACCTTAAAATCCATCTTGGGTTCATTTAAATTTTCAGTTGGTGGTTTCTCTCCAACTTTAGATTTTGCTTGTGAATATAGCTGTTCCATTTCACTGTCAGTATATCCAGAAATTGTTAATGGTGGAGTCTTTCTTTTTGATTTCTTTGTTTTTTCTAGGTTTTCCATTAACATCATTTTTATCCTTTTTTTTCAGAGTCGGATCCTCTTAAGGTGAATCGGGTTTTCTCCTAGGGCAGATCATCTCTGTATATATACAAGTGTAGCAGATGTATTAATTTTTTATTTAATACCCCTATAAGTAGGGTGATACACATTGAGTAACACAAAATATAGTAGCGTGTTCGTTCACGAGGTCAATAAAGAAAATGAAAAAGTGTTATTTTTTTTTCTTTTTTTTATTAAATCACGCATTAAGATAAACATTGGAGCACAGGAGTTAAAGAAATGAATTCAAATAGAACAAC
This sequence comes from uncultured PS1 clade bacterium, assembly GCA_902609025.1. Taxonomy (GTDB): domain Bacteria; phylum Pseudomonadota; class Alphaproteobacteria; order MED-G09; family MED-G09; genus AG-430-B22. The sequence goes on from CACLQD010000009.1 coordinate 14,089, forward strand.
TAGATCATGGCGGTTAAGAAGAAGACCTGATGGAATAATTAATGAAAATGATCTTGAGTTAGTTACTGAGGAAATACCTGAGATTACAGAGGGTCAAATATTAGCTAAAACTATCTATTTTTCATTAGACCCTACTAATAGAATTTGGATGTCTGACATTGATCAATATATGGAACCTGTTGAAATAGGTGATATTATGAGGGCAGGCGGATCGCTCGCTATAGTTGAAGATTCAAAAGTTTCTCATATCAAAGTAGGCGACATTGTTCAAGGTGGCATGCATGGTGGCTGGCAAGAGTACTTTATAATTCCTGGCGAAGAGGCTGTCGCTATTCCAACGGAAGAATCCATACCTTTGACCGCGCTCATTTCTGTATTAGGTTTTACAGGTCCAACAGCATATTTTGGTTTCCTTGATATTGGTAAACCAAAAGAGGGTGAAACAGTTGTTGTTTCAGCTGCTGCCGGGGCCGTTGGCTCTATTGTTTGTCAATTGGCTAAAATTAAGGGATGTCGCGTTGTAGCCATTGCAGGTAACGATGATAAATGTGAATGGTTAAAAAATGATCTCAAGGTTGATGAGGTTATCAATTATAAGAAAGAACAAATTTTAGATTCATTAAAAGAAAAGTGTCCTGAGGGTATAGATATTTATTTTGAGAATGTCGGGGGAGAAACCTTGGATGCTGCTCTTACACTAATGAATAATTATGGTCGAATTCCTGTTTGTGGACTTATATCAATGTATAATGATTGGGACGCTCCCGGACCAAAAATGTTTAGAAATATCTTAATGAAAAGATTAACTGTAGAGGGTTTTTTAGTTTCTGATTATCTTGATAGATATTCTGAGAGTTTAGAAGCTTTATCAAAATGGATGGCAGAAGGAAAAATTCAATATAAAGTAGATATTGTTGAAGGCATTGAAAATGCTCCAAGTGCAGTTAATAAGTTATTCACAGGTGAAAATACAGGTAAACTTGTAATTAAGGTTTCAGATGAGCCATAAACTAGTAAACTTCAAATAACCCAGCAGCACCCATTCCGCCGCCAATGCACATAGTGACAACAACATTTTTTGCTTTCCTTCTTTTCCCTTCAAGAAGAATGTGACCAACAAGTCTAGCTCCAGTCATACCAAAAGGATGACCAATAGAAATTGAGCCACCATTTACATTAAGCTTTTCATTATCAATTCCAAGCTTGTCACGACAATATAATGTTTGACTTGCAAAAGCTTCATTGAGTTCCCATAAGTCAATATCATCAACTGTCATGTTATTTTTTTTCAATAATTTTGGAATCGCATACACAGGACCGATACCCATTTCGTCAGGTTCGCATCCAGCAACAGCAAACCCTCTAAAAGCTCCAAGAGGCTCTAGACCTTTCTTTTCAGCAAGTTTTGAGTCCATTACAACAACTGATGCAGCACCATCAGATAGTTGGGAAGCATTACCTGCAGTGATGAAATGCTCTTCTCCTCTAACAGGAGGCAGACCTGCCAAACCTTCTAATGTTGTCTGAGGTCGATTACATTCATCTCTATCGACTGTATAATCTACTACTGATTCTTCACCAGTTTCTTTATCAACAACTTTCATTTTTGTATCCATAGGTACAATTTCATTTTCGTAATAACCAGCGTCTTGAGCAGCAGCTGTTCTTTGCTGACTTTGTAGAGAATACTCGTCTTGACTTTCTCTGCTAATATCATACCTTTTGGCTACTATGTCTGCAGTTTCGATCATTGGCATCCATAGTGCAGGATATGATTCCATTAACTTATCTTCTGTTATATCTTTTAAATTAATACCTTGCATTGAAACCATAGAAATTGATTCTACGCCTGCTCCTACCACAGCATCAGCCCCTTCCGCTACAACACGACCGGCAGCCATAGCAATTGTTTGTAAACCTGAAGAACAAAATCTATTAACTGTAACTCCAGATGTAGTTACAGGACACCCTGCCCAAATTGCAGCCAATCGTCCAACATTTTGGCCTGTTGCACCCTCAGGAGTTCCACATCCCATAATAACATCATCAATTTCTGCAGGATCCAAGTTTGCTCTTTCAATAGAATGCTTAACTGCATGTCCTGCTATTGCGGCACCATGCGTCATATTAAAACCACCTCTACCTGATTTGGCTAAACCTGTTCTTGCTGTAGATACTATTACTGCTTCTCTAGTCATCGCTATCTCCTAAGGATATCTGTTAAGTAAATTTAAACTGTATTGTGAACAGAAAATCTTTTTTTTCAATAGTTAATTAAAAAAAATACACTTCAACAATAGTAATTTAGTTTTGATAAAAAATTAAAAAGAGTTAACCTTAGATTAACAAAAATAATGAGGTTTTTTATATTATGAATGGCCACAATTTCGATAAATTTTAATATTATTAACAAATCATTATATTAAGTATCTGTTAGAGATAAAATTTATGGATGATGAGTCTTCAAAATTATTTAAATTGCTCTCAGAAGGAGAGATTTTAAAAAGCAATGAGATTTCATCTAATGCAAAAATAATTTCTATGAATTTAGATATTGGATCCTTAAATATTTCCAGTGATTTAAAAGGGTGTGATGTTAAAAATATTGTAATTAAAAAAACCACTAAGGTAATTTTTCTAAAAACTATTATTACTGATACTAAAAAAAATAATTCTCAAATCACAAGCATATGGGCCCTAGATGACAAAGTTTAAAAATTATTTTATTTCGCAAAAATCATATCTGATATTTGTTTTCATTCTAATGTCATGTGGCGGTGGAGGAGGTGGAGGTCCAGATTCAAATATTCCTATTTCTAAAGTTCCTACTGAAAATGTACTAGAAGACGAGTCTGCAAGTAACTTATTCCCTATATTAGATCTAAAAGAAATAGAAACACCTGAATATTTCAATCAATGGGGTTTAGACTTTATCAATGCATCTAGTGCCTATGTTATAGGTGCAACAGGTGAGGGAGTAACTATTGCGGTAGTAGATGAAGCTTTAGATTGGGGGCATCATGAATTTCTGAAGGAGGGTATTTTACATCCAGATAGTATTTTAACTTATTCTGAAAATAGAGAACCAACTCCATGGGAAAAATTCCATGGTACGGCAACAACATCAATAATTGCAGCTAGACGAGATGCAAAAGATATACCCGGTAATATGCAAGGAGTGGCTTATGAATCACAAATCTTATTTATTGCTACTGAATTAGGAGAGCCACCAGCAGATGGAGATTATGTTCCAATATCTATCCAAGATTATGACTGGTCTTTTTATGATCAAACTGAGGCAAATTTATATCATGAATTATCTAGTAAAGCAGACATAATAAATAATAGCTTTGGATTTACTGGACAAATTACAGATTATCCAAAAGATATTTTTGAATTAAATTTTCCAAAATTTATCAATGCTCTCAAAGAAAATAAAAATACAATTTTTGTGTGGTCTGCAGGAAATTATAACGGTATCAGAGATACAAATGGAGATAAGGTTGATGCCGCAGACCCTGGATGGTTAGCCGGTTTATCTTATTATTTTTCAGAATTAGAAGATAACAATATAGCTGTTGTTGCTGTTGATAGAGAGGGAAAAATTGCTGATTGGTCGAATAGATGCGGTGTTGTAAAAAATTCTTGTATTGCAGCACCAGGTAGCAGGATTAATGTTGCAATACCAAATAATTTATATATTTCATTAAATGAAAGTGAGAAAGCAAGCTTAAATGAAGATGTTCTTGAATATCTAAAAAATCATCCGACTGAGGCCTATCTTTATGCTTCGGGAACATCGTTTGCGGCTCCTCATGTAACCGGCGCATTAGCCGTCTTAAAAGGTGCTTTTAGAAATAATTTATCAGCAAAAGAAATCGTTGAAAGATTATATAAGACTGCAAATAAAGATGGCGAATATGCAGATGAGAATATCTATGGCCAAGGCCTTCTAGACCTTGGTGCCGCTATTTCGCCAGTTGGTTTTTTATCTGCATACTCTGTTAACTTATCTTCAGAAAATTCCTTTTCGCTAAGGGAGTCATTTATCAAAACAGGGATGTCTTTTGGAGATAGTTTAAAAATTTCACTTGAAAATGACAATATTGTCTTATTCGATGTATTAGGCGCCCCATTTTTTGTTCCAGCAGTTAATTTTTTTCAAGACAGCATTCATTCTAATCATCACGATAGGCTCAATTATTTGAGTAAAAACACCTATTATTCATCAACAAAAAATGTATTTACTTTCTCTTCATGGGATAACATAACTAATTCTAATGGTTATAATGGTCTAAGACTGAGTGATGCAGGTTTTGCACTACAAAATAGTTCAATTGATTTTTCTTTTTTTTATGGATTAAATCCCTCAGCTCATCTTTTTAATCCTAAGAAAAGATTAAAATTATCTAAGTCTTTTATGAATAGTAATGTTTTTGAAATACCTTGGTTGATGAGTGTTGAAGATGGATTTAGTTTTTCATTTGCTTCAGATCTTATATCCAAAAATTTAAGCATTACAGTTTTTTCAGGTTTGGAGAGACAAGAAAATTGGTTAAGTCTTCCTTCATTTATAATACCAAAAAAAAATAGGTCTTTTGGTTCTTATATTTCATTTAAAAATAACAATTTAGAAAAATATCAGAGTACAAATTCATTTGGAATTTTAATAAACAAAGAAAAATATCTAACTCATTCTTTTTCAGGTGTCTTTGGGAATATTCGTGATACTAAGTCGTTATTTTTTTCAAGTTTTAATACATATAAAATCGCTAAAAATTATGAATTAATTGCTAGTTTTAATTTTTCTCAGGTCTTACCAGTGAAATCTGACCTATATATAAATAGGATTTCCAAAGTTTATGAAAGTAGTTTTGATATAGGTCTTAGGAAAGAAAAATTTTTATTTGATAATGATACTTTCTCTATTTTATTAAGACAAAAACCTTATGCAGAGAGAGGAAAGCTTGAATTAAATTTACCTATTGGTCGAGACTTAGAAAAAAATATTCTTTATGAAACAAAAAATATTACCTTAAAACCACAAAAAAGGAATATAAGTCTAGAGTTTATTTGGTCTAAGAATTTAAAAACAGGTGATTTAGGATCTTATATTGAAATATCCAAAAATTCATTTAATACAAAATCACCATTGAATTTTTCTTGGATTTTTTCCTATAAAGAAAAATTTTAAAGTCCAAAATCTTTTTTTAATGGATAAAGGTCTTCAAACTCTGCCTCACGATTCTCCATTTGAGCATCGAATGCTTCTTTCATATCAACTTTAGGATGATACATTCCGGATTGCCATAAAGCTATACGATCAAGCCCTTCTTTCACTGTTCTTCCTCTAGTAAAGTTGATCATATCTTTTGATCCCCAAACTGCTAAAGGAGTTTTTTCTGCGATTTGAGTGGCTATATCCATAACATAATTCATCATATCATCCTGGCTTTTGAATACTTTATTTACAAGGCCTGACTCTTTTGCTTCATCAGCAAGTAAACGCCGTCCTGTATAAGCAAGTTCTTTTACAAGCCCAATTGGAATTAAATATGGAAGCCTTGGAAAAGTTCCTACATCAGCTGTCATTCCAATATTTATTTCCTGAATACAGAAAAAAGCATCTTCAGTGCAGTATCGCATATCTGATGCAGAAGCAAAATCAACCGCACCACCAATACAACCACCTTGTATTGCCATTAAAACTGGAATTCTTGAATTATCTATACAACTAAATGTTTCTTGAAGTTTTAATAAGTTCTTATAAAAGCTTCCTCTAAAACGGCCTTCTTCTTTCTTATTTTTATTATCAGAGCTAGTAACATCATTTTGTGAGAAGACAGAAAGATCCATACCTGCTGAAAAATGTTTTCCAGTTGATGAAATAACAATAACTCTTGCTAGAGCATCTTGATCAATAGCAGTGATAATTTCAGGCAACTCATCCCAAAAAGATCTAATCATACTGTTAAGTTTTTCTGGCCTATTAAGAGTTAATTTAGCAATTTTATTTTCAATCTCTAAATCAAAACATTCAAATTTTTTATCTAAAATTGTATCTGACATAATTGACTCCATATAAAAATTTTAGTCATATTAATATATTAACAAAATTAATACATTATAAATATTAGTAATAACGAGAGGGAATATAAATGGCTATTGATTATGATAAAATAATGTCTCTTGAGACTAAGAATCAGGAATTCTCATATTCTGATAGGGAAACTATGCTTTATGGTTTAGGCATAGGTTTTGGTAAAGATCCATTAAATAATGAAGAATTGAAATTTGTTTATGAGAGAGATCTTAAAACTGTTCCCTCAATGGCCACAGTAATTTCTTGGGGTGCCGGTAATATGCGTGAAAGTGGAATAAATTATTTACTTGTTTTGCATGGTGAGCAAAGATTAAAGATGTATGAACCATTACCACATGCCGCTGATATCCTCGTAGACTCATCTGTAAAAGGTGTCTTTGATAAAGGGAAAGAAAAAGGAGCTTTAATCATTACTGAAACTGATATTAAGTTAAAAGAAAGTGAAAAGTTATTATGTACATTGAGCTCAACGACTTTTGCTAGAGGTGATGGTGGGTTTGGCGGGCCAAGTGATGGCGCTCCAGCACCACACTCAATTCCTGAAAGGAAATCAGATGATGAATTCTTTGCAGATACTGAACCAAATCAAGCTTTAATTTATAGATTGTGTGGTGATAGAAACCCTTTGCATTCAGATCCAGAAATTGCAAAAGCTGCTGGTTTTGATGTTCCAATTTTACATGGTCTTTGTACCTATGGTACTGCCTGTAGAACAATAATATCTAATATCTGTAATTATGATAGCACATTGATTGAAGAATTTAATGTAAGATTTTCCTCTCCTGTTTACCCTGGAGAAAAAATCAGCACAGAAATTTGGTCAGATGATAATGTTATTTCATTTAGGTGTTGGGTTAGGGACAGAAATGTAATGGTATTAAATAATGGTAAATGCGTTCTTAAAAAATAAAATACTAATAGAGTTCTATTTTTTAATTATTCATCCTTTTAACAATACCAAGTAAAATCATGCATATTAAAATAACCAGTACAAAACCTTCTAAAGCACCAATATAGTCTATTTCTTTGTTTCTAATTGGAACAAAAGGAGTCTCCTCTATTTCAAATATAGGTTCCTGTGTAGGCGCAATTTCATCATTCTCCATTTATACCCTCCAATTTAAATAATAACCTATGAACGAGTAGAAGGAAAATTGTTTATTTTTTTTCGGTATTTATGCGTTTCTGGAGGCTATTAATTTCTTCTTTTATGATATCAGGAAATTCCATTGGTAAAAAATGTGTTGAGCCTTTTACTATTTTATGAACTCCAAGTTTATCTTGCTGCATCAATTTTATTGGACCATCACCTCTTGCGGTACTATTAAATTCGGCTTGCAGAAGAGTTATTGGACAATTGAGTTTATCTATTAAACCCATAGCATCATGTTTCCATGATGAAAATGTTGCAGCTTCCCATAAGGGATCACAAGTTAGACGAGTTTCATCGCCAATAAGTTCTGTTCCGCCATCAATATAATTTCTTATCGTAGTTTCAGTCCAAGTTTTAAAGATGAGTTTATTTTTATAAGAGTTAAAAATCTCCTCTTTACTTTTCCAATTTCTTCTTCGTTTTTTTGTTGCTTCTGACATCATCATACCTTGTTTAATGATGGGAAAATTTTTGAAAAGAGGGTAATTCCTTCCTATTTTAAAAATTACTTTAATTTTATTGGTCATTAAAACTGGGTCTACAAGGACTAATCCACTTACTAGGTCAGGACGAATAGCTGCGACTTGAATTGCTGAGGCTGCACCCATTGAGTGACCACTTAAAATTATAGGTTTTTGAGTTTTTTCAACAAATAGCTCAACTGACTTTATTAAGTCATCGCAATAAATTTTCCAGTCATACATATCTTGCGGGTTTGCCTTTAACTTAGTAAAGCCATGACCTCTAGCATCAACAGCTCTCACATTGAAATTATCAGATAAAGGCTCTAATAATTCTTTATATGTTAAAGCATTAAAACCGGTAGCATGAGCGAATTGAAAACCTGGCTTATCTTTGTTATCAAAGATTTCAATGAATGAGGTTTCGCCTTCCCCCCAATCGAGTTTTTTTCTTTCGAACATTTTACTTTTTCACTTAAAATTTAAATTACTTTGACCCATTCTGCGATTGCTTGACCAATTTCATGAGGTGAATCTTCTTGAATAAAGTGAGTTCCTTTAACTGTAACTTCCTTTTGGTTTTTCCATGTCCTACAAAACTTTCTCTGTTTTCCAACAAGAATTGACCCAGGTTCAGCATTTATAAATAATTTTGGTATTTCATTTTCTGACATCCACCCAGAATATTTTTCAACAATTGCACAAACCTTCTCAGGCTCACCGTTTATAGGTATTTGTCTTGGCCAATCAAGTGTGGGTCTTCTTTCTAATTCATTTAGGAAGGGTTTTCTATAGACTGTCATTTCTTTTTCACTTAAGTCTCTAATAATTGCACTTGGTAAAACACCTTCTATAAAGAGATTTTTTTTAAGAATTAGGTCTTCTCCAGCTTCTGATCTAAATCCTTGAAAAATTGATGTCGCATCATCAGGCCAGGAATTCCAAACAAGATTTTGAACTATAGCCTCCATATAGCAAATTCCTTTAACACTATTTTGATTCTCAAATGACCAATTGAAACCTAGTGATGACCCCCAATCATGTATTACAAAAATAACATTATTATCTATATTTAGTTCTTTTAAGCAGGCATCAAAATATCTTTTTTGTATATGATAAGAATATGTATTTTCACCTTGGTCGTCTAATTTTTCACTATCACCCATTCCAATAAGATCAATAGCTATGCATCTTCCTTGATTCTCAAGATGTGGAATTATGTTTCTCCAAAGATATGAAGAGGTTGGGTTGCCATGTTGAAAAACTATTGGATTACCTTCACCTCTTTCATGATAAGCCATTTTTTTACCAAGGACTTCTACAAATTTTTTCTCTAATTCTTTTTCAGAAATATCTGTCATGATATTTACTCTCCCTTAAAATCAGGTTTTCTTTTTTCGGTAAATGCTTTTATACCTTCTATCCCATCATTTCCTTTAAGTTGTTGAGCAAATATTTGTGACTCTTCTTCCATTTGTGTCTCCAATCCATTAGAAAATGTTTGTCTAAGCATATTTTTTACTCCGGCATATGCTTTTGTAGGGCCATTAGCTAATTTTCTTGCTAATTTTTCAGCTTCATCATTTACACTATCATCAGCTACTACTGAATTAATTAATCCCCAATCTAGAGCTTCCTTTGAAGATAAAACTCTATTTGTAAGCATTAGTTCCATAGCTCTTTTTTTTCCAATTGATCGAGGTAAATGAAATGTTGAGCTTGCATCTGGTGTAAGACCTGCCGCTGTATAAGCCATAGTAAAATTAACACTTTCTCCAGCAACTGCTAGATCACAAGCTGAAACAAGTGACAACCCAGCACCAGCTGCTGTTCCACTTATAGCGCCTACCAAGGGTGTATCAAGATGATCTATTTTTCCAAGAGCTGCATGCAAATAACCTAACATTTCTGCAAGACCAGATCTTATATTATCTAGTTCAGAAATAAATTTTAGATCTCCGCCAGCGCAAAATAATTTACCTTCACTTTTGAGTAAAAGTGACCTTACAGGAGCACCTCCCTCACATTCAATCGCAACATTTAAAAGGTCTTTAGCCATAGGAATATTAATAGCATTTGCTGCTTCAGGTCTATTTAAAGTAATAATTCCCAAACCTTGATCTATATCAAACTTTAGAGTTTCGTATTTCATAATTTGTCCTAAAAAAACTATATTGTTAGATCATTAAGACAAGGTCAATATCTTAATTTTATGATTGCTCAGCTTCTGCTTGCAGAGGTAAGAATAATTTTGAAGCCTTATAAAAACACAAAGCAGCAATTGGATATAAAATTACTCCGATCGAAAGCAAAGAATATCTTATACCTGTTTGGTCATATCCATTTTCAACATTAAATATGAAGTCATTAAAGAAGCCTAAGGCAAAGGGCCCTAAAGCAAATCCTATAACATTTGCACTTATATAATAGATTGATGCAGTCCTTCCTCTAAGGTTAACAGGCGAGGCACTTTGAAATGCAGCACCATATAAGCCAGGCCCACATGACATAAATAAAATCATACCTGCTAAACCAATTTGAGAATAAAATGAATTATCTGACAGTGTGAATAGTAAAAGTGAAAGCCATAACAATATTACAAAAATACCAGCTATTTTAAGATGTGCATTAATGGTGCCTTTTACAATCATATTGCTAGCTATGATTCCTGCTCCAACGCTTCCTCCAATACCAAGAAATATATTGAAAATACCGAAATTTTGTCCGGCTATTGTTTTTGGAATATCATGTACCCTTACTAGCATTTCTATTCCCCAAGCTAAAACTGAATAACCAACTAATCCTGTGATTGTTACTCCAATAAACATTAGAAGGAAAAATTTCCAAGCCTTTTTAAAAAAGGGCATAAATGAAGCTGATTCCGTTTTTTCAATATTAGTTTCGGGGAAGGGTAAAAATTTCAAAAATAATGCGAATAGTAAACCAGGAATTGTAAATAAAAAGAAAGTAATCCTCCAATCAGAGAAGTTAGATAAAAAGCCTATGTAAGGTTTTATAATATCCATATTTGTGATTAATGCAGCGCCACCCCAACCAGCAAGAGCAGAACCTAAAAATGGTCCAGTTCCCCATATTCCAAGCGCTAAGGGTAGTTTTTCTTTTGTAAAATATGCAGCAAATACAACTAATGCAATTGGCCCTAATGCTGCTTCCCCAACACCAACTCCAATTCTAAATATTATTAAATCCCAAAATTGTTGAGCAATTCCACAAAGGCCTGTCAATAGGCTCCACATAATAATAGCAAAAATAAGGACGTTTTTTCTGTAGGGGGTGTCAGCTAATCTTCCAAAAATAACAGTAGCTATTCCAAAAAATATTGCAAAAACGGTACCAAAGAGAAACCCTATCTGAGCATCTGTTAAAAGTAACTCAGCTTTTAATTCGGGTATCATAATGGACGGAAGTTGCCTATCAGCAAATGAATAGGTATTAATTGCAGTTAGTAAAATTGCTGCAGTCCAAGCAAGTCTTGATGAGATTATTCTTTGCATTAATTATTTTAGGTTTTAATAGTTTCTGCCTTTATATATTGAAGCTTTTGGTTTTGCTAAAACTTTTTGGACCATTGGTTCAAATGCTTCTAAAGGCATAGATTTATAATCTTTGTCAAATGCACATTGGTCATAAAGGTGGCAAAATTGAGCCGTATATTCAAAATGTTCATGCCCTCGAAATTGTTCGCGCATATCTTTATCTAAACCAAGATGTTCAAAGAAATAATACCCTTGAAAAATGCCATGATGATTAAGCATCCAATGATTTTGTTCTGAAACAAATGGTTTTAGAATAGCAGCACCTATTTCAGCATGATTATATGAACCAAGAATATCTCCCATATCGTGAAGCAAGGCACATACTACATACTCATCATCTCTATTATCTTTATAAGCTCGAGTTGCAGTTTGTAAGCTATGTTCTAGTCTATCAACGGCAAATCCACCATGATCACCACTTAGCATCTTTAAATGATCAAGAATTCTATTTGGTAAATCAGCATTAAATCCTGTAGCGTAGTTACCAATTATTTCCCAATCTTCTTTGGTAGACTCAGCCATTGTTCTGTATGAAGCTCTTTGTTTTTCCACTTTTTTATCCATAGCTCTTCCCCTCTTAAGCTAAAAAAACCTTTATTTATATTTAATCTATATTATTTGTTAATATATTGGAAAACAAAATGAAAAAAAATATTTTTACCACTATATTTCTATCAATCTTTTTTCTCACAAGTTGTGAAACGATTAATTCCATAAGACCATCTAGTGATATTATCAAAACATCACCTGACTCTTTACGATTAACTAACTCAGGCCCTGTTATAGGAATTGAAGGTGAAGAAGGTATTCACATATGGTTTGGTGTGCCCTATGCAGAAGCTCCCGTAGATAAATTAAGGTGGAAAGCGCCAAGAAATGTAAATAGTTGGGATAAAGTTTATGCGGCAACAAATTTTGGTAGCCCTTGCGTACAAATACAATCATCTCTCACTGGAGGTGGTCTAGCTAAACCCGGAGATATAATTGGTGATGAAGATTGTTTGTATCTAAATATTTATGCGCCTTCATATAGTGTAACTTCTGTCCCTAAAGAAATAAATAAACTTCCAGTGATGGTATGGATTCATGGAGGAGGTAACTCCAGTGGCATGACTTCAGAATATAACCCAGAAAGATTTGTGGCATCACAAAATATAATAGTGGTAACAATTTCTTACAGATTAGGTTTATTTGGATGGTTTTCTCATCCAGAACTAAGAAATAAATCAGATGGTATTGATGTCTCGCCAAATTTTGGACTACTAGATCAAATTAAAGCGCTTGAATGGTTAAGAGGTAATATAGAAGCTTTTGGCGGCGATAAAAATAATATCACTATTTTTGGTGAAAGTGCAGGCGGTCAAAATGTGATAGCCTTATATGTTTCACCTTTAGCTAAAGGTTTATTTCACCGAGCGATATCTCAATCAGGCGGAATTACACTCACTTCAATAGAGGATGCTGAAGAGATAGATCGAAACATTCATCCTCTGGGCAAAGATTATAGATACAGACACAAGACAACAAAAGAATTTGTTAATTCTCTGCTGAATGAAGGAATAATTAATACTCATCTTCATGAGACGGGTAATATTGAAGAATTAATGAATTTGGATTCTCATGACCTAATGAGAAATTGGTCGAAGGGTAAAGTTTGGGAAGGCACAACACAATTAGCAAGGATAATTGGAGATGATTTTGTCTTACCTAAAGATAGTATTCTAGCTGCACTAAGCGATAAAAATAGACATGCAAATGTTCCAATTATTCTTGGTGTCAATAAAGATGAAAATAAAACATTTAATCTTTTTGATGAAGAATTAGTTACTAATATCTTAAATCTTACCTTCATAGTTAAGGATCCTTTCTTCTATGATCTTAAATCTGATTATCAGAGCTTAGCTTGGCGATCAAATGCTGTAGATACTCCTGCTGATGCAATAGTGAATGGAGGCTACTCAAATGTTTACGCTTATAGATTTGATTGGGATGAACAACCAAGTATTTTGGGCATGGATTTTTCTTTTTTATTAGGCGCTGGACATGGTCTAGAAATTCCATTTGTAATGGGTGATTTTGATTTTGGAAGACAGACTAGATTTTTATTTACTAAGAAAAATGAGTCCGAAAGAATAAAATTATCAAAATTAATTATGCAATATTGGGCACATTTTGCTAAAGATGGGTATCCAAATGCTCAATTAGAAAATGCAGTTCAGTGGGATAAATGGCCTAAGGGCGGAATTAATAAAGATAGGATAATGATATTGGATACTGAACAATCAAATGCACCAAGGATGAGTAATGGATATGCTCCTCATGACAAACTTGTAAATATTTTTGAAAATGATGAAAGGTCATATAAAGTTAATAACAAGTGTTCTTTCTTAGAGGATGTATATTCTTGGGTTGATAACTGGCAAATTAAAAATGATGCTTGCCGGTAAGGATGATTTTTATGAAATATGATTGTTTATTTGTTGGTAATGCAATTGTTGATATTTTAGCAGATGTAAGTTTTGAGTTTATGAATGATCAGGGTATTGAACCAGGATCGTGGAGACCCGTTGAAAAAGAAGAAATTGAAAAATTACAAAGTATAATTCCAGATAATAAAGTTGCTTCAGGAGGATCCGCTGCAAATTCAGCTGTTGGATTTTCATTTTTGGGAGGGTCTTCAGCCTTCATTGGAAGGGTGAAAAATGATGCTTTAGGAATTGAGTATATTAAAGATATGGATGATGCAGGTGTAAGGTTCACATCAAACCCCTCCAAGACAGGATTGGATACTGGAAGATGTCTAGTTTATGTAACTCCTGATGCCCAAAGATCAATGAGGACCTATTTAGGTGCGGCTTCTCAATTGTCTCCTGATGAGGTTAATGAAGAAAGTATTGCAAATTCAGCAATAGTTTATCTTGAAGGTTATTTGTGGGATGAAGATTTAGCTAAGTCTTCATGTAAAAAAGCTTTGGAGTTAGCTAAAAAGAATAATATTCAAACCGCTCTTAGCTTATCTGATTCATTTTGTGTAACTAAATGGCATAAAGAAATTTTAGATCTAACAAAGAATGTAGATATCGTTTTTGGTAATGAAGAAGAGTTTAAGGCTCTATTTAAAACAGAGATTTTATCAGATGCAATTTCAGCTTCTAGATCACAATTAAAACTATCTATTATCACCCGTGGTCACAATGGCTCTATAGTTATTTCCGATTCTCAAACTGATGAGGTAGTAGCATATCCTCCTGATAAATTAGTTGATACAACGGGAGCAGGGGATTTATATGCTGCAGGCTTTTTATATGGTTTAAGTAAAAATATGCGTCACCATGAGTGTGCTAATTTAGGTTCCTATTTATCTTCTAAAGTTATTTCTGTTTTAGGCCCGCGTACAGAAAAAGACATTAGGGAACTTGCTATTTCTAAGGGTTTATTATCCTGATTTTTTTTGATAAATTTTAACTAATATTATAAGATTTTAAAATGCAATTACCATTACCCACTTCAGATCAAGCTTTACCAGGAAGGGATATTCCTATTGAAGTAAGTGATCTTCATTTTGTAAATGGTAATCGGATAAAACCACCATTTGAAGATGATATCGAAATAGCCGATTTTGCTTTGGGTTGCTTCTGGGGTGCCGAGAGAAAATTTTGGGAAGTTGAAAATGTTTATTCAACTGCAGTCGGTTATATGGGAGGTTTCACACCCAATGCGTCATATGAGGAGGTATGTTCAGGGTTAACAGGTCATACTGAAACAGTTAGAGTTTTTTATAACCCTAGTCTAGTAGATTATAATATTTTATTGAAAACTTTTTGGGAGTCACATAACCCTACACAGGGAATGCGGCAGGGAAATGATATAGGAACACAATATAGGTCAGCAATTTTTACCCATTCAAGTAAACAGAAAACATTGGCCGATGAGTCTTTGAAGGTCTTTAATTTACAATTAAAAGAAAATGGTTTTTCTGATATTACGACAGATATTACGCAAGGAAATGATTTTTTCTATGCAGAGGATTACCATCAGCAATACCTTTCTAAAAATCCAAATGGTTATTGTGGTCTAGGTGGAACTGGAATTTCATACCCTCAAGGTTAAAAGTACTTGAAAAAAATTTATTAAAAATTATATATATAATATGGTTTTCGTTGAAAATATTTCCGATTGCACATTTACTAATAAAAATAATAAAAAAAATTAAAGAGATAATTTGTTTTAGGAGAAAAAATGTCTTTAAGAATAAATTCTGATGCACCAAATTTTGATGCAGAAACTACAGAAGGCAAAATAGATTTTTATGACTGGGCAGGGGACAGTTGGGTTGTGTTATTTTCTCATCCAAAAGACTTCACACCAGTTTGTACGACTGAACTAGGTTATGTTGCCGGTTTAAAATCAGCCTTTGATGACAGAAACTGCCAGATTATTGGACTCAGTGTTGATCCTGTTGAAAATCATAAAGAATGGGCTATTGATATTGAAGAAACTCAAGGTAATAGAGTTAATTTTCCGATGATAGGAGATCCTGAATTAAAAATAGCTAAGTTATATGATATGTTACCGGAAACTGAAGGCTCAACATCTGAAGGAAGAACTGCAGTTGATAATGCTACAGTTAGATCAGTATTTATTATTGGTCCTGATAAAAAAATAAAGGCAATGATTACATATCCAATGAGTACAGGTAGAAATTTTGATGAAGTTTTGCGCTTACTTGACTCATGTCAGCTTACTGCAAAACACCAAGTTGCCACTCCAGCAAATTGGCTTAATGGCGATGATGTAATAATAGTTCCAGCAGTAAATGATGAAGATGCAAAAAATAAATTTCCTGAAGGCTGGAAAGCACCAAAACCTTATTTAAGAATAGTTAAACAACCTAAAGATTGATTTAATAATCTTAAAACTTTGACTCTAGCATAAGATAGAACTCTCTTTTTTGGCCAACGAAATACCTGTAACTTCCAAAGGCAAAATCAGCTCTATTTGCATAGTGTTTATCAGCGACATTATTAACATAAATACCAATACTAAGGTTTTCATTGACAGGTGTTTTTGCTCTTAAGTTAATAACATTATGACCTTTATAAAAATGCGCATTTCTTTCATCTACAGGGTAGCTATCTATTTTTTCCCATTCAAGTTCAATTCTTGTTCCTTCTTTAGGTGAATAAATAAATCTTGTGTTGGCTATAAGTTCTGGAGCTGAGTCAATCTGATTTCCGGATTTAATACCATTTGGTAAGTGGTCAAAATCATATTCATGTTCAGCAAAACTGGTAGAATTTTCAATTTGGAAAAACTCATTGAATTCTGCAAGGATATTAATTTCTAATCCTCTATGGGTAGTCTTTCCATTTTCTACATTAAACCCTTGGGAGTCTCTAAAAAAGTAATTCTCTTTTTTCATATCAAAGCCTACTAGCTCTATATTAAATATATTGAAACCACCCCTAATACCAATTTCAATGCTATCAAGTTTTTCAGATTTTGCTCCACCAGGAATCTGTTTACTTTGTATGCGATATAAATCTGTAGTTTGTGGAGCTCTATTTCCACGAGAGTAGTTGGCAAAAAGAGCAAGCTCATCATTTATTTTATGATTGATTGCTAACTTTGGTGAAAATTCAGTGAAATCATCATCTCTATTAGGTGATACTTGAATTCTACCTTTAGTTCCTGGTTCAATATTTGTTTTGTATTCGTATTCAACTTTTTCACCTCGTATACCAGTTACTACTTTTGTTTTATCGGAGAGGTTCCATTCTATGTTTACGAAAGCGGCTAAAATCTGACTATCAATATCATAATCATAATGTGCACCTTTAGGATAAGCCAATCTAGGACCAAAAGAGACATCTGGAGCGCTTTGGAATTCACTTAATTCACCTTCAGTCATTTCTAAATCAAGACCAATTGTCATAAAGTGATTATTAAATGAACTCTGATACATAGTTTGTAGCCCTAAACTTTTATGGCTATTTTGTTCTAGAGGTTTTCCAGGAAGAAAATGCATTTTAAAATCCATATCAGTGTACCTAAAATATGGCGTTATGCTTAATGAGCCATTTTCGAAATCTTGAATGATTTTTAGATAAGATCTTATATTATAAGTGTCTCTAAAGGCCTCAGGATCGGGATTTTTATATTTAATTTCTTTATTTTTATAGGCTTGGTAACCTTTTATGTAACCCATAGTTTCTTGATTAAGATTAGTCCCTGATAATAGAAAAATATAATCTTTTGCGTTCTTTTGAGTATTAATTCTAATTAAGAATTTCTGTTGACCATAATGCGGTTTATCAAATTTATCTGAGTTATCGTTAGTATGGTTATTTGTATAGCCATTATCTTCTTTCCAAAGAAAATTAAAAAGGATGTCACTATTATCTAGATTTCGATAAGTACTAGAATTAAAAATAATTTTATTTTTTCCAGCGCGCAGATTTATTTTATTATTATAGTTAGGGTTATCTTTTTCGGTTATTACATTCACAAGACCATGAACGGCATTAGACCCATATAGAACTGATCCAGGGCCTCTAATAACTTCAGTTCTTTCCCCAATCTCAATAGTTGACTCCATTAATCCATTAACATTAGAAAATCCTGGAGATCTTAAAGGTATACCGTCTTCTAGATACAAGAAACTTCCAGCTCCTGCACCACCAGACAAGACCGGAGATCGAATTGAAGTTAAATGTTCTTGACCACTACCTTGACTAATAAATATACCTGGCATTCTATTTAGAACATTACTTGGATTATCAGGGCTTATAAAATTGATTTCTCCACTATTTATAAAGGATAGATTTCCAGTTTCATCAATAATTGGGGTTTTATTTTTTGTTCCCGTTACTACAATTTCTTCAATATTTTTTGAATATATAAATATTGGATTTACAATAAAAACTATTACGAGAAAGTAAATTACTTTATTTAACTTCATTTTTTTCTTTCTAAATTTTTTTATTATTGTTTTATTAGTCTAATTAGATCATGGAAATGAACAAAACCTATAGGATTGTTATTTTCATTGATTATGAACAGACCTTGAATTCCTAATTGATTTATAAGACCTAGTGCCTCACTTGCCAACATATTTTCGCTTACAGTTTTTGGTTTTGAATTCATTATTTGGTCTACACTTTTATTTAATAATTCAGGACCCATATGCCTTCGTAAGTCACCATCTGTTAAAATTCCAATTAGTTTATTTTCTTTTATTACTCCTGCACAACCAAAACCTTTTTCAGATATATTTATTAGAGCCTCAGACATATCAGTCCCTGATTGAAGTAAGGGAATAGACTCTTCTTTATGCATAATATCTTTTAATGTTAATAAGGCTGCACCTAACTGCCCACCTGGATGAAGCGATTTAAACTTATCCTTATCAAAACCTCTCTCATTTAAAAGACAAATAGCTATGGCATCGCCAACAATTAACTGCATTGTTGTAGATGTAGTAGGAGCTAATCCATTTGGACAGGCTTCAGTTGCTTTAGGTAAAATCAGTGATATATCAGAAGATTGCGAGAGCAAACTATTTGATGATGATGTTAAACTGATTAAACCTATTTTATTTTCCTTTGAAAAATGAATGATATCGCTAAGTTCGGATGTTTCGCCCGACCAAGATATCGCAAAAATAATATCTTCACTTCCTACCATACCCATATCACCATGACTGGCTTCAGTTGGATGAACAAAATATGATGGCGTTCCTGTAGAAGACAATGTTGCAGAAATTTTTTTACCTATATGACCTGATTTTCCAACACCGGTAACGATCACCTTACCTTTTATTTCTATAATTTTTTTTACAGCGGAAGAAAAATTATCATCAAAAAAATCCTTTAAAAGTTCAATTCCTTCACTTTCGTCTTTTAGAACTTTTTTTGCTACTTTTTGTATCTCTGACATTTTATCCTCTACCTATAGAAAAATATTCAAAACCTAGTTCTGTCATCATATCAGGATCAAAGATATTTCTAAAATCATATATTAAAGGTCTTTTCATTGAATTTTTTATTTTATATAAATCTAAATTTTTAAATTCTTCCCAATCCGTTAAAATTACAAGGCAATCAACATTTTCAGCAGCTTCGTAAGCTGATTTCTTCCAATTTACATCTTTAAGAATTTTTGATGCTTCCTTTTCTCCCTCAGGGTCGTAGACTGAAATATTCATGCCATTTTCTTGAAGATCTGGAATTATTATAAGGCTTGGAGATTCTCTCATATCATCTGTTTCTGCTTTAAAAGTTACTCCAAGTATTCCTATTTGATTTTCAGTTTGTTTATCTAATTTATTTAATATTTTTTTACTTATATTTTTTTTTCTATTTTCATTACCTAATATTACACTTTCAAGTAATGTTTGAGGTGCATCATATTTTTTCCCCGATTCAATTAACGCCCTTGCATCTTTTGGAAAACATGAGCCTCCAAATCCTGGACCAGGCTCAAGGAAGTGTGGACCAATCCTTTTATCTAATCCAATACCTTTTGCTATGTCAGTTACATCCGCACCAATCTTTTCACAAAGATCTGCAATTTCGTTAATAAATATTATTCTCATCGCAAGCATTGAGTTACTTGCGTATTTGATTAGTTCGGATGATCTTCTTGAAGTAAATAATATTTTATCTTCATTGGTAATGCTTTTGTAAAGATTAATCATTATTCTTTTGTTTGTTTGATCGTCGGTGCCAATTACAACCCTATCTGGATTAATAAAATCACTAATAGCATTTCCTTCTCTCAAAAATTCTGGATTAGAAATTACTGAAAATTCTGAATGTATACAATTCTCTTTAATTATATTCTCAACCTCATCACAAGTACCTACAGGTACAGTAGATTTGATGATTATTTGTGTATTTGGAGAAATAAACTCTGCAATTTCTCTCGCACATTGATATACGAAGGTTAAATTTGCATCTCCATTTTTACCTGTAGGAGTTCCTACTGCAATAAGAATAATCTCTGAGTCTTTAATATTTTCGCTTATATTTAATTCAAAAGCTAAATTACCATTTTCTATATTCTTCAATAATAGCTCATTAAGGCCAGGCTCATAAATTGGAACTTTATTATCTTTTAGTAATTTAATTTTTTGATCATTATTATCAATGCAAGTTACTTTGTGACCGGAATCTGCGAAACAAAAACCAGAAACAAGTCCTACATAACCACATCCAATCACTGAAATTTTCATTTATTAGCCAAATAAATTAATTTTCTCATTAACAACTTTTTCCAAATATGGTGATGGTGAAAAATCTGAGCCAAATTTTTCTTCCATTTCTTTATGCCACTTCAAAACTTTATCATAGCCAATTAACTGACCATAAAACATTGGTCCACCTTCATACATTGGCCATCCATATCCGTTGATCCAAACTATATCAATATCACTTGCTCTTATAGCCATTCCTTCTTCTAAAATTTTGAAACCTTCATTAATCATAGGGTACAAACATCTCTCTAGAATTTCTTCTTTGCTTATCTCCCTTCTTTTAATTTGATGCTTTTCTGAAAACTCGATAATTAATTTTTCAACTTCTGTATCAGGAGATTTGTTTCTTTTCTCATCATATATATAAAAACCTTTACCAGTTTTTTGTCCAAGCCTTCCTGCTTCACACAATTTATCTCTTAACGTATCACCAGTTGATAAGTCTTCGTCCCAGCCAATGTCAAGTCCAGCCAGATCTGACATTGCAAAAGGCCCCATAGGGAAACCAAAATCAAACAAAGCATCATCTACTTCCCAAGGCATAGCTCCTTCTAAAATCAATTTATTAGCCTCTCTCTGTCTTTGTGCAAGGATTCTGTTACCAACAAAACCAGGACATACACCAACTACTGCTGCAACTTTTCCAATACTTTTAGCCATCTTCATCGATGTTGCTACAACTGATTTTGATGTTTTTTCCCCTCTAACAATTTCCAAAAGACGCATTACATTTGCTGGGCTAAAAAAATGAAGCCCTATAACATCTTCAGGTCTACTTGTTTGTGCGGCAATTTCATTAACATCAAGAGCTGATGTATTTGTTGCCAAAATTGAACCTTTTTTTGCAATACCATCCAATGTTTTAAAAATATCTTTTTTTAAATCCATATTCTCAAATACTGCTTCGATTATTAGATCACAATTCGACAAATCATTAATGTCTGTGGAACCCTTTATAAG
>CACLQD010000010.1 GCA_902609025.1 uncultured PS1 clade bacterium
CAGGAAAACTCTCCCATTGCCAATCAATACCTTCAGATAGAGCAGCGCCTGGAATATCTTCAACTCCCTCCATTAACTCAATAAGGAAATCCCTATCCTTTGGTTTAACGGGCGCAAAACCTACACCGCAGTTACCCATAACGACTGTTGTTACACCATGCCAACTTGATGGTGCTAAAACTGGATCCCAAGTAGCTTGGCCATCATAATGCGTATGAACATCAACCCATCCAGGTGTCACTAGCTTACCTTCAGCATCTATCTCTTTATCGGCAGGTTCGTTAATTTCTCCTACACTAGCTATTTTGCCATCTTTTATAGCAATATCACCAACATAACGATCATTTCCTGTACCATCAATAATAGTACCGTTTTTAATAATTAAGTCGTACATAGGGCTCTCCAATTAATTTTTTTAACAAAATATCATTTGGTTAAAATTGTATCAAGAAAATATATTAAAACTAATTTGAGTAAGAATTATTAAAGTCATAAAATTATTTATATTTTTCCCTTCTATCAGAAAATTCTCTAACTCTTTTTCTCCATGATTTATATGAACGAGATTTTAAGTTTTCCCGCATTAGTTTTTTAACATCCTTTTCGCCAATCCCATAAACTGATTTAATGTTATCAAAAGTAGCGTGATCAGATAAAGCTAATTCAATAATTTCACTTTTCTCACTTTCTGAAAATTTCTTCATTATCTTCTTTATAGTTTTCTTAAATTAGATTTTTTAAATAGGTCATCTATTTAAAATCTTATATGATCGATCCAAAGCAATCTCTTTTAAATTATCGTCAGGATTTACAACTATTGGATCCCCACAAGCTTCAAACATTGGAAGATCATTTATTGAGTCTGAATAAAAAATTGAATCTTCAATTTTTAAATTTTTTTCAGAACACCAATTCTTAACAGCCTTAACTTTTCCTTCACTAAAAGTTGGTTCACCCGATAAGTTACCTGTAAAGATATCTTTTTTTATTTCAACTGGTGTCCCAATACTAAATTCTATTCCAAAATATTCAGCAAAACCTTTTACAAGAAAATCATGTGATCCCGATGCAATAAGAACTTTATCTGCAGATTTTGCCTCTTTTAAAAGTTCAGTAGTAAGCTCATCTGTTAAATTATCAATATTCTTTTTAATAAATTCATCCACTAAATTTTCTACTGCACTGACATCTAAATTTTTGAGAGGTGCCTGAATATAGCTTGAGTATTCATCAAAATTAAGAATGCCCTTCCTGTAGTCAATATCAAATTGATTAAGTTTTGATGAGTGCTCATCGCCATCCAATAATTCTTTAGAAACAAGAAAGTTAATCCAGCCTGCTTCGCAATCCCCACATAGTAAAGTATCATCTAAGTCAAAAATTATAAATTTCATTTTCTATTTTCAATCAACAAAAGTTTAAATATTTAATTTATCTTTATACCAGTCAAGATATGATCCAAGTACAGAAGAAAATTCTTCTCTTTTAACTAAAGAAAACAAGTGTGTAAATGTTTTAGGATATTCATCGTTAAAGTTTATTGCAATTAGTTCGAAGCCTCTCTTGTTTAATATTTCCTCATAATGACCCTCTCTTAAGAATTGTGCAAAATCGCAAACAAATGATATATCTGCGATACTTAAATCCTTTCCAGATATATAAGGGTTCTCATTTAATGCAGACTCAATTCCGGATAAATAAAACTCATATGCTGCAGTCATTCTTTCGTAACCTTCTTTGCTTACATTCTCATAATCCAACATATAAACTTGAGCTTCCCTAGCAAAAACAAGATTTGCGTCTAGGAAGCTATCAATTCTAGAAGCTTCATACTCATCTTTTCCATATAAATTGAACTTTTTACCAATTCTAGCAACGGCTCTTAGAATACTATTTGATTCAAATATACCAGTATCTCCATCTGGGCTAAATGCAGCAGGTACTGTTCCAAAAGGATGGGCCTTCAAAAATGAGTCTGTTTTATAGAGAACTCCCGAAAAACCTCTTTTGCCTTTCCTAGCATATTTATGCTCAAGACTTCTTTCATTTTCATCCAAAATGTTAGGGTTAAAATCCCAAAGCCATGAACCAAGGTTAGCTGGTTTATCACCTATAACCTCAACTTCTACTCCACATATTTTACCTGCAATAATAGCTTTCCAGACACGTGGATTAGGAAGATAAGAAAATATTTTTAATTTATACATCTTTTTTTTCAGTTAATTTAACTGCAACCTGTTTTGAAAAAAATGAAACAGCTAATACTTCATAGTTAAAATTATTTTGAAAACAGAAACTTTCTAATGCTTTATATTCATCTTGCTCCCAATTTTTATTAATCAAGAATTCATCAAATATAAGGATTGTATCTTTATCAATAATTTTTTTAGAGTAATTCAATGCACATATTGTCGAAGAAAATAAATCTGAATCAAAATTTACTAATGATGCAACTGGTCTTTCTTGTGAAAAAAATACAGGTAGTGAGTCTTCAAACTTACCCATTATAAATTCCCCTCCTTTCACTTCTGGAACAATGCCATCTGCGGAATATGAACCTGATTTTTCCATTATATTGCCAACATCCCAATCCTCTGGTAATCCAGTAAAAGTATCAAATCCGAAACCTTTTTCATAAAATTTAATAAGATAATTAAAGGATGCACCTCTCCACACACCAAATTCGTAAAAAGGTCTGGATTTTATCGTCATTTTAGAAATAGACTCAAAAAAATGCCATTTATTAAAGTATAATTGAGGTAAATTTGGTAAATTAAACACCCATGAAAAAGAGCGCATGTAAGGATGATTCTTAAACTTTGAGTCACTTAATTGATTATATTTTTCTTTATTACCTTTATAATATAAAAATGCAGCTTTAATTAAATTAGCTTCCAGATGATTTTTATTAGCAATTAAACACTTATCAATCCAGTGCTCTGCATCATTAATTTCTTTTGTAAGTCCGGCTAAGTTCCAAAAAGCAATATCGTAATCTGCCTTTAAATCAATAGCCTTTATTAGACTTTTTTTTGCTTCTTCAATTTTAGCTTGATCTTTTAATGTAAGACCAAGATTGTTATGGCTTTGCGGTTGATTAGGGTCTAAAGCTATTGCTTTTCTTAAATTCTTTTCTGACTCTTCTAATAGACCTCGTTCTTTCAAAGCAAAACCTAAATTACTAAATGCTTCTGCAAAATCAGGCTTTAATTTAATTGCCTGTTTTAAGCTCTTTGATGAGTCATAGAATCTTCCAAGTTTTATCAGCATATGTCCTAAATTAAGATAAAGCGCGGCATCATTTGGAGATATTTTAATAGCTTTTTGATTTACCTCTAATGCTTCTTCATATCTATTTGTATTTGCATAAATAATTCCAAGCAACCTCCAACCAAAATCATTTTTTGGATATTTATCTTTAAAGTTTATCGCTAGCTTCTCAGCAACCTCCAAATTCCCATCTTGGAATTCTTTAATAATTAAATTAATTTTATTTTGAATTTTTTGTGCCATTTTCTCGATAAAACTTAACAGATTATATTATGTACTTTCTCTTTCTACTAACGAACTATAAATTTTCCAAAAACATATTTCCCTGCTTTTTGTATGCCTGACTGACCTATCGGTTTGCCAACTGCACTAGGAACATTTCCAACATAAAATTGATATAAACCAGGTTTAATAGGAACTAAACTAACATGTGCAGAACCTATTTCGTCACACTCAATTGCATTAAAACTTAAACCCTGAAGATGAATTTCAATATCACCAACAGTTACAAGTCGAAGATGGGAATTTTGAAGAAGTTCTTTCATTTCTATGCGCCAGCCTGTGATATCATCTTTTACATCAGGACAGCTGATATTTAGTCGATAGTATTTACCAGTTAAAAGAGTAATTTCTTCTGGATAAAGTTTAGGAAATCCACTGCTTGAAGTTTTAATCTTAATATCCCTTCCTTCTGGGGGATATTTTGCTAGGTTACCAGCTGAATCGGCGATTACAGGATAAAAAGATATCAAAAGAATAATTAATAAAATAAATTGAAATAGTATTTTGATTATCTTATTCATTTTTTTATATAATGATTTTTTTTAGTTAGATGCAAATTATTCCATTTATATTGACTATTGAAATATATTAAAAGCTATTACATGATTACATTTCATTAATATTTTAGCGAGAAAAAGATGGAAGATTGTTTTGATTATATAATTGTTGGTGCAGGAAGTGCTGGTTGTGTATTAGCTAATAAATTATCAGAAAACGAAAAGAACACTGTTCTTCTTATCGAAGCAGGTGGAAAGGATACAAATTTATTTATTCATATGCCTTCTGGTTATTCACAAATTGTTCCAAAAGCAAGTAATCAAAATTATGGTTTTGAAACTGAACCAGAAAGCAATACAGCTGGAAGAAAGCTTTATTGGCCAAGAGGTAAAGGATGGGGAGGTTCATCTTCCATTAATGCAATGATCTATACAAGAGGACATTCCTCGGATTATGACCATTGGAGACAGCTTGGTAATCCTGGTTGGTCTTATGATGATGTACTGCCTTACTTTAAAAGAGCTGAAAATTATGAGGGTGATGGTGATCAAGAGTATCACGGTAAAAATGGTCCTCTCAATGTAAAGAAATCAACAAGAGATGATGATATACTTTTGGATAAATTTGTTGAGGCTGGTTCACAAGCTGGCTTTCCTCTAACAAATGATTTCAATGGAAAACAGCAAGAAGGTTTTTCGCGTTATGAACATACTATAAAAGGTTCTAAAAGATTTAGTTCAGCTAGAGCCTATCTTTACCCTGCGTTAAAGAGAAAAAATTTGTATACCAAGACCACTATTACAGTTGATAAAGTGATATTTAAAAATAAGAAGGCAATTGGAGTTGAATATTTTGAAAAAGGCAAAAAGATTTTCATCACTTGTAATAGAGAGGTAATTTTATCCTCAGGCGCTGTAAATTCTCCACAAATATTAATGAGAAGTGGAATTGGAGATCCTGAAGAAATTAAAAAACATGGAATTCAAGTTAATCACGATCTCAAAGGTGTTGGAAAAAATTTGCAAGATCATTTTGCTGTAGTGAGTCAATTTGCATGCACACAACCAGTAACCCTTCATAGATCGGCAGGTTTTTTTAGTACAATGCTAGCTGGAGCAAAATATTTAATAACAGGAACTGGTGATGCCGCAAATCCACCCTGTGTTGGTGGTGCTTTTATAAAATCACAACCTGAAAAAGAAATACCTGATATTCAAATACATTATGTATCAATAGCAATGCAAGATGTTCATGGTAGAGAGGGCGTCCCTCTAGAACATGGTTTTTCTAATCTTGTATATTTATGCAGACCTCAAAGTAGAGGACATATAACACTTAAGAGTTCCGATCCAAATGATGCCCCATTAATGTATCCAAATTATTTTTCTGTAGAACAAGACCTAATTGATACTAGAAATGGACTTAGAGAAGCTCGTAGAGTCTTTATGCAGCCTGTTTTTGATGAGTTTAGGGGAGAGGAACTAAAACCAGGATCAAATATAGATATAAATGATGATGATGAATTAGATAATTGGATAAGAGAAACAGGCGAAACACTCTATCATCCAGTTGGAACATGTAAAATGGGCATAGATGAACTTGCTGTAACTAATGAACATGGTCAAGTTCATGGAATTGAGTCTTTAAGAGTTGTTGATGCATCATTAATGCCTAGCTTGATTGCTGGAAACACAAATGCACCAACAATTATGATAGCTGAAAAAATATCTGATCATATTAATGGAAAATCATTCTTATCGAAAGAAAACTAGAGAATTAATAAGTTTTTATTATGATTTTTGAGGATTTATACCTCTAAAAGTACTGTAATATTTTTGAATATAGGCTAAATCTTCTTCACTATTGCCAGTAGGGTTAAAGATATTTCCTATTTCTATACTTTTAGTTGGCGCATCAATAGAAATTAATAAAATTTTTGAATGTGTTTGTTTGGCTATTCTCAAAAAACCTGTTTTCCACCTCTTTACCTTCTTTCTAGTTCCCTCAGGGGTCATAGCAATAACAATACTTCTTTCTTTTTTAACTATATTTATAACATTCTCGATTAATGATGACGGATTATCTCTATAAACAGGAATTCCACCAAGCCATTCAAAAAACTTTTTAAAACCAGGTTTAAATATTGAATGTTTTCCAAGCCATCTTACCTTAATATTCAAACCAAAAATTGCTAACATAGCCAAAATAAAATCCCAATTTGATGTATGAGGAGCAGCAATTATCACTATTCTCTCTTCATCAGGAACCTTTCCCTTTATTGTCCAGCCAGATATATTTATTCCAAATCTAGCAATTTTTCTTAATATTTTAGATCGACTACCTCTCAATCTTTCAGGTATTTGACTTTCAGAAATTCTTATAATTTTTCTTATCACTTTATTCCCGCTCAATAGTATAAATAAGAAATACTATTATTCTTCAATAAATAAAATTAAATACTATAAAAATTAACACCAATCATAATTCTATCTGTTTTTCCATTATTGAAATGGTTAAGAAGATTCTTTTTTTCATTAACTATATTAATATCAAAACCTCCTCAATTTATTCCCACTCAATAGTATACATGAAAATAACTGTTATTATTAAATAACTTATGAGGACTTTTTTCAAGTATGTAGTAGATTTTTCATTAAATTTCACTCAATTTTCATCATAATTTTTCTGTGGATAAGTTAGAAAACAGCAAAAATGGAATCTCGAGCAGAGGAAGAATTTCTACCAAAGAAATCTACATAAAAATTATCTACCTTGTATAAATTTTTAGCCTTAGACAAAAAACTTGATATTTCTTTAACTTTTATTCCACTATCCTCAACAACTAAATAATCTCCTTTTTTTAAAAAAATATCAGTTTTCAATAAAACATTTTCAACATTTACATGAGCATCCTCGATAACAAGTATTTTCTTATTATGAAATTTAGTATTAGGAAAATTATCTCTTAAATCAATTTCTTCAAAAGAGACGCCTAAGTATTCAAAACTTGGTTTTTTAATATCATAGCTATAAATTTCAGTGTTCAACTTCATAGACTTAGTTAGATCAGCTAACCACATTGCGCTTCCTCCTGAACCTGAACCATATTCAATAATAACTTCAGGCTTAATCTCAGAAATTAGTTGCATATAGATAATCATATCAAATGCGGTTTTATATAAATCATAATTATTCCATTTTATGGTTTCATATGTGCCTTGGGACATTTCAAAAGTGAATTGATCTAAACTAGAGTTGTTACTTGAAAAAGGACATTTTGTCTCTAATCTTGATGAATATGATGAAAACCTATTTTTTTTATTATCCCAAAGATATTTAAAAAGTTCTCTAAATCTTGCAATTGCCTGACTTGAATTACCAAATTTATTTTTAATTGCTAAATCCATTACCAAGTTGTCAAAAAAAGTAACATTCCCATCTTGTTGTTTAATTTTTTCTTTTAGGTTTATCTCTATGTCTTTTTTATCCATTTTATTCCCACTCAGTAGCAACGTAGTTTTTAAACTGTTTAATATCAAGTGCTTAATTCAACCTCATAGTGCGTGTGTAACTAATGTTTAAACCACCTTCATATTGCACGCTTTTCTTACCTCTACGCTTCTGTTGCTTTTCAATAGTTCACACAATCTTTGGCTGCACAATGTACAACCTATTTTGTTCGGTTTTGGAAAGCTCGCTTAGCTTGCGAGTTTTAGCTTTATTACTTTTAAGTAAGTCTCGCAGCTTAGTGTTTGGTTTCTTCTGCTTGTCATGCCATTCGCTCATCGCTTAACTCTAGGAATTCTTTGACATAATCATTTTTCTCTCATATCAAATGCTAGGACGATACGCTCTTCTTCTGATTCAAATGGAATCGTGTAGTGCATGAGGGACGCCGGAAACAAAACCACACTACCAGTAACTACATTTATTGTTTTTTTCTCGTTTATACGTGTACCAATAGCATCATTTTCTTCACCTAAAGAGACAACCAGATTGCCGCTATCAACCTTTAATTTCCGAGGTACATTTATGTATATACTTCCACTGAGCCAGCCTTCATTATGGATATGAGGCTTTAAATTACCACCACTTTTCATACTGATGAACCAGCCATAGAGACTGTATTCAGCTGGCATTTTTTTTATCAATCCCTCTTCGCTCTCCTTGAATTTTGTTCGATACTTCTCTACTTCCACTCGAATGATATTTTGAATTTCATTTGTGTCATAATTTTTTATATCAAATATATTCCCTGACGTTTGATTACCGTTCTCTAAAAGGGTTTGTCTTCTATTCAAAATCCGGCTTTCATTAAGTATAGACTTTGCTTTTTCTACAAATATTTTTTCGAAGTCATATCGAGTATTCAAGTCATTATGTAAAACGTAATTTAATGGTTTTGCGCAGAATAAATTTGGCTTTTCCAACCCATATTTCAAGGCGGAACGGCAGGCAAGTGAACCGATTATTGAGCTAACTTTATCCTGATTGATCAAATAGTCCAATTCATCAAAAAAAACAGAC
The DNA here is from genome assembly GCA_902609025.1 of uncultured PS1 clade bacterium. Taxonomy (GTDB): domain Bacteria; phylum Pseudomonadota; class Alphaproteobacteria; order MED-G09; family MED-G09; genus AG-430-B22. The sequence goes on from CACLQD010000010.1 coordinate 8,578, forward strand.
TTTTTATCTTGCAGAAACAAACAGTCCAATAATTGATTATGTGCTTCGGTATAGTCAGCCTTCAACGCTATTGCTTGTGTATAGCTTGCTTCAGCTTCGTCCAATCTTCCTAATCGTTTGAGCGTGTTACCCAAATTGTAGTGAGCTTCGGCAAAGTCAGGCTTCAACGCTATCGCTTGGTTATAGCTTGCTTCAGCCTCATTTAATCTATCCAGTTCTCTGAGCGTGTTTCCCAAGTTGCTGTGGGCGTTGGCAAAGTTAGGTTGCAACGCTATCGCTTGTTTATAGCTTGCTTCAGCCTCGTCCAATCTTCCTAATCGTTTGAGCGTGTTTCCCAAGTTGCTGTGGGCGTTGGCAAAGTCAGGTTGCAACGCTATCGCTTGTTTATAGCTTGCTTCAGCCTCGTCCAATCTGCCCAGTCCTTGGAGCGTGCTACCCAAGTTGCTGTGGGCTTCTGCGAGATTCGGTTCAATCTCCAGTGCTTTTTCAAGATACCCTAAAGCTGACTCCCATTCTCCAGCTTCCCTTGCCATAGCACCTAAGTTACTCGAGATAGCAGCTGATTTGGGATTAAGAGCTAGCGCCTTTTCGTAAGCTATTTTTGCATCTGTTATTCTTTTTTCTTGTTGGAATGCAACCCCAAGATTAGTCCATGCATTGGCATCCTCTGGAGCAAGCTCCGTGGCTTTCTCGAGAATATTAATAGCCTCACTCACTTCATTACCTTGTCGTAAGAAATCTCCCAGCTGCACCATCAAAGCCAGGTTGTTTGGCTCATTCTTATGTGCATTTCTCAGCGCTTCAATTGCGTGAATAAGATTACTAGTCTGGTAGTACAAAGAACCTAATAGCTGCCACGTTTGAGTCAAATGAGGTTTAAGTGAGACAGTCATTTTTGCGTCTTTAATTGCGCCTGCTGCATCCTTCGCTCGGAGTTTAATGAGTGCTCTATTTGCATACGCTTCAGCGTGATTTGATTTGGCTTTCAATATTTTCTCAATTATTGGCAGTGCTTCTAAGTCTCTTTGATTTGCTCCGAGACAAGCAGCGAGAACCAATAAACTCTCTAAGTCTTCCGGCGATTGATTGCATCCCAATTGCGCTTTTTCCAGCGCCTCTATGGTTTTAGACTGCTTTAGTAGTAATCTTGCTTGATTGCGATAGACAGAGGGAAGTTCTGAGTTAATCGATGCAGCTTCTATCAGCACTCTCTCCGCTTCCGCCTCTTCTTTATCTAGCAAGAGTACATGGGATAGCAGTGACAGAGCCTCTGGATTAGCAGGGTTATGTTGAAGAAATTTATATAGCCACTCCTGAGCCTCTTTATATTTTCCAACTTCACGCAACTCGATTGCTGGCGATAATTCATCTTGATGACTCTGTAATTGATTATCAAATTCTTGATGAGGTTTGTCGCTACTGGGAGGTAGATTAGACTGGAGCTTCTCTTCAAATATCTGCAACTTCGCTGCAGTTACTCCGGCTTGCTGTGCGTCAGATAAAACTCGCCTGGCATCATCAAATTTCTCTGTTTTGATAAGTGCATCAATGTAACTGAGCCAAAATTGTTCTATCTTTGGATTGGCTTCAAGAGCAGTTTTGAATAATGGCAGTGCCGCGTCAGCTTTATTAACAGAGACTGCTATCACGCCTAGGTTATGGTTAGCATCGGGGTGTGCCGGCTGAGATTGCAAGATAGCTCGATAAAGACGTTCAGCATCTTGAAGCTTACCTTCTCGATGTGCGGCAACGCCTTTCTGCAGTGCTTGTTCAGTCGTTAGTTCCATTATCTATTCCCACTCAATAGTACCAGGTGGTTTTGATGTTATATCATAAACCACTCTATTAATTCCTTTTACTTCATTAATAATACGAGTACTTACATTAGCTAAGAACTCTTGTTCAAAAGGATAATAATCCGCTGTCATACCATCAAGTGAAGTCACAGCCCTTAAAGCACAAACAAAATCATATGTTCTCTCGTCTCCCATCACACCAACCGTCTGAACAGGTAAAAGTACAGCAAAAGCCTGCCAAATCTCATTATAAAGTCCGGCTTTTCTTATCTCTTCAATATAAATAGTGTCAGCTTTCCTTAAAATATCGGCTTTTTCAGAAGAAATTGCACCAGGTAAACGAATTGCAAGTCCAGGTCCTGGAAATGGGTGTCTCTCAATAAAGTAACTGGGAATTCCTAGTTCTTTTCCGAGCTCTCTGACTTCATCTTTAAAAAGTTCTCGCAAAGGCTCAACTAGCTCCATATTCATTCGTTCTGGAAGCCCTCCTACATTGTGATGGCTTTTAATTGTCACAGATGGTCCGCCCGTAAAAGAAACGCTCTCAATAACATCCGGATAAAGAGTTCCTTGAGCTAAAAAATCTGCTCCGCCAATTTTGTTTGCCTCTTCTTCAAAAATATCGATAAAAGAAGAACCAATAATTTTTCTTTTTTCTTCAGGATCACTTACTCCAGTCAATCTAGTTAAAAAAGTATCGCCTGCATCAACATCTATAAGAGGAATATTAAAATTTTCTCTAAATAGATTTACCACTTCATCCGTTTCGTTCTCTCGCATTAAACCGGTATCGACATAAATGCATGTCAATTGGTCTCCTATTGCTTCATGAATAAGGACAGCTGCAACAGATGAATCTACGCCCCCTGAAAGACCACAAATTACTTTTCCTTTTCCGACTTGAGTTCGTATATTCTCAATAGCAACCTTTTTAAATGAATCCATTGTCCAATTGCTCCTGCATTCAGAAATTTTATGAGTGAAATTTTTTATTAATTTTGTACCATTTGGAGTATGAACAACTTCTGGGTGAAACTGTACACCATAAAATGATCTGACTTCGTCAGAAACCGCAGCAAATGGAGCGTTTTTACTTTCTGCAATAACTTCAAATCCCTTAGGAAGGCTCGTAACTTTATCACCGTGGCTCATCCAAACAGGTTCAGTATTTCCTTTAATATCGAACCCCTCAAATAAAGGTGAAGACTTCAGGAATTTAATATTTGCTCTACCAAACTCTCTTTCATTTGATTTTTCTACTTCGCCTCCAAGCAATGAACACATGATTTGTTGTCCATAACAAATTCCTAAGATAGGAATTTTTAAATCAAATATTTTATCATCAATTGTTGGCGCATCTTGGTTGTTAACTGATGCAGGACCACCTGATAATATAATGCCTTTTGGTTTTAATTTTTTAATAGCCTCATCTGCTTTTGAAAAAGGAAAAATCTCAGAATAAATTCCACTCTCTCTTACCCTTCTTGCAATAAGCTGTGTAACTTGGCTACCAAAATCTAAAATTAAGATTGAATCGTTGTGTTGATCGCTTACCATAACAATTCTAGAACTACTCCTCTTTCTTTTTATTATTTATAAGAGATTCTAAATCTTTTACATCCATTAGAAGAGGTCCGAGTGCTTTGGCTTTTTTATAAAATCTCTCAGCAGATGGTAAATCTTCACTCAATAGGTAAATTTTACCCGCAATTGCCCAAGCCTTTGCATTTTTAGGATCAGCAACTACACTTTGTTGAATAAGAAAGATAGCAGATTCCAAATCTTTTTCTGCTATTTTAATTGCTTCCACTGCAAGATCATTAGAAAGAGATTTATTCGTTGCATTAGCTAAAAGGGGAGAGAATAAAATACCTATAAAAATTATAACCCTTATCATAGATATATTAACCTCTTGTTGGATAATTAGGCGCTTCTCGAGTTACAACTACATCGTGCGTATGACTTTCGTTTAGTGAAGCTGCTGTAATTTTAATAAAGTTAGTTTTCGTCTGGAAATCCTCTAAATTTTTACAACCTGTGTAACCCATTGATGCTCTTAAACCACCAATTAATTGATAAATTACATTATGTACTGATCCAATATAAGGAACCTGCCCTTCAATTCCTTCAGGCACAAGTTTATCTGATGCACTGAGATCGGATTGGAAATATCTATCTGCAGATCCTTCAGCCATAGCTGCAACTGATCCCATCCCTCTATAGGATTTGAATCTCCTACCTTGGTGAAGAAATACTTCGCCTGGTGTTTCATCTGTTCCAGCAAAAAGAGAGCCGATCATTGCAAGATCAGCTCCTCCAGCTAGTGCTTTGGCTAAATCTCCAGAAAACTTAATACCTCCATCAGCAATGACGGGTATTGAATGCTTTTTAGCCTCATTAACACAATCCATAATTGCCGTAAGCTGAGGCACACCAACACCGGCAATTATTCTTGTTGTACATATTGATCCTGGACCAATACCAACCTTTATACAATCTGCACCTGCTCCAATTAATGATTTTGAAGCTTCTTTAGTTGCAACATTACCAGCAACAACCTGAACAGAATTTGATAGTTTTTTTATCCTTTCAATAATCTGCGGAACTTTAATAGAGTGACCATGTGCAGTATCCACAACAATTATATCTGTTTCGCTATCAATTAATGCTTCAGCTCTTTCAAAACCTTTATCACCAACCGTCGTTGCTGCTGCAACCCTCAACCTACCCTTTTCATCTTTTGTAGCATCGGGATGTAAATTAGATTTCTCGATATCTTTTACAGTGATTAAGCCAATACAACGATATTCATTATCAACAACAAGCAATTTCTCTATTCGGTGTTTATGAAGTATTTCCTTTGCTTCATTTTCAGAAACATTATCTTTAACAGTAATCAAATCATTCTTAGTCATAAGCTCAGAAACTTTTTGATTTTTATTAGAGGCAAATCTAACATCTCTATTTGTCAAAATTCCTTCAAGTTTATTCGTTTTTGTGTCTGTTACAGGAACTCCTGAAATATTATTTTCTTTCATTAGAGCTAAAGCATCTTCAAGGGTAGAGTTTGGAGAAATAGTAAGTGGATTAACCACCATTCCAGATTCATATTTTTTTACTTTATTTATCTCTTTAATTTGTTGTTCAATTTCTAAGTTTCTATGTATTACACCAATACCACCAGCCTGAGCCATAGCAATTGCCATATTTGATTCTGTTACTGTATCCATTGCTGCTGAAGCAAGAGGAATATTAAGATCAATATTTTTTGTAATTTTTGTTTTTAAAATTGTTTCAGAGGGTAAGACAGCAGATTCTGAAGGCTCAAGTAATACATCATCAAAGGTAATAGCTTCTCGGACTGTCATGTCAACCTCCTGTTTTCAGGTTATGTTGACATCTGCTTATAACCTATACAGAAATAAGTTCAAATACTTTTGAATTTTTTTACCCTCTAAAACCTTTAGCTATTACATAATTTTCAGGAGATCCTTTTCTACTGGCATCCGGTTTGTAATGTTTTATCGTAGTAAAATTCTTTTTTAAAATATCTAGAAGCTTTTGATGAGTTCCACCTTGAAAAACTTTTGAACAGAACGATCCTCCACTCTTCAAAAAATTCAAAGCATAGTCTGCGGCTAATTCTGCCAATTCTTGTGTCCTAATATGATCGGTTGATTTATGTCCTGTTGTATCTGAAGCCATATCAGAAAGAACCAAATCAACCTCAGTAACTACTTTACGTATTTGATCAAATGATTCTTGTAATGATAAATCAAGATTAAAGATCTCAACACCAGATATTGGATCCATTTCTAACCTATCAACTGCTATCACTTTATTACCTTTAATTTGATTAACAACTTCTGACCAACTACCTGGTGCTGCTCCAAGATCTAACACCACTTGATTCGGTCTCAACAAATCAAATTTCTCATTTATCTGTATTAGTTTGTAAGCTGCTCTTGACCTTCGTCCTTCTGCTTTTGATTGTTTAACATAGGGATCATTCAATTGGCGTTGTAACCATCTAGTAGAAGATATTTTTCTTTTTTTAGCTGTTTTGACCTTTTCTTTTAATCTTTTATAGGGTTTTTGCTTTTTAATCATAATTGAATCTTATAAGTTAAATATTACTAACTAGTTAGCACATATAATAACTTTCTAGCAGAGGAAAATATGTACATTGATAATATTTCTGAATTTGGTGCACATAAACCCTCCTGGTTAGTCGGTTTAATTATTAAAATAACAAGATCATTAGGAAAAAACTGGTTTTCTAAAAGGCTTATATTTTTTTTAAGGAGAGTGGCATTAAATTTCTCTGGGGAATGCATTGATACAGAGTTATTTCAATGTCAAACAAGACTATATACTAAAGGGAATATCTGTGAAAAAAGAGCTCTTTTTTCACCACAAATATTTGAAAGCTTTGAAAGAGATTTCATTTCAAGTTTTGCTAAAGATGATTCAATTTTTATAGATATTGGATCTAATATCGGCTTATATTCACTTTCAGTTGGAGCAAGGTATAAAGATTTTAATAATACTGAAATTCATAGTATTGAGCCGCACCCAAATTTATTTAAAAGATTGCAATTCAACACATCTTTAAACAAAAATTTTCCAATAAAAATCCATAATTTGGCAATTATGGATAAAAATGAGGAATTTAATTTAAAAGCAAACGAAAGTAATCTTGGTCAGACAGTAATTTCTAATGAGGGACAAATAAAAGTTATAGGAAAGAATCTTAACACCTTTTTAAAAGAAGAAAGCATTAATAAAATATCAGCTCTTAAAATCGATGTAGAAGGTAACGAAGAAAAGGTTCTTATTCCATTTCTAAAGGAAGAGAATAAAAAACTCTTTCCTAAAATAATTATTATAGAGCGCAATGATAATTTATGGGATAGTGATTTAATAAAAACCCTTAACAATTTTAATTATAACATCCATAAAAAAACTAAAATGAATTACATATTAATTAATGATTAATTTTATTTATTTAATAGAAACTAATTTTATAAATGTGATAAGATTTTGATTTAAGCTTGGAATAAAGGAGAAGAATTTGTCGAAATATAATTCAATTATTGTTGATTTACCAAAAGATAGGATATCAAGAATTACTCTTAATAGACCAAAGCAAAGAAATTCTCTTTCAGCAGAATTAAGAACAGAGTTATTTCAAGTTTTAGAAAGTAATGACCTGGATAAAGAGATTAGCGTAACTATAATAAGGGGTTCTGGTGAAAGTTTCTCAGCGGGTTATGATTTAAAAAGATCTGATGATGACGTTGATCCATATTATTCCGCGGGAGGCCTTGGGCACTGGCCAAGACATGTTGTTGATGGATGTTTTAAGATTTGGGATTTAGCAAAGCCTGTTATTGCACAAATACATGGATATTGTCTTGCTGGCGGCACAGAATTAGCTCAATCATGTGATTTAGTGTATGTGGCCGATAACGCAAAAATAGGGTATCCAGTTGTTAGAAATATATCACCACCAGATAACCAATTTTTTCCTTGGATTGTTGGAATGAGAAAAGCTATGGAACTTATGTTAACAGGAAATTCAATGTCCGGTAATGATGCTGTTGAATGTGGTTTTGCAAACCTTTCCTTTCCAGAAGAAAAACTTGAGGAAGAAGTTTTAAAAATTGCAGAAAATGTTGCTAAGGTACCCCAAGATGTTCAGCAAATTAATAAAAGAGCAGTTCATAGGCAAATGGAGATGATGGGCATTAGATCAGCTTTAAGAGCTGGTACAGAGTTACAACAACTATCTATGCATACAAAGTCTGCAAGGGATTTTTTTAAAAAGGTTGCTGAAGAGGGTTTAACAAATGCTCTTTCGGATAGAGATACTAAATATGGTGACTATAGAGAAACCAATGATAAAAAAAAGGACTAAAAAATAATACATGGATAATAAAGAAAAAGTCTTAACATTGGCATCTGCTGCTAGAAAAGTTGGTATAAATCCTGAAGAACTTCGTGACCTTATTCACGAAGGAAGACTTGACGCTGTTGAAACCGAAGGTGGAAATTTACTTATTGGAGAAGAATCATTAAAAGGTATAATTAAAGAAATCGAAACAACTGAATTAGTCCAAAGAGAACATGAGCATGAAACTGTACTTCATGATGATATAAAAATTCTCTTGAGTCAGGCTGCAAATTTTATAGAAAGACAAGAAGAAGAGCTAAAGATTTATAGAGAAAGAGAAGAAAAACATATTTCTTTACTTAAGGGCGCAGAAAAACAGATAAATAAAACATTAGATCAAATAAGTATTCTTTATTCTCACAATATAAAATTAGGGAATGAAAACAGAAAAATTTTAAAAAAACTTATCGAAATTCAATCCAAAAATTCAGCTTAAGGAGAAATAAATGGTTTGTGTATTAGCAACTTTAAAAGTTAAAGCAGATAAAGCTCAAGATTTTGAAACTATATTCAAAAAACTTAGTGAAGATGTTCGTTCTATTGAAGAGGGAAATATTTTTTATCAGGTAGCAAAAGATAGAGAAAATGAAAATACTTACCTAGTATTAGAACATTATAAAGATCAAGAAAGTGTTGACGCACATGGAAAAAGTGATCACTTCAGGGCTGCAGGAAGAGCAATAGGCGAATGTTTGGATGGCCCACCTATTATAAAATACCTTGATGCTCTATTATAAATTAATTGAAATAAATACTATCGTCAGCTAGTTCAGCTTCTGCTGCTTCTGCTGCAAGTCTATCAGCTTCTCTTCTAGCCTGTTTTGATTCTATAACCTTAACCCATCTTCTTGCATCGGCTTCCATATCTTCATAACCAGTAGACCTTTTGAAAGCAAATAATGCAGAATTTTCATATTTAATGCCTTTTTTGTTTCTTGTAATACCAAGAAGAAGCCAAGCTCTTCCAGGATTTTCTAGGTCACCTTTTTTAATAGCATATTTAATATATTCCTCAGCTTCTTTCCAATTTTCCTCTTGCATAAAAGTTTGACCTAATCTTAAAAATAATTCTCCATCTTCAGACATTTCAGCGGCCTTCTTTAGAGGGGGAATGGCTTTTTTCCATTCTCTTGCTGATAACCAAGCATTAGCTAATTGTTCCCAATTTTTTTCTTCATCTTCAATTCTTCCGCTTTCTAATTCTTCTTCAAGAATAAGAGCAGCTTTATATGGTACTTCATAAAATAAATATAATTGAGCAATCCTTAGTAACTCATCATGCTTTTCAAGCATGTCTTTTGAAAACATGATCTGTTGGATATGAAAAGAATCTTCCTCTCTTTGTAATTCGGCATAAAGCGCAGCTAGCTGTCTATAGTAATTCTTTTTGTCAGGAAACCTGTAAACCATAGCTTCAAGAATTGGAACAGATTCCTCATACCTGTCATCAAATAACAAGATTGATAAGTATATTTGATACCAATTCTCTCTAGGTTCCGCGGCTGAAAATACAGCTTTTTCAGCGTGTGGTTCGGCTTTCCTATAATATTGTTTTTCTTCGGGAGAGTCGCTTTCAGTTTCCGAAGCAAAATAAAGATAGATTTGCGCTAATAAAGCATGCGCAGATGGTCCAGGAGGAAAACCCATTTTCTCAGCGTCATTAAACCATCGCAATAATTGATCTCGTCCCTCGTTCCACCTATCTGTTGCGAGATAAAGTTGAGCAATTTGAAACTGCAAATCAAGTTGATCTTGAGGTTGAAGAGCGTTTAAAGAGTAAACACGTTCAAGATAATCTAAAGATTTTTCATATTGTTCTTTTTCGGCAAATACATAAGCCTGGAGTCTAATAATTTGAGCTTGCTCAAAAGGTCTTAAATCATCTCTTCTCAGAAGATTACTTAAAATATTAAAAGCTCTATCAGGTAGATCTTCGCCTAATGCTTCCTGTGCCTTAATAAATTCTGCACCAACCTTCTTACTCATTGTTTGTGTTCTTTTTGCTTTAGGAGGCTTTCTTCTTTCTTTCTTTTTCTGAGCATAGACTGTATCAGAAAATAATCCAGAAATTGTGATTGTCGCTGGTAAAGCCAATGAGAATATTACAAAAATAAACATAAAATGTTTAATATATATTTTTAAATTATCTAGCATCTTCCAACTCATAAGTAATTAAATGTTGTACTCCAGGTCTGGGTACAGCCTTTCCATCTAAAATTCTTGGTTTATATTTCCATTTAACAATAGTTCTCAAAGCAGAACGATTAAAAATACCTGGGGGTTCTGCATCAATAACAATAGGATTTGTTACAGCGCCACTAGGAGTAATTGTAAATTCTACTAATACCCAACCTTCAATTCCTCTTTGTGTGGCTCTTCTAGGGTATTGAGGTGGAACTTTAACAATAGGTAACACATCTGCATCTGTTGAAGCCGCAAAAGAACCAAATGCAGGGCCACCAAACTCTGGTGTTGCGATGCTTTCAGCTGACATTTCAGGTCTTGGAGTTTCTGGAATATCCATATCTGGTGGATCAGGCTCTTGTTCTTGCTCAGGTCTATTTGGTTTTTTCTTAGCTGTTTGAGTTTCAGTATCCTGAAGTTGTCTTAAAAAGCTTATATTGATATTTACACCTTCATCGCCAATATCATACTCATTACTTGTAACTAAGGCCTGCATAACCAAAAATAAAAAGACAGTTACTATTGCCGCTAATGGAATAGCGGTAACTCTACTGTCTAACTCTTTCAATGAATAACCTGCAATCTCGATGTCTTGGGCTTTATTAATATAAAATTTTATTTTATTTATAAGTTCTAACAAGTTATCACCAATTAATTTTTCTCAGATGCAGCAATTGAATATTGCTCTACTCCAGCTAATCTTACTGCATCAATAACCTCAACCATCAAACCAACTTCTGATCTTTCATCAGCTTGAATTACAGCTCCACCCTGAGGATTTTCTGCATGAAGTTTTTCAACATTAGCCTGTACAGCATCCATATCAACTAACCTTCTATTAATCCAAACTTCATTTTTGTCACTAATTGCTATTAATATACCAACTCTATTTTGCTGTTGGGCTGTTTCAGAGTCAGGACGAGTAACATCAATACCAGACTCCTTAACAAACGTAGCAGTAACAATGAAGAAAATAAGCATTATGAAAACAATATCCAATAAGGGTGTTATATTGATTTCACTTTCTTCATCTAATCTCTGTCTTCTTCTCATTTTTTTCTCCTAATATTCAAATGTTAAGATAAAGATAAATTATCTTCAACATAGGAAATCTCTCTTTTTGATCTAGACTCTAATTGTGCAATAAAAAATAAACCAGATAAAGATGCTACCATTCCTGACATAGTAGGAAGAGTTGCTTTTGATATTCCAGCCGCCATTGCGCGAGCATTTGAGGAGCCTGTAATAGCCATAACATCAAAAACTTCTACCATCCCAGTTACCGTTCCAAGTAAACCAAATAAAGGTGCGGCAGCAACAAGTGTTTTAATGTAAAGCAAACCCCTTTCCGAAGATTGCTTTACTTCACTAATAAGCTTTTCTCTAATTCTTCTAGCATACCAGGAACTATGGTCTGATCTTTCATTCCAATGATTTATTGCATTTTTTGATAGACCTTTTTGTGAGGTTGCAAAATGCCAATACCTTTCAATTATCAAAGCCCACATAATAAAAGTTGCAAGCATTATAGCTAAAAGCACATCGCCGCCAAGCTCAATAAAATCACGTAATGAGCTGAAAGCTAAATCAGGTCTAACAAGTTTAATTAAAAAGTCACCCATTTATATAACCTTTAAATATTCTCAATTTATCTAGATTCTGCTTTTGCAGCAATTAAACCTGCACTTTGCTCTTCTAATACTTGCTGAATAGACCTACTTCTTTGTTGAGCAACAGAGTGTAACAAAACAAGTGGAATAGCAGCAGTTAATCCTAAGACAGTCGTAACCAATGCCTGAGAAATACCGCCAGCCATTAATTTTGGATCACCAGTACCGAATAATGTAATCGCCTGAAATGTAACAATCATACCAGTAACAGTTCCAAGTAAGCCTAATAATGGAGCTACAGATGATAATAATTTGATGAAATTAATACCTCTTTCTAAAGCAGGTAACTCTTTTAAAATTGCATCATCAAGTTTTAATTCCAATGTTTCAACATCAGCACTTTGATTTGAATGATATGCGGAGAGAACTCTACCAAGTGGGTTATCGTCATTTGGATTATCTACATCTTTTGATTGCGCATTAACAGATCTAGAAACAATAGTTAATCTAAATATCCTCTCAGCTGAAAGAAGAAGTCCGATAATTAAAAGTCCAATAATAATATAACCAACCACTCCACCTTGACTAACTCTTTCTGATAGACCTGGAGTTTGAATTAATAATCCAAGAATTGCACCTCTAGATGGGTCGATAGCACCTTTAACAATATCGCCTGTATCGCCATCAACAACATTGTCTCCTAGGTCAAGAAATCTTGCCTGAGGTTGTCTACCTAGAACTCTATATCTTTCATCATCAGGAAGATAACCTAAAAAATTACCTCTTCTATCAAATGCCGTCCAAGGCCCAACTCTAATAACATCCTCTTCAGAAAAACTACCATCTGTATCAACAATCGTACCTGTGAAACGTTTTACTTCACCTTGAGCTTTCATTTCCTCTAGAAGATGAAACCACAATAATTCAAGTTCCTCATTAGATGGAAGTTTCTGTGATTTTGCCAAATTTGTTAATGTTTCATGTCGACCTGATAATTCACCGCTAATAATGGATTCTTTAATTTGAGCACCCATTTCACTTGCAGTACCACGAACGACACCAAATAATTCTCCAAAAGCGCCAAGTCTTTCTGCTTTAAGATCTTCTAATTCACTTAATTTAACATCATTTTCATCAAATTCTTTCTCTAGAACAACAGCTCTATCTTCCTCAACTTTTAGGTCGGCAAGAGTTTTATCAAGAATTGTTTGTTGTGTGTCTTTTTCAGCAACAAATTTAGCAATTCTTTGACGGTTTTCTTCAGTGTCATAAAGAGCTTCCTCTTGAACCTTAAGAATTAATTGCTCTAAAGATGTAACTTCAGCCGGAGTTTCATTTTCATCTTTTTGAGCAAAAGAACTAAGTGGGAAAGCAACAATCGATAAAAAAGAAACTAATATAATAATTTTATTTTCTGTAAATTTTTTCATTTTTTTCCCCTAATTTATTCCGAAGTGATCTCAAGCGGAACGACCATTAAATCTGGCGCTGCTTGTTCATTAGCAATTCTTATTCCAACCTGGATTGGCAGACGATAAGATCCGCCTAATCTAGTCCACTCTCCATCTGCTTTATTCCAAACAGCCGCATCATCTCCATCTAGAGTTTGGTAAATGTATGAATTTCTTCCAATTCTTAAGAAATTAACTGTTCTATCATCATCTGGACTAACTTTACCGGTATAAGCCTCAATTGTACGACCATACTCATTCTCTATTTCATAAGCTTCAGAAATTTTTCGATATTTTTCAGCTGGTGAAGCATCCGGGTTATTCATAAGAGTTCTTAAACCTTGAACTCTCTGTCTTCTTTCATCTATTAAAAATGGAACATCAAGTTCAACAAAAGTATCTAACGCATCTATCATTTTAAACATTAAAGGCATAACTGATCGTGTTAAACTACTTATACGAGCAACATCTTGCTCGATTCGAACCATTTTTCTCTCTTGCCTATCAATAAGAATTTCTAATTGGTCATTATATGCTGTTAGATCAATTAATTGCTGATAGTTCTGTCTAAACTCTTGAACTATAACATTTGTAGAGTCATCTAAAGCATCAATTTGTCCTTGAGCTTCCTTTCCAGAATTATTTGATTGAGCAAAAAGTGATCTTACCGGATCTAATTGTCTAGCAGGATCAATGTTTTTTTGAGAATATGCATCATTTGATAATAAAAATATCAACGAAAATAATGCAATTTTTTTAATATTTATGTTTAAAGACATAGTGTTCCCTTTACCATTAAGCTAATAGAATAAAAAAATGAATATTCTATATAATTAATACACTTTTAAAATTTTACTGAATTGTCAACCTGATTTTTTTCCCCTCTTATCATTAGACCAAAAATTATTAGCAGTCTCAACCAATATAATCAATTTAGAAATTAAAAAAATTAACATTTTTATCTTGCAAATATGATAGGAGATTATTATATCCATAGTAAATATGACGCTAGCGTCATTTTTTATAATGCTATTATCATGAGTAAAACAGTAAAAACATCATTAATAACTCTTGCTGTCCTTATTTTTTGGATGTTCACTGGTATTTTTTCAGATGATAATGAAGGATCAAATTCAGTAATTGAAATTGAAGGTAACAATGCAATAAATAACTCTACCCTAGTGAGTGCTAGAATTTTTAATGCAAAACCTAAAATATCCTTTGTTGTTTTAAGGGGCAGAACTGAGTCTGATAGAAATGTTTACATTGCGGCTGAAACTACCGGCATAGTAGAAAATATTTATTTCGAAAAGGGAGATAAGGTAAAAAAAGGTCAAATTATATGCAAACAATCAATAGATGCTAGAAAAGCCAAACTTGATGAAGCTAATGCATTAATGAAACAAAAAGAGTTAGAATGGCAAGCCTCTAAGACATTAGTAGAAAAAGGATATAGATCCAAGACACAATTAGCTGCTTCTTCAGCATCATATGATGCTTCAAAAGCATTAGTTAAACAAATGGAGCAGGAGCTAGATAACATAAATATTAGAGCGCCATTTGATGGTATATTTAATGAAAAAATTGCGGAAATAGGTGATTTTTTATCAATAGGAAAACCTTGCGGAAAGGTAGTTGACTATAATCCAATTAAAATAACTGCTCAAGTGTCAGAAAAAGAAATTCTTAGTGTAAAAAATGGTCTTCCAGGTAGAGCTAAATTATCTACAGGAGAAAAAGTTGAAGGTTTAGTGACATATGTTTCAAATACTGCTGATCCAGCAACCAGAACTTTTCGAATTGAAATGGAAGTTGAAAATAATAACCTTAGTTATAAAGATGGTTTAACAGCTGAAATTTTTATACCTATAAAAGAAATTAACGGTCATTTGATTCCTCCTTCCTCTTTAACTTTAAATGAATTAGGTGAAGTGGGTGTTCGCCATATTGTTGATGAAAATAAAGCTAAATTTTCAAAAGTAGAAATCTTAGGTGATGAAAATGAACTTGTTTGGATTTCAGGGTTACCTGAAAAAGTTACAATTATTACTGTAGGTCATGAATTTGTATCAAACGGAGATTCAGTGAATTATAGGTTACAGGATGAAAACAGTTGATCAACATTATTGATTATATAATGGCTGCAAGAAAAACTACTGTTTTTCTTATGCTAATTCTTATAACCATTGGGACATTTACTTTCATAACAATACCAAAAGATGCGGAACCAGATATAGATGTTCCTTTTGTTTATGTTTCTGTTGTTTTACCTGGAATATCACCTGAAGATTCAGAAAGATTAATAGTTAGACCATTAGAAACAGAATTAAAAAATATTGAAGGATTAAAAGAAATATCTGGAATGGCATCCCAAAATTATGGGTCTGCTTTATTAGAATTTGACATAAGCTTTGATAAGGATAAGGTTTTAAGTGATGTTAGGGAAAAAGTTGATCTAGCTAAATCGGAATTTCCTCAAGATGCTGAGGAGCCACAAGTCTTAGAATTTAATATGGCTACAATGCCTGTGATGACCGTTTCGTTATCAGGTAAAGTGCCAAATAGGACTTTAATTTATCATGCAAAAGAACTTCAGAATCAAATAGAACGAATACCCGGTATATTAGAAGCACCAATAGTTGGAGATAAAGAGGAATTATTAGAAATACTTGTTAGTCCATCTAAACTTGAGAATTATGATGTTTCACTTGCCGATTTGATAAGATCAATAACTGGAAACAATAGAATAGTTGCAGCTGGTACAATCAATAAGGGACAGGGGAAATTTTCAGTAAAAGTACCAGCAGTTTATGAAAGCGCACAAGACGTATATAACATAGGAATTATAGCGCGAGGCGAAGGTACTGTTAAACTTGGCGATATAGCTGAAATAAGAAGTACATTTAAGGAAAATGAGACTTATGCAAGAATTGATGGCAAGCCAGCGATACACCTAGATGTAAAAAAAAGAATTGGCGAAAATGTAATCCTAATAAATAAAAAAATTAGAGAAGTTGGCAATAAATATAAGCAAGATAATCTTTCTAATAATATATATATAGATTTTTCTGCAGACACTTCTGATTACATTAATGAAATGCTTGGATCTTTATCTAATGCGATTTCAAATGCAATTATAAGCGTTATGCTTCTAGTTATAGCTTCACTAGGAATAAGATCGGCTTTAATGGTTGGGATATCTATTCCGACTTCTTTTCTTATGGCGATTACGCTTCTTGCTGTTTCTGGCGGATATATAAACATGATGGTTATGTTTGGATTATTGGTTTCTGTAGGCCTACTAGTTGATGGCTCAATAGTAATGGTTGAATATGCAGATAGAAAAATGGCTGAAGGTCTTGATAGGAAGGCAGCTTATACCCAAGCTTACAAAAGAATGATATGGCCAATTATATCTTCTACCGCAACAACACTCGCAGCATTTCTACCATTGGTTTTATGGCCAGGTATACCAGGGCAATTCATGAAATGGATGCCATTCATGGTGAGTTTGGTTTTAATATCTTCTTTACTTTCTGCGCTTATTTTCATACCGGTAATGGGCTCTTTATTTGGTAAAACAGAAAATAAAAATAAAATTAAACTAGATGAAGAGTTCAGTTTTAATAATCTTAATGGAATAACTCTTACATACGCAAAATTATTGGAGAAATGTCTAAAAAGACCGATAGCAGTTTTAATGTCTGCAGTTCTTGTGGTCTTTACATTGATAATTCTCTACTCAAATTTCAATGCTGGTTCACAGTATTCTGTTGACACTGACTCTAATCAAATGCTGGTACATGTTAATGCAAGAGGAAATTTATCCCCTGAAGAAAAATTAGATCTTTCGATAGATGTTGAAGAAATAGTAATGGGTACTGATGGTGTTGATAGAGTTCTTACTTCGATAGGTTCTGGAGATGGCTTTAATGTTTATTCTGCAATGGGTGGTTCGGGAAATAGGACAGATCAAATTGCCTCATTGATGGTTGAATTAAAGCCAGTTCATGAAAGAAGATCGGCTGATAAAATAAAAGATGATATTTTAAGTAAATCTAAACTTTTGCCTGGAATCATTGTTGAGGCTTATAAAATTGAAAATAAACCTGATACCGGAAAAGATATTCAAATGGAAATAACTTCGAATAATAAAGATAATCTTGAAAAAGTGACAAAAATTATCACAAGAAGATTAGAAAATATGGATGGTATCCAGGAAGTTGATAATACTATGCCTTTACCTGGTATTGAATGGATAATTAATGTTGATAGAGAACTTGCTGGTCGTTTTGGAGCTGATATATCAACTATTGGAGCAATTGTTCAGCTGGTAACGAACGGAATTCTGGTTGACAAATATAGGCCTGATAATTCTGACGATGAGGTTGATATTCGAGTTCGATTTCCAGAAGAATACAGGATGATAGAAGAATTTGATCAATTAAGAATTCCAACAAGCGAAGGTGCTGTACCATTATCTAATTTTGTAACAAGAACACCGAACTCTAAAGTTTCAACAATCGAAAGGCTTGATGGTTTGCGAATTTTTAAAATAAGAGCAAACACATCTATCGATCCTTCAACAGGGAAAAAGTTTCTTGCGGTTGATAAAAGTAATGATTTAAAAAAATGGATTTCTCAAGAAAGCTTTCCTAAAAATGTATTTATCAAATTCGCTGGTTCAGATGAAGAAAGAGAGGAATCTGCTGCTTTCCTTGGTAATGCTATGATAGGGGCTCTTTTTCTAATGTTCATAATTTTATTAACTCAATTTAATAGTTTTTATCAAGCAGCTATAACCTTATCGACTGTAATCTTATCTACAATAGGCGCCTTAACTGGTCTTATGATTGTTGGCCAATATTTCTCAGTCATTATGACTGGTCTAGGAATTGTTTCATTAGCGGGAATAATTGTTAACAACTCAATAGTTTTAATTGATACATACAATAGACTAAGAGTTCAACATGAAGACCCAATTGAATCAATATTACACTCTTCTGTTCAAAGGTTTAGACCTATTGTTTTAACAACTGCTACCACAATGATTGCTCTCATACCGGTTGCTCTGCAGGTTACAATTGGTTGGTTTGATAGAAGTATTGAATTCGGCGGATTAATGGCGGCATGGTGGGTTCCATTTTCTACCGCTGTGATTTGGGGATTAGGATTTTCAAGTGTATTAACTCTTTTTCTTGTACCTACACTCTTAAGTATGCCAATATACTTTAAAAAAAATAAGTATAAAATTTTTAAATTTTTTACTAATAGAATTCAACCGGCAGAGTAAAAATGGCTAACATAGGTGTATTTTGTTCATCACTTGATGGTAAAAAAATCTTTTCTGAAAAAGCTATAGAGTTAGGCGCTATACTAGCAAAAGAAAATCATTCTCTTGTATATGGAGGCGGAAAACTTGGTTTAATGGGTGATCTAGCTAAGAGTGTTAAGAAAAACGATTCTAAAGTTATTTCTGTTATTCCAAGTTATTTAAATAAACCTCATATTACCTTTAGTGAATCAGATGAGATTTATGAAACAAAAGATTTGTTTGAAAGGAAAAAAAAATTAATTGAATTATCAGATGTTTTTATTGCTCTCCCAGGAGGTGTGGGCACATTAGATGAAATATTTGATGTCATTGCATTATTTGCTCTTGGAGAAATTAATAAATCAATTTTTTTATTAAATATTAATAATTACTGGTTACCTTTTGATGATATGATAAAACATCTTAGAGAGAATAAAATGATTAGACCAAGTGATGATAAATTTATAGAAGCTAGAAGTTTAAAAAATTTATTTATTTCAAATAGCGCTGAAGAGATATTTTCTCATCCAAAATTTATTTAATATCAGATTTTATTAACTTATAATTTATTGAATCCATTAAAGCTTCAAATGATGCCTCAATAATGTTTGGGCTGATACCAACAGTAAACCAGCTTTGATTTTTGCTGTCTGAACTCTCAATTACAACTCTTGTAATAGCTTCGGTCCCACCATCTAAAATACGAACTTTATAGTCAACCAGAGTAAGATCTTGAATATATTCGTTGTATATTCCAAAATCTTTTCTTAATGCATTATCTAATGCGTTAACCGGCCCATTGCCTTCACCTTTAGAATTGATAATTCTTTCATCTACATTCAGGACTATATTTGCTTTTGATAAAGAGCTCTTATCTTTAGAGCCGGCAATGGTTACTTCATAATTCTCAACTGAAAAAAAGCTTGGAACTTGATCCAAAACATTTTTAGCAAGAATTTCAAAAGAAGCCCCAGCTCCATCATATGAATAACCCATATATTCTCTTTCTTTTACTATATCTAAAAGAGTATTTATTCTTTTATCATCATTATCAATTTCCATACCTATAGACTTCAATCTTGATAATAAATTTGATTTTCCTGCCTGATTTGAAACCAAAATTTTTCTATTATTGCCAACTAACTCTGGATTGACATGTTCATAAGTTGTTGGGTCCTTCATAACAGCTGATACATGAAGTCCACCTTTATGAGCAAATGCGTTTTCACCAACATAAGGCTGATGATTGTTAGGATGTTTATTCAAAATATCGTCAACAAGTCGAGATAAATTTTTTAATTCAGATAACTTGCTAGCATTAATTGAAATCTCATATTTTTCAGAATATTCCTTCTTCAGTAATAATGTGGGTATAATAGATATTAAATTAGCATTTCCACATCTTTCACCTAATCCATTTATTGTTCCTTGGAGATGTCTTGCACCGGCATCAATTGCAGCCAAACTATTGGCGACAGCATTTTCTGTATCATTATGGCAATGTATCCCTATCTTATCGCCTGGGAATTTTTTAGTAATTTCTTCTACAATATTAAAAATCTCATTAGGAAGTGTTCCTCCATTTGTATCACACAATACTACCCATTCAGCCCCAGATTCTAATGCTGCTTCTATACATTTGAATGAAAATTCAGGATTTGATTTGTATCCGTCAAAAAAATGTTCACAATCAATAAGAGGTTCTTTACCGCTTGCCTTTACAGACAAGACAGATTCTTTTATAGCCTCGATATTTTCCTCTAATGAAATACCTAATGCCAGATCAACATGAAAATCCCAGGTTTTAGCAACTAAACAAACAGAATCAGAATGCGCATCAATTAGTGATCTCAACTGAGGGTCATTATCAGCAGATCTTCCAGATCTTTTAGTCATTCCAAAAGCTGTAAATTTAGCATTTGAAAAATTGTTTTTATTTTCAAAAAACTTTGTGTCGGTTGGATTTGCTCCTGGCCACCCACCCTCAATATAGTCTATCCCAATGTTATCAAGAGCATTGGCAATATTAACTTTATCCTGAACTGAAAAATCTACTCCTTGGGTTTGCTGGCCATCCCTAAGCGTAGTATCAAATAAAATAACCTTTTCTTTGGGCATACTATTTTCTCTTTAATCTATCCATTACTTTATTATAGCCCATTAATAAAATAAGTTTATTTAATTCTGGTCCATTTTTTTTTCCTGTTAAGACAAGTCTTATTGGCATAAATAATTCTTTACCTTTTTTTTGTGTTTTTTCTTTTAATTTTGATATCCATTCATCCCATGTTTTTAGATCCCAAGGTTCATTTGGTAAAAGATCCTGAGCAACAATTAAAAAGTTTTCTTCAACATTAAAATCACCTTTAATTGGTTCATTTAAGATTCTAATCCAATCACTCACTTCTGATAAAGTTGAGATATTTTGTTTAATACAATCCCAGAATTCTTCATCAAAAATGTTATTTTTATCTTTAATAAGTTGAGATATTTGATCAAAATTATAATTAGAAATTAATTGTGAATTAAGTTTATCTAACTGATTATTGCTATAGCGAGCAGGAGATTTACTAAGTGAACTAATTTCAAATTTATCAGCTAAAAGATCTAATGATTCATAGGCTTCAATATCAACTGAACTACCTATAGACGCATTAAGAGAATTGACTGCATTAGGATCAATACCTTTTTCTTTAAGTTGCTCAATTGAAGCTGCTGCATTTCTTTTTGAAAAAGGTTCACCATTCTCGGAAACCAATAGAGAATTATGCCCAAAAATAGGTATATTTGCATCAAGGGCATTAAAAATTTCAATTTGTATTCCAGAATTTGTAATGTGATCTTCTCCTCTAATTATATGAGTTATACTCATATCAATATCATCAACAACGCTAGGAAGATTATATAGGTAATTACCATCTTCTCTTTTTATAACAGGGTCAGACTGGGCTGCTAGATCAACATTTATATCCCCCCTAATTAAATCTTCAAATTTAACTTTTTTACTCGATAGCTTAAATCGCCAATATGGCTTTTTTCCAGAATCCAATAATGATTTTATTTCATCTTGCTCAAGTTTTAAGGCGGCTCGGTCGTAAACGGGTGGCATCCTTCTTGTAATTAATCTTTTTCTTTTTTTATCTAATTCATCGGGTGTTTCAAAACAAGGATAAATCAATCCTTTAGCTTTCAGAATATCGAATGCCTCGTCATAAAGTTTAATTCTATTTGATTGCTGGTAACATTCATCATACTTCAAGCCAAGCCAATTGAGATTCTCTTTAATGCTATCTATATATTTATTCTTACTTCTCTCTTGATCAGTATCATCAATTCTTAAAATAAATTTTCCATTACTTCTTTTCGAAACCAGGAAATTAAGTAATGCAGTCCTTGCATTCCCTACATGCAACAAACCCGATGGACTAGGTGCAAATCTTGTTATCGAATTATTCAATTTTATCTCTAAATTTGTTAGTTATTGGATATCTTCTATCTCTTCCAAAGTTTCTTAAGCTAATTTTAACTCCTGGAGCAGATTGTCTTCTTTTGTACTCTGATACATATAATAAATTCTCAACCTTTTTAATTTCCTCTCTAGAATATCCTTTTTTCTCAAGTTCGCTTGTGCTTAATTCATACTCGACTAAGCCTTCTAAAATTTGATCTAATTCATCATAAGGGGGAAGTGAATCTGAGTCTTTTTGATTATCTCTAAGCTCAGCAGTTGGTTCTTTGCTTATTATCGATGAAGGTATGACATCTTTCTTATCTAGTAGTATATTATTTGGTAAATTATTATTTCGCCAATTAGCTAGAGCATATAACTCTGTCTTATAAATATCTTTTATAGGATTAAATCCTCCATTCATATCGCCATATAAGGTGGAATAACCAACTGAAACTTCTGATTTATTTCCTGTCGTTATTAACATCTTTCCTTTCTTATTTGATATAGCCATCAAGATTGTGCCTCTTATCCTTGATTGTAAATTTTCCTCTGTAATATCGTTTGGTAAGCCCTCAAATGAAGTCTTTAAAGACTCTTCAAGTGAGAGAAAAGTATCACTTATTGATATAGTTTCTAAATTAATTTCCAGTCTATTTGCGCAATCCTCTGCATCAATAGTGCTGTTTTCAGATGTATAAGCTGAAGGCAGCATGTAAGCTTCGACTTTATCTTTGCCAAGGGCATCGACTGCTACAGCAGCACAAAACGCAGAGTCTATACCGCCAGATAAACCTAAAATAACACCTGGAAAATTATTTTTACTTACATAATCTCTCAAACCAATAACTGTTGCCATATATATATTTTCTAAATCAGAAAATTTGAATTCATCAAAGAATAAGTTATTAAATTTTTTTTCTTTTTCATTCAATTCTATAAGAGCAGTATTCTCTTGCCATGGAGGAGCTTCATAAATTATCTCTTTATCTCCATTCATTATAAGGCTGCTTCCATCAAAAACTAATTCGTCCTGACCTCCAACTTGGTTAATATATACAAATGGGAGTCCAGTTTCAGATACTCTATCTTCTATAATATTTTTTCTCTGATTAATTTTATATTTGTCAAATGGAGAGCCATTTGGAGAAATTATCAATTCACATCCTTTATTCTTAAGCTCTAAACAAACATTGTCCTGCCAAATATCCTCACAAATTGGAACTCCTAACTTAATTCCTCTAAATTCAAATACTCTTGGAATATCATTTTTATGAAAAACACGTTTTTCATCAAAAACGCTATAATTAGGTAAATTAACTTTCTTAGAAAACCCAATCAGCTCACCTTTATCTACAATTGCTGCAGCATTAAATAAATTGTTTTTCTCGTAAATTGGTAGACCTATAATAAAACCTAATTTTTTTGCTTTTGAGTGCTTTATCAATGTATCTAAAGCATTTCTGCATTCTTCAACAAATGACTTTTTTAAAACCAAATCCTCAGGAGGATAGCCAGATAAGAAAAGCTCTGAAAAAACAACTAGATCAGAATTTAATCCTTGTGCTTGATCAAGGATATCGATTGCTCTTTTAAGATTACCGTCGATGTCTCCAACGGTGTTATTTATTTGTGCTAAAAATAATTTCATTATTCTAAAATCTAATATTTATCATAAGTTTAAACAAGTTTGCTTATTTATTATAACATTATATATACTTATCAATATCTATATCCAAGAGGAGTTGATTATGAGTAGCAATAGAAGTAAAGAAATTCATTTAGCAAGTAGGCCAACTGGATTCCCTGACGATACAAATTTTATAGTTAAAGAGGTTGATTTAACTGATCCAAATAATAACGAAGTATTGGTAAAAAACTTATGGATGTCTGTTGATCCTTATATGAGAGGTCGAATGATTGACAGGAAGAGTTATGTTCCGCCTTTTCAAGTAAATCAAGTT
Organism: uncultured PS1 clade bacterium; assembly: GCA_902609025.1. Taxonomy (GTDB): domain Bacteria; phylum Pseudomonadota; class Alphaproteobacteria; order MED-G09; family MED-G09; genus AG-430-B22. The sequence continues at coordinate 32,301 of CACLQD010000010.1, forward strand.
CTCGAAGGTGGAGCTATTGGTATCGTTGAAAAATCTAATTCTAGTGAACTAAATGAAGGTGATTATGTAATGTCAAATTATGGTTGGAGAGAATATTTTGTAACTAATGAAAATAACTTAAAAGTTATAAATCCTGAATTCGGTCCTATTCAAGCGTATTTAGGAGCCCTTGGTATGCCAGGTCTAACTGCATATGCCGGTCTACTTGAGGTTGGTAAATTACAAGATGGAGAAAATGTTTTGGTTTCTGCAGCTGCAGGTGCTGTTGGATCTGTAGTATGTCAAATAGCTAAAGCGAAAGGTTGTAAGGTCTACGGAACATCAGGTTCAGACGAAAAATGCAAATGGCTTGAAGAGGAACTAGGTATAGACAAAGCAATAAATTATAAAAAAGTAGATAACCTAATATCAGAGTATAGATCTCAAATAACTGATGGAATAGATGTTTATTTTGAGAATGTTGGCGGCGACCATCTTGAGGCAGCAATCAATATTTTAAATGTAGGTGGAAGAATCGCTCTTTGTGGAATGATTGACCAATATAATGATGAGGCTGTAAGAAGTGGACCATCTAATTTGATGATGTTAATTATGAAAAATGCGAACATGGAAGGTTTTATTGTTTCAAAGTATAATCACCTTCAAGAACAATTCTTAAATGATATGAAAGGTTGGATTGATTCTGGCAAGCTATCTTGGAAAGAGACCGTGGTTGAAGGCATTGATAATGCGCCTAATGCTTTTATAAATTTATTTTCAGGAAAAAATACTGGTAAAATGCTTGTAAAAATATCATAAGACAAAAATGAGTGATTTAAAAATTGAAGATTTAGTTACCGATTTTGAATTTTTTGATAATTGGGAAGACAAATACAAATACATTATCGAATTAGGTAAAAACTGTCCCCCATTAAATGAGAATGAAAAAAATAATGAAAATAAGGTTGATGGTTGCGCAAGCCAAGTCTGGTTAATTACAGAAAAAGAAAAGCTAAATGATAAGATTATACTTAAATTTAAAGGAGATTCAGATGCTTTAATAGTGAAGGGCTTAGTTGTTATTCTTTTCAGTATTTTTTCGAAAAAATCACCAAATGAAATTATTAAAATTGATGTTTTTGAGAAATTGAGAGACCTTGATCTTGAAAGAAATCTTACTATGCAAAGATCAAACGGATTATCATCAATGGTTAAAAGGATTAAAGAAGAAGCTCAAAAATACATCTAGATATGACTAAAAATTTTTTATATTACATGATTGGGCAAGGATCATGGTTCCTTTCTCAAGGCCTTCAAATGGTTCTTTTTCCAACAATTCTAGTATTAATGCTTAATGTTTCTCCAGCTTTCTATGGTTTGGCGCAAGTATCTATTCTTGCCCCTTCAATTTTCTTAATTGTTTTAGGGGGAACAATTGCAGATAGGGTTGATACAAGAAGATTACTAGGAGTTATTCATCTTTTAGCTACCTTGCCTTTATTCCTTATATTATTTGGACTTAATTATAGCTTTCTTTCTTTCCAAATTATGATTTTGTATGGCCTAACAACTGGAACAGCTCAGGCCTTTGCTCTTCCAGCGAGAGATAGCTTACTTAACAAAGTTGCTGATGGAAATATCCAAAAAACAGTAATAACAGCTATGCTTATTCAGTTTATTTGTCAGCTAAGTGGAATGAGTATGGGCGGTTTAGCAGATGAATGGGGGATTTTTCCTTTAGTTATTATGCAAATTGTAGCTCTTGTAGTTGGCGGTTATTTTGCTTTTCGTTTGCCAAAAAAAGAGGAAACCTCTCCATTGCCTAAACTTAATGAAATGTTTAAAGAAATAGCCGAGGGTTTTACTGAGGTAAAAAAATCAAAGGAAATATTTCCAGTTGTAATGGCAATGGGTATAGTTGGTATTTGTTATATGGGAAATAATCTAGTTGCTCTTCCTTATATAACCACTGAAAGATACGGCATGGGTTCTGCTGGCTTTGCAATAGTTACCTCTTCTTTTTGGGCAGGAACAGTTTTTTCAAATATTGTATTAATTCTTAATCAACAACTAAAAAACTGGGGCAAAATAATGGTATTTAATTTATTTTTTGGAACCATACTTATTTTCTTAGTATTCAATATTCCTTTTTGGTTATTTTGTTTTCTAGTTTTTGCTTGGGGGAGTGGAGCAGGTGTCGTTATATCAATGAGCAGGACAATAACACAAACTTTTGCAAAAGAGACTCATAGGGGAAGAATCTTATCTATTTATTCTTTAGCAATATTTTCCTTTGGTCCATTAGGAGCTCTTATCTGCGGGTTTATAATCGAAAACTTTGGGATTGCAAATAATGTTATTATATCATCATTGACCGCCATGATAGCTCTTTCAATATTAGTTATAAAAACAGATCTGTATAAAATTAAATCTCCAAAATAAACTATGAATACTCTTTTTCATCCCACCAAGGATAGTAATCTGGTATATCTTTAATTCCATCTGAAAATTTGGCTTCTCTTTTTTCTAAAAATGAAGTAACACCCTCCTTTGCATCTTGCATTCTGCCTCTTGCAAAAATACCTCTGCTATCAATTTTATGTGCTTCCATTGGATGATCAGCTCCGGCCATTTTCCATAACATTTGTCTTGAAAGAGCAACCGATACTGGTGCACAATTTTTAGTTATTTCAAGTGCAATTTCTTTT
>CACLQD010000011.1 GCA_902609025.1 uncultured PS1 clade bacterium
ATCAAGAAGTTCTTCTATCGGATACTTTTTATTAATTGGAACTAATTCATTCCTTAAATCATTATTTGTAGCATGTAGAGAGATAGCAAGCATTGAACCAATTTCATTACCAGCATCTTCAATTTTAGGTACAATTCCCGATGTTGATAAAGTTATTCTTCTTTTTGAAACTGATAGCCCAGCATCATCTGAAAAAACATTAATACCATCCCTTACACTTTCAAAATTATAAAGAGGTTCGCCCATACCCATCATTACTATATTAGTTATATCTCTTTTTGTTTTATTCCATTCAGATAACGAATCCTTAGCAACAACCATTTGGCTTACTATTTCTTGTGATGAGAGATTTCTAACTAATTTTTGAGTGCCCGTATGGCAGAATGTACAATTCAGTGTACAGCCAACCTGACTTGACACACAAAGAGTGCCTCTATTTCCATCTGGAATAAATACAGTCTCTATTTCTGATCCATCAGGAAATTTTATAAGCCATTTTTGGGTTCCATCAGATGATATTTCATTCTTACTTATTTCTGGCCTTGTTAAATTAAATTGTTCATTTAATTCTTTTCTAAATTCCTTAGATAAATTTGTCATTTCTGATATGGATTTAGCTCCCCTAACATAAATCCAATTCCACAATTGGCTAGTTCTCATATTTAATTGTTTTTCTGAAACACCCATTGAGGTTAACAATGCATTAAGTTCTTTCTTATTAAGCCCGACTAAACTCTTATTCATGATCGGCTCCCCCAGGAAGATCTGGTTTTTTTGAGAAAGTTCCAAATGATTTAATGCGATCATACATAACTATTGCCCCAGCAATTTGAACATTTAAACAAAATTTTGTTGGAATCTTTATAACATGTTTGCATTTCTCAATTATTTCTGGAGAAAGTGAACCCTTTTCTGGACCCAGTATATATGCCGCTTGCCTTGGGTGGTTAAAGTTAGGGAGATCAATAGCTTCATCAGTTAATTCAACTCCCACCAAATTACATTTATCAGGTAATTTCATTTCCTTAGGGCTATCCCAATCATACCAAGGTAAATGATTTGGTGCTTTTGAGGTATCTGATTTTCCTGCACGAACAGAGTAATGAGCTGATATCGTAAAAATAAATTTCGCACCAAAAGCATGGGCTGATCTTACAAGATTACCCATATTCATCGGTTTAGATATACCCTCAGCTCCAAATCCAAAATATCCACGCATAAATATAGCCTTAATCGAGTAAATTAAGTTGGGCAAGTACCTTTTTATATTCTTGGCGTTATCTTTTTTTAGGTTTATGAATAAATATTGAATTTTTGGAGGAATAAATGAAAGCACTCTTATGTAAGGAATTTGGTCCGCCTGAAACATTATCTTACGAAGAAATTGAAGATCCTGTGCTAAAAGAGGGACATATTATAGTTGATATTCATTCAGCCTCAGTAAATTTTCCAGATGTCCTTATGATAGAGGACAAATATCAATTCAAACCTCCGCTACCTTTCGCACCAGGAGGTGAGGCATCGGGTGTGATTTCAGAAATTGGCGATGGTGTTGAAGGTTTTAATGTTGGTGATAGAGTTATCGCTTCATCTGGTTGGGGAAGCTTTGCTGAAAAGATATTGGTGGACCCTAATGCGTTGACTATTATTCCTGATCAGATGGATCACAATACAGCTGCAGCTTTTCTTATGACTTACGGTACATCTCATCATGCATTAAAAGATCGCGCTGATATTAAAGAAGGTGAATCTTTACTTGTTTTAGGAGCAGCCGGTGGAGTTGGTCTTGCAGCCGTTGAACTTGGTAAAGCTATGGGCGCAAAAGTTATTGCCGCCGCCTCATCGGAAGAAAAATTACAAACATGTAAAGAACATGGTGCAGATGAAGTTCTCCTGTATCCTTCTGGTAAAATGGATAGAGATCAACAAAAGAAATTATCGGATGATATTAAAGAATTAACAAGTGGCCAAGGTGCAGATGTGGTTTATGACCCTGTTGGAGGAGATTACGCTGAACCTGCTTTAAGGGCTACGGCATGGGAAGGACGATATTTAGTTGTTGGATTTGCAGCAGGTGATATTCCAAAAATACCTCTTAATTTAGCCTTATTGAAAGGTTGTCAAATTGTAGGTGTTTTTTGGGGTGCATTTAAAGGACGTGAAGTTGAAGCACATAATGCAAATGTTGATGAGTTATTGAAACTTTACGGAGACGGACATCTGAAGCCACATATTTCATCCATATATAGTCTTGAGGAAGGGTCAAAAGCAATAAGTGATCTTGCTGAAAGAAAAGCAAGAGGCAAGGTTATCGTTCAAGTAAGAGAATAATAATTTGAATTTTCTGACAAAATTTCTTTCTACCTTACCAAGAAATATACAAGGCGCTTTCTGGCTTGGATCATCAGTATTTGCTTTTACTGCTATGGCAGGTTTAGCAAAATATTTAGGTAATGATTTTCATGCCTTTCAAATTTCTTTTTTTAGATCTTTTTTTAGTTTGATAGTTATATCTCCATTTTTAATTAGAGCCGGCGCAGCTCAAGGAGGCGTAAAAACAAAAGTTCCGTTGTTACAAATTGTTAGAGGCACAGTAAGCGCTGTTGGTATTATGATGGGTTTTTATGCCATAGTTAATCTTCCTTTAGCAGATGCTCAGGCTATTCGTTTTTCTAGTTCACTTTTCTTGGTTCCACTTGCTGCTATCTTTCTGAAAGAAAAAATAGGTTTAAGAAGAACTATTGCTGCTTTGGTTGGATTTACAGGTGTTTTAATAATGTTAGACCCTGGTGGAGATTATAATTTTGCTTCTTTCATGGCGCTAGGTGCAGCAATTGCTTTTGCCTTCGCGGCTATATTAGTAAATATTGTTTCGAAATATGATGAGCCTGTAACATTGATGTTTTATTCAAATATTATCAGTGTTCTCATTATGATAATACCAGCTTTAATGTTTTGGGTAACTCCTAATTTTGATCAGATCATTCTGATTTTTATAATGGCAATTTGTGCATCAATTGCGCATAATTTTTTCATTAGGGCATATGCAGTTGGTGAGGCATCTGTAATTGCTCCAATAGATTATATAAGGCTATTGTTTAGTGCGGCTGTTGATTTTTTGATTTTTGGAATTATTTTTGGTTTAAATACTTTAATAGGTTCAGCAATTATTATTTTAACATCACTGTACATATTAAGAAGAGAAGCTAAAGTAAAAAAAGATAAAGAACCAAATTTGGAAGAAATTTAATTAATAGGGAGATTATTATGCAATTAGATGAAAATATTAGTGCTGTAATTACTGGAGGCGCATCAGGTCTTGGTGAAGCTACAGCAAGAGAATTAGCAAAACACGGTGTGAAGTGTGCGTTGTTTGATCTTAATGCAGAAAAAGGTGAGGCAGTTGCTTCAGATATTAACGGTATTTTCTGTGAAGCTAATGTTACTGAAGAAGAAAGCGTTATAGCTGCATTTGAAAAAGCTAGAGCTGATAATGGCCAAGAAAGGATTCTTATAAATTGCGCTGGAACAGGAATTGCAATTAAAACAGCGGCTAGAAATAAAGAAACTGGCGATATTGTTCCACATCCATTGGATCCATTTAACACAATAATTCAAATTAATTTAGTTGGCACATTTCGTTGTATAGCTCATTCAGCTGCGGGCATGATGTCACTTGACCCTAATACAGATGATGGTGGTAGAGGAGCTGTTGTTAATACTGCTTCTGTAGCAGCTGAAGATGGACAAATTGGTCAAGCTGCATATTCGGCCTCCAAAGGTGGAATAGTCGGAATGACACTACCAATAGCAAGAGATTTATCTCGAGAGGGAATTAGAGTAAATACAATCTTACCCGGTCTTTTTGATACTCCTTTATTTGAAGGAGCTCCAGATAAGATCAAACAGGCGCTTGGTGCACAGGTTCCATTTCCCTCAAGATTAGGATATCCGACCGAATATGCCGAACTTGCCAGACATTTATGTGAAAATGATATGATGAATGGAGAATGTGTAAGGCTTGATGGGGCTATTAGAATGGCACCAAGATAGGCTTAGTGTTTTTTAGCAGTCTTATCCATTTCTTTTGCAAGTTTAATATCTAATTCTGTAATACCTCCTGCATCATGTGTAGATAGAGTGACATTGACTCTATTGTAAACATTAAACCATTCAGGGTGATGATCCATCTTTTCAGCAATGAGTGCAATCCTTGTCATCCAGCTAAATGCGCTTGTAAAATCTTTGAAGATATAATTCTTTTCAATAGAATCTCTACCACGGGTTTTTTTCCAATCTTTAAGTGTTTTTAAAATTTTATTTCTTTCTTTACTTTCCAGCTTTTTAGCCATTTTTAGCTCCATTTTGTTATGTTAAATTAGTTTAACAATTTTATTGTTGGGGTTGAATTCATTAATTGTTATAACAATATATAATATATTCAATTAATTAATAATTTGGAGTTGAAAATGAACGAATTTAATCGTGCAAACACATCGGCAAGAGCCACAGATCAGGCATATGTTGATGAAGGTCTTCGTGCGCATATGCTAAGGATATACAATTATATGACTGCAGCTTTATCGCTAACTGGTATTGTTGCTTGGTTTGGTGCATCTTCAGGACTTTATCAGTCCTTAGCGGCATCTCCATTAATTTATGTCATTATGTTTGCTCCCCTTGGAGTAGTTTTTTATTTCGCATCTAAAATAAACACAATGAGTTCTTCAAAAGCACAATCCGTCTTTTGGGTTTTTGCAGGTTTAATGGGTCTTTCATTATCTTATATATTCCTTGCATATACTGGCGCAGCTGTATTTCAGGCATTCTTTGTAACAGCAGGTGCATTTGCTGGATTAAGTATATGGGGCTATACAACAAAAAGAGATCTCTCTGCTATGGGTGCTTTTTTAATAATGGGTTTGTTCGGCTTAATAATTGCTTCAGTAGTAAATCTATTTGTTGGAAGTGGGCAAATGTCTTTTATTATAAGCGTCTTAGGAGTTCTTATTTTCGCAGGTCTTACTGCATGGGATACCCAAAAATTGAAACGTGATTGGCTTAATAGAGTTCAATATAGTGGACAAGAAGTTGCTGAGAAGTCAGCTATAATGGGCGCTCTAACATTGTACTTAGATTTTATTAACCTATTTCTTTTCATTCTTCAGTTTATGGGAAGAAGAGACTAATTTAATAAATAATTTTTAAGCTTATTAGAAATCTGGGAGGAAATTATGGGCGAAGAATATAAAAGCTCAACAGATTATCTACTTGTAAATCTTGAAAACAATATACTTACAATTACCCTTAATAGGCCTGAGGCATTGAATGCTTATAGACCTGAAATGCTTGTTGAGATTAGAGAAATCATTGCTCAAACTGAAGATGATCCAAATGTAGCAGTAATTGTAATTGAAGGTGCAGGCAAAGCCTTTTCAGCAGGTGTAGATTTGAAGGTTCTTCAAGGCTTTGATCCTGACTCAGGCAAAATAGGTGATCTATTTGATAAACCCGCAGCTTTAGCTTGGGATGCATTTAGGAAAAGTCGTTGTCCTATAATTGCAAAAGTTCATGGGGCTTGTTTTACAGGTGCACTTGAAATGGCATTGCATTGTGATTTCATTTTTACAACCCTAGATACTAAATTTGGTGATACTCATGCTAAATTTGGTTTAAGGCCCACATGGGGAATGTCACAAACTCTATCTCAAGCTATAGGTGTTCGTAAGGCAAAGGATATGTCTTTCTCTGCTCGTACTGTTCTTGGCGATGAAGCTGTAAGATTAGGAATAGCTAATGAGGCAGTTGAAGATAAGGATGCTCTCGATGCTTTAGTTGATAAGCGTGCAGGACAAATTGCTTCTAATTCTCAAGCTTCCGTTTCAGCTTTTAAAGATCTATATAATGTTGCACAATCAGGTTTATCCATGGATGATGCATTAAAAGAAGAATTTTCTAGAGAATATCCGGATATCAAAGATACTAATGATCGACTAGCAGGTTTTAAAAAGGATTAAGTCTGTGCGATTGAAAGATAAGAAATGTATAGTTACAGGTGGCTCAAGCGGTATTGGTGAAGCAACTGTTAGAAGATTTATTAACGAGGGAGCAGAAGTTCTAATTGCAGATATCAATCTTGAAGATTCAAAAAAATTAACTGAAGAAATTGGTGAAGGCATTGATTATATCAAATGTGATGTAAGGCTAGAGGACGATATCATTTCTGTTTCAGAAAAAGCTTATGGCATGTGGGATCAAGTTGATGTGTTGGTTAACAATGCTGGATCTGAACTTAATCAATCCTATGATAAGATGACAGAGGCAGAGTGGGATAATGTTCTTAACACAGATCTAAAAGGTCCTTGGTTAATGTGTAAACATATTGTGCCAAAGATGGTTAAGGCAGAATCTGGAAGTGTTATCAATATTTCCTCTTTAAATGGTCTAGTTGGTTTTCCTCTTTCAACTGCTTACGGAAGTGCTAAAGGTGGATTGGTAGTATTTACTCGCGATATGGCGATCGAGTTAGCTTCAACTGGCGTAAGAATTAACTGTGTTTGTCCTGGAGTCATTCAAACAGATATGATGGAAAGATGGACAGATCTTATGCCTGATAAAGCTGAGGCACAGGAAATGTTAAGGAACACAATGCCGATTGGCAGAATGGGAACAGCAGAAGAAGTGGCAGGTGCAATCTTCTTTTTTGCTTCAGATGATTCTAGTTTATGCCAAGGATCTGTTTTGAGTGTTGATGGTGGATTTACTGCACAGTAAGTTAAACCCAGGGCGAAGCGTAAGATTTAAATACTTTTTTATGACCATATTTTATTTCTAAACTTTCCCTATCAATTTTTTTCAATTTCTTTACGACAAGACAATAGGATCGATCGATCATCCTTTTGATTTCACCTTCAGGAATAGACCCATTCAAGATAATAGTATTCCAATGCATTTTATTCATGTGATAGCCTGGGATAACATCCTCAAATATTTCTCTCAAAATAATAGCCTCTTCGGGATCACATTTAAGATTCACTCTTTCTATACCTTGACGTGTTGTCATAAGAGCAAAGAGCTTCTCTTTGATTTTAAAGACCTGAACATCTGGGCCGAAAGGGTAATCTTCTCTAACTAGAGGTAATGTAAGGCAATAAGTTCTTACTGTTTTTTTATTCATTTTTGTTAATTAAATGATATACATATCCGTCATTGTACCAGTATCTGATCCTGATAAATTAAGGATATTATCTATACCAAAAGAAAGAGCAAACTCTGCGAAAGTGAGGTCAACGCCATCCGTACCGTTAGTAATATTACCACCCATATTAAAAGTAAAATTATCTGCACCATTAATAGTAATAACTCTATCATCTTCAAAGGTTAAACGTGTTGCATCTTTTGTCCAAAGTGTTTTGACCACTTTTGTATTAGCTGCAATCTGAATGGTATTAGATCCACTTGTATCAATAACTTCGATTGTACTATTTTTTGGCAGGAGGTTGGAAATAAAGTAAGTATCATCGCCATCCAAACCTCTTAATGTCTTAGCTTGACCATCAGTAATGATGATATTATTACCACTTGAAAAATTAAGAGTACCTGATTTAGAAGTTTCAGAGAATGGCTCCAAAACATTTTTTGATGAATCCAATTCGCTTGATAAGGAATATTTTGATTGTATTGCCGAAGTAGTTAAGTCACTGAATTGAAGTTTTTCTATATTTGTTAGAGTATCAATACCCTCATTAGTTTGGTCAGAAGAAGAAGGATTATGTTTTACTGTTAAGCTGCCATCATCATTATAAGTTAGTGTATAAGATTCATATGTATCTCTGAAAACTGCTGTATCACTTCCTGCGCCACCATCAATAGTATCATTTCCAGCACCACCCTCAATAGTATCCTTGCCGGCATAACCAAAAGCAATCTCATCGCCTTCGCGAAGTACAATAGTATCATTTCCAGAATGTCCATATACTTTCGTAAATGGTGCAAAGCTTTTAAGACCCGCATTTTTTCCTTGGGCCAGATAATGCTCAAGACCAGTTTCATAGGTTCCGGCAGCTACAGCTTCTTGAGCGCTAGAATTCTCATTAAGGTAATATCTTTCATTAAAACCTGGAGCGCCTTGCTCAGAGGCATTTATAAAATTTGGTCCAGTATTCAGAATTTTATCATATTCAAAAAGGTGAAAATCTAAATTATTTTTAACAGCTGAACCATTATTATATATTGTATCTTGTTTAAAAGTGACATATTCAATTTTTCCATCATTATCAAAATCACCCCAAGCATAAGGCTTGCCTTTCCCTGAGATTGAGGAACCTACTTCTTTTATTTCAAATCTCCCAGCTCCATCATTAAAATAAACAATAGGTTCAAAATTATAGATAGCATCAGGGCTCCTCGATCCTGCAAGATCTATATGACCATCATTATTGATATCTATCATTTGCCATGGTTCAACCCATGTCAGTCTACCTTTATAGGCATCTTGGGTTGCATTGGCTGGTATAAAATTTGTGACATCAGTAAAATTACCATTACCATTGTTCAAATTAAATTGAATATAATATCCGGCATAATAGGGTTCGTATCTTGTCCATAAGATTCCGATATCAATATCGCCATCATGATCGAAGTCAGCAGGAAATGTTAAAAGATGCATTTGATTATCTACTCCATAAATGGAGTCAGGCATTTTAATAATATTATTTTCTGAAAATTTTCCATCATCATTTACTAAAATTAAGCTAGATGCACTACCATGACCAAAACCAACAACAAGGTCGTCATACCCATCATTATTTATGTCAATTAAATCTGAATCTAATAGTAAATTTGAATGGCTTGACTCATTTGTTAGGGGCCAGCTGTGGAGTTTTTTATATACATCTTGTCTATTAAAGATAAAACTACCATCTTCTTGCTGCAGTAATTCATATCCCGCATCTGGTTGCATCCTGCCCATAAAAACATCATCTAAACCATCACCATTAATATCCCCTGTAGCCATTGAATGAGCATCTACAGCTAGAGGAAAACCATCTACTGCTCCAGGAAGAGTTGGAAAAATATCTTCGGGATTAATATTTTTTCCAATCTGTTGAGTGAGTCTAAGATTTGATGGCGGAGTGATGGAGTAATCTGGATTAACTCGGTCTATTTCTGCAGCTGTATAAATATTTGATGTTATGAAGCTTAGAGAATCCGTTGCTTTAAGAAAAAGAGGTTTTGACCTTCCTGCTGCAGCATCAATAGGCATGGTGGAATTTATATCTTCATCAAATACTAATTCTCCATCTTTAACTGTAAGGGCTATAAAAGGTGTGGCTGAATTAATGCCCTTTTGAGCATATCCTTTTCCTATAGGTAGAATTACATCATTTTGCCCATCGTCATTGACATCAAAGATAAAGACTTTTTGTGGGAACCAATTTATTAAACCAGCCTCATATGTTACCCCAGAATAAGTATAGGATTCTGTTTGAGTATCATCTTCGAAAGTGTGAACTAATTTTACATAACTTGATAAGATTGGTTTTTTAAAATACTCAGTATCGATTATTGTTTTATCAACCATAAATTCGATATATCTACCGCCAATAATTATATCCTTTGTTGTGGGACTAATTACATGAACTTCATCACCAACTAAAGTAACCGAATAATCTTTTGAATTGCCATTTTTGTAATATACTAGATCATCGCCTCCACCCGCATAAACGATATTATTGCCTCCATCAATAAAAAAATTTTCATAATTTTCTGTTCCATAAAAAATGGTGCCATTAAAAATACTACCATTTTCATCATCAACAGAAAAAATTTTAGAGTCATCCATGAATTCTATGGTTGAAATATTTGTTAGGATATCTAGGGTGTTTTGCCCTTTTACATGAGCCGATCCATCAATATAAGTTATTTCAAAATCAGTTGATGGGCCTCTTCCGGGAGCATAGGATGCTCTATCGTATCCCCCATCTCCATCAATAGTATTATTGCCACCGTTAACAAAATATCTTTCATAATTTTCTGAACCATATATCGTATCCCCGAAAGCCGATCCATGAATTGTTTCAACACCAGAAATTGTATCTCTTGTTCCAAAACCATCCTCAGACCAATTTTCTTTTAGATTAATAGTTACTGCTTGAGTTGCATTCCAGAGAGCATAACCAAATTTTTCACCAGAGATATTATCTTCTCCGGGACTAGAAACAATTGTGTGCATAATTGTAGCATTGGTAACTGTATCATTACCTTTTCCAGGATATATATTGCCTATATCAGAATCTAATTCTGATGCATCAATTATATCGTCTTCGTCTGTTCCATTATAATCAGCCATTATTATTTAACTAAATTTAGATTTTTATTTTTAAAATAGTTTAACAAATAATGAAGGTTTTTGTTTCTCTTTAGAATTTGACCAGATGTAGATTTTATTAACCACTTTTCATCCACTCTTTTATTGTTATGAATTTTGGTAATTTTAAAAAGTGGCATTTCACTAGCATGCCTATAAATTGAAAAAATTGTTTCATCTTTTGTTGTATCAATTGCGTAATCTTTCCATTTTCCTGATGAAACGCCTTTACCATATAATGAAAGAATTAAATTCAATTCTTCTTTAGAAAAGAAATTTTGTTTCTTCTGAACGGCAAGATAAGCATTACCTGTTATGATTTTGGTATTTCGCATTTTACTAGACTTTCATGAAAATCTAATCGTAATTTCGTCATAATTTCAACATCTTATTGTCAAAGTAATGTTTATTATTGATGCTTGAGTAACACCTACAAGTTTTAATTCCCTCTAACTTGCAGGAATTAGTAGAGTTTCCCTCCGAAGCTCATATCTCTAAAGCGACTCCTAAGCCCTTCTGGAGTCGCTTTTTTATTGGGTTTTAGATAAATTAAATTGATATATGATTTTACTATTGCGAAGCCCTAAGGCTTTCAGCAGGCGGTGCAAACTTGGTAAGATCAATACCCTTAACAGCAGTTTTATATTCTTCTATTGATGGAGTTCTTCCTAGAATGGTAGAGAGAACAACGACCGGTGTTGATGCTAAAAGAGATTCCCCTTTTTTGTTTTCTGCATCTCCAACTACTCTACCTTGAAAAAGACGAGTAGATGTTGCCATTACAGTATCTCCTTTTCCAGCTTTCTCCTGGTTACCCATACAGAGATTACACCCAGGTCTTTCAAGATATAAAATATTCTCATATTCAACTCGAGCAGAGCTTTTAGGTGAATCATCATTAAATTCAAAACCAGCATATTTTTGTAAAACATCCCAGTCGCCTTCTGCCTTCAACTCTTCGACGATATTATAAGTTGGCGGCGCAACAACAAGTGGAGCCTTAAAATCTACAGTTCCTTCATTGGCTTCAATATTTTTCAGCATACGAGCAAGAATTTTCATATCACCTTTGTGAACCATGCATGATCCAACAAATCCTAAGTCTACTTTTTTATCCGCTGCATAATATGAAATAGGTCTAATGATATCGTGAGTATATCTTTTTGAAACATCATCATTTTCTACATCTGGATCGGCTATCATCGGTTCATCTATTTCATCTAGATCAATTACAACTTCAGCAAAATATTTTGCATTCTCATCTGGGGCCAGTGCCGGCTTTTCTCCTGATTTGATTTGCTTGATTCTATTGTCGGCTATTTCAATTAATCCACTTAAAGTTTTCTCATCATTATCCATTCCTTTATCAACCATGATTTGGATACGGGATTTTGCAATCTCCAAGGATTCAATGAGAGTTTCATCTTGGGAAATACAGATTGAGGCTTTAGCCTTCATCTCGGCTGTCCAATCGGTAAATGTAAATGCCTGATCAGCAAGTAAAGTACCGATATGTACTTCAATGATTCTTCCCTGAAAAACATTCTCATTACATTGTGCTAACATTTGCTGTTGAGTGGCATGGACTACATCCCTGAAATCCATATGGTTTTTCATGCTTCCTTTAAAAGTCACTTTAACGGATTCCGGTATAGGCATTGTCACCTCTCCAGTAGCTAAAGCTAATGCTACGGTTCCAGAATCTGCTCCAAACGCAACACCTTTTGACATACGCGTATGAGAATCTCCGCCAATTATTATGGCCCAATCATCAACAGTGATATCGTTTAAAACTTTATGGATAACATCAGTCATCGCATGGTAAACACCTTTGGGATCTCTTGCTGTAATAAGACCAAATGTGTTCATAAATTTCATTAGTCTTGGAATATTAGCCTGTGCTTTAGAGTCCCACACTGATGCAGTATGACAGCCAGACTGATAAGCTCCGTCAAGAGTAGGAGAAATTACTGTTGCTGCCATTGCCTCAAGTTCTTGAGTAGTCATTAAACCAGTTGTATCTTGAGATCCTACAATATTCACTTTAACTCTTACATCAGAGCCGCTGTGTAAAATAGAGTCTGATGGAACGCCTACAGCATTTCTGTTAAAGATTTTCTCAACAGCTGTAAGACCTTGACCTTCATTAGAAATTATCTGTGAAGGTGCATAAACAGACTCAAGATCAATACTAAGCACATCACAAGCAAAGGCTTGAAGTTTTTTCCCAAAAACAATTGCATATGATCCTCCTGCTTTTATGAATTCTAATTTTTGGGGTGTGAAGGATGAAGAAAGATCAGCTAGTTCGTTTTCTCCTTTTTCATCAAAAAGTTTTTTATGCTCAGTATTTATTGTCAATACAGTACCCGTTTTTACAGAATAGGCCTGTTCTAAAATTGGGTTGTTATCTTCATCCAAAGTTGGATTTCCATTGGAGTCTAGTTTTTTTACCCAATTCTTTAAATCGATACCAATACCACCAGTTACATCAACCGTTGTTAGAAAAATTGGTGAAATACCATTTGTTCCAGCAACTATCGGTGAAATATTAACAAAAGGAACATATGGGCTGCCAGGTTTTCCTGTCCACAATGCAACATTATTAACTCCTGACATTCTTGATGAACCAACGCCCATGGTTCCTTTTTCTGCTATTAACATTATCCTTTTGTCAGGATGCTGTTTCTGCATTTTTTGTATATCAGATTGTGCCTCAGCCGAAATCATGCATTTTCCATGTAATTCTCTATCTGATCTTGAGTGCGCTTCAGTCCCTGGTGAAAGGAGGTCTGTTGATATATCACCCTCAGCGGCTATATATGTAACAATTTTAATTTCCTTATCAATCTCAGGTAATTTTGTGAAGAATTCAGCTTTTGAGTAACTTTGGAGTATTTCTTTTGCTACCTCATTGCCATCAGTAAAAGCTTTCTTTAAGCGCTCTGTATCAGCCTCATATAAAAAAACTTGAGTTTTTAGAATTTCTCCAGCCTTTAAGGCTATTGATTCCTCTGAGCCTAAGGCGAGATCTAATAGAACCTCAATAGAAGGTCCACCTTTCATATGAGATAATAATTCAAATGCAAAATCGGAAGAAATTTCTTCGAGAGAAAATTCCTTATTAACAATTTCTTTTAAAAATTTTGCTTTCGCAGTAGCTGCACCTGTAGTTCCAGGAAGCATATTGTAAATAAAATAATTTAAGGAGTCTTCTCTATGTTTATTTTCAGTATCTCTAATCTGAGAAATCACTTCATTAGCAAGGGCTTCATCATCTATAGGCTTAGGATTTAAGCCCATAGCTTTTCTTTCTTCTATCTCTTCTGAGTAAGATTCATATAAACTCATAGATTACTTTCTTTTGCTAATTATATCCGGAATATACTATTCTTCATAAGGATGTCAAATTAAGGTCTGAAATTTGTTAAAAATGGTTAAAAAATGAGACGCTTTTTACCTCTAATAATTTTGCTTGGTGTAATTACTTTATTTTTGTTTGGTACTTTCAAAAAAAATACACGTGTTATTCCTACGCCACTAATTGGGCAAGAAGTTCCGATAATGGGATTAGAGACAAAATTTTATGAAGATTTTCAAAAGAATGATTTAGAAGATGTTTTAAAGATTGATAAAATTAAAATCATTAATTTTTGGGCTTCATGGTGCTTACCTTGTGAAGTCGAACACCCAATTCTAATGGGCTTAAGCAAGAAGTCAGACTTCATAATTATTGGTGTGAATTATAAAGATACTGAAGAGGGCTCCGCTGAATTCTTGAATGAAAAAGGTAACCCCTATGATCTAGTAGTAATTGATGATGAAGGAATGATGGGTATAGAAATGGGTTTAACAGGAGTACCAGAGACTTTTGTTGTTAATGAAGAGGGGAAGATTATTTATAGAATTGTTGGCCCTATAAATAATGAAAATAAGTTTTAATTATACTGCAACGCCATGAGCAAAATTTTCATCACTACTTTTTATTAATGCAGTTATTGTTTGACCGCTTTTAATTTCTTTTTCAATTAATTTAATTGGCGCAAATTGATTAGAGTGACCTTTGTTGTCTTTTTCAACAAATACTTCAATGTTCTTACCAACTAAATTTTCTAGATGCTTTATCTTTCTTTGCTTAGCGACATCTCTTAGTATTTTTGACCTTAGTTTGATAAGTTTATTATCATTCTGTGGCATCTTAGCAGCTGGTGTTCCTGGTCTCGGAGAAAATGGAAAAGCATGAATCCAGTCTAATTGACATTCCTCAATAATATCTAATGTGTTTTGAAACATTTCTTCTGTTTCTGTAGGAAAGCCAACTATTAAATCAGCACCAAAAGAAATTTCAGGTCTTTTTTGCTTTAGTTGATCACATAAATCAATTGCATCCTCTCTTAAATGTCGTCTTTTCATTCTTTTGAGAATCAAATTATCTCCCGATTGGAGTGACAAGTGAATATGTGGGAGGATTCTTTTATTATTAGCAATTAAATCAATAAGTTTTTCATCAAAACCTATTACATCCATTGATGAAAGTCTTAATCTTTCTAACCTTGGTGCCTCACTTAAAATATATTCAATCAAGATTCCAAGACTAGCTTCTTTTTTATTTTCCATGTTCCAAGAAGCTATATCAACTCCAGTTAATATAATTTCTTTATGTCCTTCATTAATTAGATTATTTATTTCTTTGATAATTTGTTCTTTTGATTTTGATCTTAAATTACCTCTTCCAAAAGGGATTACACAAAAAGTACATCTATGGTTGCATCCATTCTGAATTTCAACAAATGCTCTCGTTTTACTTTTATAACCATTCCTTAGAGAATTAAGAGGATCTTCATTGATCATGATGTCAGAAACAAGGTTGTTGCTATTTCTTAATAAATGAGAAGATATTTCTCTTTTTTCTGAGTTGCCTAAAACCTTATCAACTTCCTCCATCTCTAAAAAAGATTGAGGTTCAATCTGTGCTGCACATCCCGTAACTACTATTTTTGTATTGGGTTCATCACGCCTCTTTTTTCTTATAGAGTATTTCACCTGTCTGATAGCTTCTTCGGTAACGGCACAACTATTATAAACAGCAATATCTTTTAAACCTTTTTCAATAAGGTTTTGTTCAATTATTTCTGACTCATATGAATTGAGTCTGCATCCAAATGTAAATATTTCTGGTTCTTTACCCATTTAAAAATCCGATATATCTATTTCTAACTTTTCTTCAATTTCATATGGTCCAGTCATTACAATATTGTTGTCGTCTTTCCAAGAAATATTTAGATCCCCTCCAGCAAAACTAATTTTTGTATCACGACCAGTAATATTTAAACTTGCTGCAACTGCAGTTGTTGCACAAGCAGCTGAACCACATGCTTTAGTTATTCCTGTTCCTCGTTCCCAAACATCTATAAAAATATGATCATCATTAATTGTCTCTGCAAAAGAAACATTTACTTTTTCAGCAAACATTTCGTGATGCTCAATAAAGTGGCCCATTTTTTCAATTTCGGGCTTATCTTTATTAAAGAAAAATATGGCATGAGGATTACCAACATTGACAGCACTAAAATTTGGTAATTCAAATGAAGATGGCTCTAAAGTAATTGATAATGTATTTTCAATTGGATTAGACAATGGAATTTCTGACCAGTGAAATGATGGTTCACCTATATTGACTGAAATTTTATCTCCATTTCGCCAACATTCTATATCCTTATCAACCGTTTCAATTATTACATTATTTTTTTTTGTTTCACTTAATATTATATCGCCAACACATCTTAAAGCATTTCCACACATGCCTGACTCAGTTCCATCAGCATTCCAGAATTTAATATGACAGTCACCATTTCTTGTTGCATTTTCAATACTAATAAATTGATCAAACTTATAATTGATCACAGCAGATTGTAGCTTGAGAATAAGATCATTATTTATATTTAATTTATGATTTCTTGAATCATGGAATAAAAATGTATTACCAGCTCCATTCATCTTTTGAAATTCATATAAGTTTGTGTTTTCATCATTCATACCTATCTTATAGAGCTGAATTTGTGTTTTTACTACTTAATTGATTAACTTGACTTATATTGCTTATAAGTTCTATATAACTCCACTTTTAATTAAAAAGTTGAAATAACGGTTCACAATGAATCGCCATCCGTCAACGAGGGTTCGTCCACGGGTGTTTTTGTTGCTGAATTAAGTTTTTGAAAGGAATAAAATGGCTGTAAAAATTAGACTTGCAAGAGGGGGTTCTAAAAAGAGACCTTATTATAGAATAGTGGTTGCAGATATAAGAGCACCAAGAGATGGAAAATATATAGAAAGGGTTGGATCTTATAATCCTCTTCTACCAAAAGATCATGAAGATAGAATCAAACTTGATATTGATAGAATTAAAGAGTGGTTATCAAAAGGTGCAAAACCAACTGATAGAGTTGCAAGATTTTTAGATGCTGAAGGAATTCTGAAAAGAGAGCCAAGAAATAATCCGCAAAAAGCAATTCCGAAAAAAGAACCAGAAGAAGCTAAAGAAGAGGCCCCAGCAGAAGAAGCTAAAGAAGAGGCTCCAGCAGAAGAGGCCCCAGCAGAAGAAGAAAAAAAATAAACTAGATAATAAAATCTATTTTTTTATTTTTTCAAAACCCGTGACAAGTGATTGCATAGGAAATAATCTTTCATTGTTTATAAAAAAATAAAATAAGAGTTTAAAAATAATGACTTGGAAAGCAAATATTTTAACTTTATATCCAGAGATATATCCTGGTTATTTGAGCTATAGTTTACTTGGTAAAGCTCTTGAAAAAAAAATTTGGGAACTGAATATATATAATTTGCGCGATTTTGGAGAAGGAAAGCACAAAACTGTTGATGATAAACCTTTTGGTGGCGGTGCTGGAATGATAATAAAGCCAGATATTCTAGGTAATGCTATTGAAGAAACACTTATTAAAAACCATGATCGACAATCTTTAGTTTATTTATCGCCTAAGGGAAGGCCCTTTAAACAAATTGATGCTAAAAATTTTTCTCAAAGTTCTGGGGTATCTATATTATGTGGTCATTTTGAAGGAATTGACCAAAGAGTCCTTGATATTTATGAAATAGAAGAAATATCAATGGGAGATTATATTTTAAGCGGTGGTGAAGTCGCTTCCTTTACTTTTTTGGATTCAATTTTAAGATTACTACCAGGTGTTCTTGGTAATGAAGCATCTATTGAGGATGAGTCCTTTTCCGACGATTTACTTGAATATCCTCAATACACCAAACCACAAGAGTATAAAAATATTAAGGTTCCAGATGTATTGCTATCTGGCAATCATGAAGAAATAGAAAAATGGCGTAAAGAAAAATCTATTGAAATAACAAAAAAAAATAGACCTGATATGCTAAAACAGGAAAAGAGTAAGAAATAATTTAAAAATTAGGGTGACTTATTAACAATTTATGTGTTATTTGGTCTTCCTGTTTTAATTATTAATGTTAATGTTGAATAAAATGAATGTGATTGAAAATATAGAAAAACAATATCTAAATGAATTGTCTGAAGGTAAGGAATATCCGGATTTTAGATCAGGTGATACTATTGCTGTAAGCGTGGTTGTAAAGGAAGGAGAAAGAGAGAGAATTCAGATTTTTGAAGGCGTTTGTATTTCTAGATCTGGTGAAGGAATTAACCAGAATTTTACTGTAAGAAAAATCTCATACGGTGAAGGTGTAGAGAGAGTTTTCACTTTATATAGTCCATTAATAGATTCAATTAAACTTATTAGAAAAGGTAAAGTTAGACGATCAAAACTTTATTACCTAAGAACAAGAAGGGGTAAATCAGCTAGAATTGCTGAAAGACAAGATCTTCAATCAAAAAAAATAGAGAATATTGATTCAGAAGATCAAACTTCAGAAGCTGAAATGTCAGAGGAAGAAAGCGCTAAAGAAAAATAATTCGCTTTTTGTTGGAGTCTCAATGACAGAAGCAAAAACAATTTATGATAAAATCTGGGATGCGCATTTAGTTGCTGATAAGGATAATTATTCATTATTATATATTGATCGACATTTAATTCATGAAGTAACAAGTCCACAAGCTTTTGAGGGTTTAAGAATGGCGGGTAGAAATGTTCGACATCCTGATAAAACTCTAGCTGTTGCCGATCATAATGTTCCTACAACAGATAGATCTGTAGAAATAGAGGATGAAGAATCAAAAATCCAAATTGAGGCACTTAAAAATAATTGTGCTGAATTTGGTATTAACTTCATTGATATGAGCGATATTAGACAGGGTATTGTTCACATTATAGGCCCTGAACAGGGCTTTACTCTTCCAGGTTCTACAATTGTTTGTGGAGATAGCCATACTTCAACGCATGGAGCATTTGGAGCATTAGCACATGGTATTGGAACATCTGAGGTAGAGCATGTTTTAGCTTCTCAGACATTAATACAAAAAAAAGCAAAAAATTTTAAAGTTGAGATAGTTGGGACACTAACCAGCTCTATATCCGCAAAAGATCTTGCACTATCTGTAATTGGAGCCATTGGAACTGCGGGTGGCACTGGCTATGTTATTGAGTACATGGGTAATGCAGTTGAAAGCCTTAGTATGGAAGGTAGAATGACATTATGTAATCTTACAATAGAAGCTGGTGCTAGAGCAGGGTTAATTGCTCCTGATCAAAAAACTTTTGACTATTTAAAGGATCGACCGTTAGCTCCAAAAGGTGATATTTGGGATAAAGCAGTTAGTTATTGGAAAACTTTACCAAGTGATCCTGGGGCACATTATGATAATTCAATAAAAATTGATATTGATAACCTTTCGCCCTTAGTAACCTGGGGAACTAGCCCAGAGGATGTCATTGATATTGATGGAAATATACCAAAACCCGAGGATATAGAAGATGAAGCAAAGAAGAATGCAATAAGGCGATCGCTAGATTATATGGGTTTGGAAGCAGGTGAGCCTATTAAAGGTACAAAAATTGATAAGGTTTTTATTGGATCATGTACAAATGGAAGAATTGAAGATTTAAGAGCAGCGGCATCAATAGTAAGTCAAAACAAGGTTTCTGATCATGTTAACGCAATTGTTGTGCCTGGATCAGGACTTGTAAAGGCCCAGGCAGAAAATGAGGGTCTGGATAAAATATTTATAGAAGCAGGGTTTGAATGGAGGGAACCAGGTTGTTCTATGTGTTTGGCCATGAATGCCGACAAACTCCTTCCAAATGAGAGATGTGCCTCAACTTCAAATAGAAATTTTGAAGGGAGACAAGGTAGAGGGGGAAGAACACATCTTGTGAGTCCAAAAATGGCAGCAGCAGCAGCCATAGCGGGATGTTTGGCCGATGTTAGGGATTTTATTTAATATGGAAAAGTTTAGTAAAATAAAAGGTATCGCTGCACCAATGCTTTCTTCTGATGGTAATCAATTTTCAATGATGATTAATATTGATACAGATATGATTATCCCCAAACAATTTTTAAAAACAATTAAAAGAACTGGTCTTGGTAAAAGCTTATTCCATGAAATGCGATATGATTTTGAAGGTAATGAAATCGAGGGCTTTATATTGAATAAGGATATTTATAGAAACTCAAAGATTATTCTTGCAGGAAATAACTTTGGATGCGGTTCCAGTCGTGAACATGCTCCATGGGCCCTGCTTGATTTTGGTATTAGAGTAATTATTGCACCTTCTTTCGCTGATATTTTCTATAATAATTGCTTTAAAAATGGCATTTTACCTATTCAACTTTCAGAAAAGTTGATCAAGGAGATAAGTGAATCTGCTTTAAAGGGAAATGAATTGCAGGTCTCACTAAGCGGCCAAATAATAAATTGTGATAACAAAGAATTTAGTTTTGAAATAGATCCATCAAATAAAAATTTTTTGATGGAAGGTCTTGATGATATCGGTTTGACTCTTAAAGATACAAATTTAATTGATAGCTACGAAAAGGATGCTGATAATAATTTACCTTGGTATACTTTATAAAGGAAATCACTAATGACTAATAAAATTCTAATTTTACCTGGTGATGGCATTGGCCAAGAGGTAATGATTGAGGTTGAAAAGATCATTGGTTGGTTTAATTCTAACAAAGACTTTAATGCTGAAATTGAATATGGCCTTGTTGGCGGAGCATCATATGATGCTGATGGTGTAGCAATTAGTGATGCTACAATGCAACTTGCTCAAAAATCTGATGCTGTTTTATTTGGTGCAGTCGGTGGACCAAAATGGGATGATGTTGCTTATGAACATAGACCTGAAGCTGGTTTATTGAGATTAAGAAAGGATCTCGATCTTTTTGCTAATTTAAGACCAGCAATATGCTTTTCTTCACTTTCAGATTCTTCATCATTAAAAAAAGAAATTGTTGAGAATCTCGATATTCTAATTGTTAGAGAACTTACAGGTGGTGTTTATTTTGGAGAACCTCGTGGTATAGAGGAATTAGAGAATGGGAATAGAAGAGGTACTAATACTCAGGTCTATGAAACTTGGGAAATTCAAAGGATTGCTGAAGTAGCATTTGAGTTGGCTAGAAAAAGAAAAAATAAAGTCACTTCGTCTGAAAAAAGAAATGTCATGGAATCAGGATTGCTTTGGTATGAAGAAGTAAAAAAAATTCATCAAGAAAAATATAATGATGTTGAATTAGATCATATGCTTGCAGATAATTGTGGAATGCAATTAGTAAGATGGCCAAAACAGTTTGATGTAATTGTTACAGATAATCTTTTTGGTGACATGTTATCTGATGTTGCAGCAATGTTAACTGGCTCTCTTGGCATGCTTCCATCTGCTTCACTTGGTAAAGCTGTTGATGGATTATTTGAATCAGCCCTGTATGAGCCTGTTCATGGTTCTGCGCCAGATATCTCCGGTCAAGGAATTGCAAATCCTTTAGCATCTATCTTATCCTTCTCAATGGCGTTAAAGTATAGTTTTGGCAGGAATGAAGATTCAAAATTACTTGAGGATTCTATATCAAAAGTTTTAGATGATGGATCAAGAACAAAAGATATCGCTGATGATGGAGACTTTATTTCAACTAGCGAAATGGGTAATAAAGTAATTGAAAATCTTGAATTACTTAATAAGGAATAAGAAATGGGTTTAAGGGTTGTAATAGTTGGGGCTACTGGAAATGTCGGAAGAGAAATGCTTGACATTCTTGATGAAAGAAAATTTCCTGTTGATGAAGTTTTTGCTTTAGCTTCAAGTCGTAGTAAAGGAAATGCTGTTCAGTTTGGCAATAAAGAGTTAACAGTAGAAGATCTTAGTGAGTTTGATTTTTCAAAAGCAGATATTGCCTTATTCTCTGCAGGAGGTAAAATTTCAGGAGAATTTGCGCCAAAAGCTGCTGAAAAAAATTGTATAGTCATTGATAACTCTTCGAGATTTCGAATGGATCCTGATGTGCCACTGATTGTACCAGAGGTTAATAAAGAGGATCTCGATAATTATAAAAAAACAAAAATAATAGCAAATCCAAATTGTTCTACTATACAAATGGTTGTGGCGTTGAAACCTCTTCATGATTTAGGAAAGATAAAAAGAGTGATTGTTTCTTCCTATCAATCTACTTCAGGTGCTGGTAAAGCAGCAATGGATGAATTATTTCAGCAAACCAAAGGAATTTATACAAATGACCCAAAAGACCCGGAAATATTTCAGACACAAATTTCTTTTAATGTGATACCTCAAATCGGCCCTTTTGTTTCTTCAGGATATACGGAAGAGGAAGAAAAGATGATTAATGAAACAAAGAAGATACTAGATAAAGATATTAATGTCTCTGCAACATGTGTAAGGGTTCCAACTTTTATAGGTCATGCTGAGTCAGTAAATGTTGAATTTGAGAATTATATATCTGCTGAGGAAGCTTCTAATATTTTATCAGAGGCACCGGGCTGTCTAGTGGACTTAGACAACCCTGAGAACTTTACGACACCAATAGATTGTGTTGGTAATGATCATACATATATTTCAAGAATTAGAAATGATAATTCAATAGAAAATGGTTTAAACCTATGGGTTGTTTCGGACAATTTGAGAAAAGGTGCAGCCTTAAACTCAATTCAAATTGCTGAGGTATTGTTATCAGAATATCTCAATTAGATTTTCATTTGCATTAATATTCCCTGAGAGTCTATTGTTGGCTCTAATGGGATATTTAAGTTTTTTCCTTTTAAAGTTCTTTTTGCAGACCAAAATAATGCACATGCATCCAAGAAATCATCTGAATTATAATTTCTTTTTTTTTCTTGAAGAAACTCTTTAATAAAATTTGATTCAAAACCATTATTAATTAATATTTTATACCTTTCATCAATTCCTCTTTTTTCTTTTTTTTTGAATTCTAAAAAGCCGTTATTCATTTCTTGGAAAATTAATTCAGGGTGGGACTCATATATTTTGGTTTTCTTTTTTGATTTTAATATTAAATCTAATTCCTTTATTTTAGGAACTAAATTCCAGCTTTGCTTTGATAAACCAAGTCCATATTTTTTATTTAACTTATTTGCTTCATCATAGCTATTGGCTTTTAAAGTTAATCTTGATGGCGCATTAAAAATACTAGATTTTCTTTTTATCAATTTCTTTCTTGCTAATTGGTCAACTTTTCTGCCTCCTTTTTTATTGAACATATCGAGGCCAACAGGCATATCAATTAGAATTAAATCTACTTTATCATTAATTAATTGGGTTAATGTCTTAGCAAAAAAAAATTTAGGATTTTTTAAATTATTTATGTGTGCGCTTATGCAAACCCAACCACATTTAGCTCCATCAATGCCTGCTATATAATTCATTAGTTACTTTATTAACTTGTTAAAATTCTATATACACTAACGTTACAATAACAATTTTAAAAAGGAATTTTGTTTTATGACTGAAATTGAGGAAAACACTAAAAATAGACCTTTGTCGCCTCATTTACAAATATACAGACCCACTATTTCAATGATTATGTCTGTTGTACACAGGTTAACTGGTTTGGCCCTTTATGCCGGAGTTAGCTTTCTTTTTTTTTGGTTTATGTCAATTTTACTGGGTCAAAATATTTATCTAATTTTCAGAGATATAATGCAAAGTTTTATTGTTCAAATTATTTTTTTCTTTTTTACATGGGCATTTTTTCATCACATGTTTGGAGGAATTAGACATTTTATATGGGATTTAGGATTAGGTTTTAGTTTAAAAAGTGTTGATATTTTGTCTTCACTTACCCTAATACTATCATTTTTATCAACAGTTTTACTCTTTTTTATTACCTAAGTTAAGCTATGAATACTAAGTCAAAAGGAACTAATCATTTTATTTTACAAAGATTAACAGCCATTATCAATCTGATGGTTGGTGTACCGGCTTTCTATTTCTTCCTTAGTTATTTTGATAGTGACTACTTAGAAATAAGAGAGTTAATGTCACGAGAATATATATGGATACCGATGGTTATCTATATACTTTCGCTATCATATCATATGAAAATAGGTATGGGGCATGTTCTTGACGACTATATTGATCATGTGTTAGCGAAAAAGTACCTATCTTTCCTCAACAATATATATGTTTATTTTGTTGCAGTAGCCTCATCAACAGCTTTAATAATTTTGGGTTTATTCGTAAATTAACATTATTAATATAATAAATAGTTTTTATAGTTTTTATTCTTGAAAAGAATAAATGAAAAGTTATATGTTCTATATTAAAATTGATTATATTATCGAACAATAAGATAAGTATTAGAAAGTATACTGATGTCAAAATATGAATTTATAGATCACAAGTACGATGTGGTTGTAGTTGGTGCTGGAGGAGCAGGTCTTAGAGCTACACTAGGTTGCGCCCAAGCAGGCCTTAAGACAGCATGTATTTCAAAAGTATTTCCTACCAGAAGTCACACTGTAGCTGCTCAAGGAGGTATTTCAGCTGCTTTAGGTAATATGGGAGAAGATAATTGGCGTTGGCATATGTTTGATACAGTTAAAGGTGCTGACTGGTTAGGCGATCAAGATGCTATTGAGTATTTATGTAAAAATTCACCCGAAGCAGTTTATGAACTTGAACACTTTGGTGTTCCTTTTTCCAGAACAGAAGAAGGAAAAATTTACCAGAGACCTTTTGGGGGTATGACAACGCAAAATGGAGAAGGTCCGCCCGCTCAAAGAACTTGTGCTGCTGCAGACAGAACGGGTCATGCTATTCTTCATACCTTATATGGTAAATCAATAAGTGAATCTGCCGATTTTTTTATAGAATATTTTGCTATTGATTTAATAATGTCTGAATCTGGAAGATGTGTTGGTATTGTTGCATTATGCATGGAAACAGGAGAATTACATAGATTTCATTCCTCACAAACTATACTAGCGACAGGAGGCTATGGCCGTGCATATTTTTCTGCTACATCAGCCCATACATGCACAGGCGATGGTTCAGCAATGGTCTTACGAGCAGGATTACCTCTTCAAGATATGGAGTTTGTTCAATTCCATCCAACAGGTATTTATGGCGCAGGCTGTTTAATTACTGAAGGTTGTCGTGGCGAAGGAGGTTATCTTGTAAATTCAGAAGGTGAACGTTTTATGGAAAGGTATGCTCCAAAAGCAAAAGATTTAGCCTCTAGAGATGTTGTATCGAGGGCGATGACAATAGAAATACGTGAAGGACGAGGTGTAGGTGCAGAAAAGGACCATATATTTCTTCATTTAGACCATATTGATGCTGATATACTTGCAGAGAGATTACCCGGTATATCAGAGTCAGCCAAAATTTTCTCCGGAGTTGATGTAACAAAGGAACCAATCCCTGTTCTACCCACAGTTCATTATAATATGGGTGGAATACCAACCAACTATATGGGTGAAGTTCTAAATCCAACTGAAGACGATGAGGATAATACCGTGCCCGGTTTGATGGCAATCGGGGAGGCCGCTTGTGCATCTGTTCATGGCGCTAATCGATTAGGATCAAATTCATTAATTGATCTTGTTGTATTTGGAAGATCTTCTTCATTGAGATGTTCAGAAATTGTTTCGCCTGGATTAATTCCTGAGGAACTTCCTAAAAATGCAGGCTTAAACTCCATAGAGCGGCTAGAAAAATTTAGATTATCTAAAGGTCCTAAACCTACATCAGAATTGCGTTCAAATATGCAAAGAACTATGCAAAACAATTGCGCTGTTTTTAGAACTGATGAGGTTCTTCAGGAAGGAAGAGGATTAATTGCAGAAGTCTATGATAGTTTATCGGATATAGGTATAAAGGACAGATCATTAATATGGAATACAGATCTAATTGAAGCCCTTGAATTTGATAATATGATCGGACAAGCCATGGTAACAATGGCTGGTGCAGCTGAAAGGCAAGAAAGTAGAGGTAGCCATGCTAGAGAAGATTTTCCTGATCGAGATGATGAAAATTGGATGAAGCACACTCTTGCTTGGTTAAGTGAAGATGGAAAAATTAAAATTGATTATAGAAGAGTTCATGAAAGAACTCTAACCAATGATGTAGCCTACATTCCACCAAAAGAAAGAGTTTATTGATATGGCAGAGCTAGTTTTACCTAAGAATTCTAGAATTAAGGAAGGAAAGCACCATCCTTTAAAATCTGATGTAAAAAATAAAAAAACTTTCAAAGTTTATAGGTGGGACCCAGAAAATACTGAAAACCCTAGGTATGACACCTATGATATTGACATTGATGAGTGTGGACCAATGGTTCTAGATGCTTTGATAAAGATTAAAGATGAAGTTGACTCATCCCTGACATTTAGAAGGTCTTGTCGAGAGGGAATATGTGGATCATGTGCAATGAATATTGATGGTGTAAATACACTTGCATGTACGATGGCTATTGAAGATACAAAAAAAAGAGTTGGAATTAATCCTCTACCTCATCAACCAGTTGTTAAAGATTTAGTACCTGATTTGACAAATTTTTATGCACAACATAAAAAAATAAAACCTTGGCTGAAGACAAAAGAAAAATCATCTGATACTGAATTTCCTCAATCAAAAGAAGATAGAGAAAAAATAGATGGTTTATATGAATGTATAATGTGTGCTTGTTGTTCTACATCTTGTCCAAGTTACTGGTGGAATTCAGATAAATATTTAGGTCCCGCAGCCTTACTTCAAGCTTACAGATGGATTGTTGATAGTCGTGATGAAGAAAAAGAAGAAAGATTGGATCAACTTGATGATGAATTTAAAGTATATAGCTGTAGAACAATTATGAATTGTTCTAAAGCTTGCCCCAAGGGTTTGTCTCCAGCAAAAGCCATAGCAGGTATAAAAAAAGAACTAGCCACAAGAAAATAATTGATATTATATTTCTTTTTGGAGGTATAATGCCAAATATCTTAACTTCATATAAAGACTTATTGGATAAAGATATTATTCAATTTGATGAAAATCAAAATGCAACAGTCCAATCATTAAGTAAATTATTTCATTCAGAGACAAATCTTTTAACCAAGATAAAAAAATTAATATTTAAAGAAAGAGTTTCAAAAGGTATTTACCTCTGGGGAAATGCTGGATCAGGTAAGACAATGATAATGGACATCTGTTACGATTCATTAAAAACAAATAGAAAAAAAAGAATTCATTTTCAAGAATTCATGATAGATGTTCATGATAGCCTTCATTTAATTAGGAATAACAAAACAGATAAGCCACTAATAAAAGTTGCGGAAATAATTTCAAAAGAAATTGATTATTTATTTTTTGATGAGTTTCAAGTAAATGACATTGCTGATGCCTCTATCTTAGCAAGATTATTCAATTTGTTGTTCAATTCTAATGTCTTTATTTTTTCAACTTCAAATATAATACCAAATAACCTTTATAAGGACGGGCTTCAAAGAGATAGATTTATACCTTTTATAAAACTAATAGAAAAAGATTGTATAAATATTGAGCTATCAACGAAAAAAGATTACCGAAAAAAAAGATTAAAAAATATTAATAATTACTTCTCAAGTCTCAATGATAAAACAGAAAAAGAAATTGAAAAAATATTTTTTGATCTTACTAGAGGTGCAAATCTAGAAAAAAAATCTATCATAGTAAAAGGTAGAGAAATTATTGTAAGTAAACATGCAAAAGGTTGCGCGAGATTTAACTTTGATGACTTATGTGGTAAAGCTTATGGTTCGGAGGACTATATAAATATCGCTAAATCATTTGATATTATATTTATTGAAAATATCCCAAAATTATCACCAGAAAAGAAGAATGAAGTAAAAAGATTTATCATGCTCATAGACGCGTTATATGATAATTCAAAAATAACTGTAATATCTGCAGCAGGAGAACCAGAAGATATTTATCAAAAAGGTGATTTAGAATTTGATTATAAAAGATGTGTCTCCAGGTTACATGAAATGCGTTCGAAAGAATATGTAGAATCCTATAAGAATTGATTGATCTTTTATTAAAAGAATAGTTTATACAATATATTAATTTTTAAGAGGAAAGCATGAAGAGAAATAAAATTGCTCTAATTGGCGGAGGCCAAATAGGAGGCACATTGGCACATCTTGCTGGCTTAAAGGAGCTTGGAGATGTAGTAATATTTGATATTGTAAAAGGTATTCCTCAAGGCAAGGCACTCGATTTAGCTGAAGCAGCGCCAGTAAGTTCATACAATGTTGATTTAAAAGGATCCAATAATTACTCAGCAATAAAAGACTCAGATGTAGTTATTGTTACTGCAGGAGTTCCAAGAAAACCTGGTATGAGTAGAGATGATTTATTATCCATTAATTTAAAAGTTATGTCAGATGTTGGTGCGGGTATAAAAAAATATTGCCCCAAAGCATTTGTTATTTGCATAACGAATCCTCTAGACGCTATGGTATGGGCTCTTCAAAAGTTTTCTGGAGTTAAATCTAACATGATAGTTGGAATGGCAGGTGTTTTAGACAGTGCTAGATTTAGATATTTCTTATCACAAGAATTTAATGTTTCTGTTGAGGATGTTACAGCATTTGTTCTTGGTGGGCATGGGGATTCTATGGTTCCGTTAGAAAGATATTCTACCGTTTCAGGTATTCCTTTGCCTGACTTGGTTAAGATGGGTTGGACAACTCAAGAAAGATTAAAAGAGATTATTCAAAGGACAAGAGATGGTGGAGCTGAGATAGTTGGTCTCTTAAAAACAGGTTCTGCTTTCTATGCCCCTGCAGCATCTGCTATTGAAATGGCGGACTCCTATTTAAAAGATAAAAAAAGAGTTCTGCCATGTGCAGCCCATTTATCAGGGGAATATAAAATTAAAGATATGTATGTTGGTGTGCCTGTTGTAATCGGAAAGAAAGGTGTAGAAAAAATATTAGAAATCTCTCTTAACTCTAGAGAAACTAAAATGTTTAAAGATTCTATTGCTTCTGTTAAATCATTGATGAGAGCATGTTCAAAGATTGATAAGAGATTAGTCAGTAGAAAAAAGAATTCCAAAAAAAAATAAATTTTAATAGGTTGAGAAATGAATATTCATGAGTATCAAGCGAAAGCAATTTTAAAAAATTTTAATGTCCCAGTACCTAAAGGTGAGATTCTCCTCTCTAAAGATAATATTTTGAAAGCCGCTAAAAATGTATCTGATAATCTCTGGGTTGTGAAAGCACAAATTCATGCAGGCGGAAGAGGTAAAGGCGGAGGAGTTAAAATTGCGAAATCCTTAGAAGAGGTTGAAACCCTAGTTGATGAAATAATGGGGATGCAGTTGATTACTCATCAAACTGGACCTGAAGGAAAAAAAGTTAGAAGAGTTTATATAGAAGAAGGATCGAATATTTCAGAGGAATTATATTTATCTCTTTTGGTAGATAGGCAGTCATCTCAAGTTAGTTTCATTGTATCAACTGAGGGGGGAGTAAATATAGAAGAGGTTGCAGAAGAAACTCCTGAGAAAATAACTACAATTTCTATTGATCCAGATGCTGGTGTTACTGATGATGATGTAGAAAATTTATCTTCAGCTTTGAATTTAGATGGTGATTTAAAAGCGAAAGGATCAGATTTATTTAGGAGCCTTTATACTGCTTTTGTTGAGAGTGATATGAGTCTTCTTGAAATAAATCCTTTAGTTATTACGGGAGAGAATAATATAATTTGTTTAGATGCAAAGGTTAATTTTGACTCTAATGCATTGTTTAGACACCCTGAATATAAAGAATTGATTGATCCTTCGGAAGAAGACGAAGCTGAATTAAAAGCATCAGAATTTGGTTTTAGTTATATTAAGCTTGATGGTAATATAGGGTGCCTTGTTAATGGTGCAGGTTTAGCCATGGCAACAATGGATATTATTAAACTCTATGGAGCGGAACCTGCAAACTTCTTAGATGTAGGAGGTGCTGCGACAAAAGAATTAGTAACCGAAGCTTTTAAAATTATCCTATCAGATAAGAGTGTTGAAGGAATTCTAGTTAATATCTTTGGTGGTATTATGAGATGTGATGTTGTCGCTGAGGGAATTATTAGTGCAGCTAATGAAGTGAATATTTCAGTACCATTGGTAGTTAGGCTTGAGGGAACAAATGTAGAGCTTGGAAAAAAGATTATTGAAGAGTCTGATTTATCAATTATTAGTGCTTCAGATCTTGATGATGCATCGAAAAAGATAACAGAAGCTATATAGGAAAATAATATGTCAGTTTTAATAGATAAAAATACCAAAGTTATTTGTCAGGGTATAACAGGTTCTCAGGGAACTTTTCATTCACAGCAGGCCATCGAATATGGAACTAAAATGGTAGGCGGTGTTAAACCTGGTGCTGGAGGAAGTAAACACCTTGATCTACCAGTATTTGATAATGTTAAAGACGCAGTTTCAAAAACCGGAGCAAATGCATCAGTCATTTATGTTCCTCCCCCTTTTGCGGGCGCTGCTATTCTGGAGGCTGTTGATGCGGAAATAGATCTTGTCGTATGTATTACTGAAGGAATTCCTGTTTCTGATATGGTTAAAGTAAAAAAAGCTTTATCTAATTCAAAATCAAGGCTTATTGGACCTAATTGCCCAGGGATTATTACACCTGATCAATGTAAGATTGGTATTATGCCGGGTCATATTCATCAAAAAGGTACAGTTGGTATTGTCTCTCGTTCAGGTACATTAACTTATGAAGCTGTTGGTCAAACCACTGCATGTGGTTTAGGTCAATCAACTTGTATCGGTATTGGTGGGGATCCTGTTAATGGTACTAATTTTATTGATTGTTTAGACTTATTTCTTTCAGATGATGAAACAGAATCAATTATTATGATTGGTGAAATAGGAGGTACTGCTGAGGAAGAAGCTGCTGAGTTTTTAAAAAATTCAAAAATAAAGAAACCTATTGTTGGCTTTATAGCAGGCTTAACTGCACCACCCGGAAGAAGAATGGGTCATGCTGGTGCAATTATTTCTGGTGGTAAAGGAGGAGCTGATGATAAGATTGAAGCCCTGAAAGAGGCAGGAGTTGTAATTTCAAATTCGCCAGCAGGATTAGGTAAAACTTTATTAAGTGTATTAGGAAAATAATATGACAGATAGTTATGATATTGCGGTTATTGGCTCAGGACCAGGTGGTTATGTCTGTGCTATAAGAGCTGCACAACTTGGTTTAAATGTAATATGTATTGATAAAAGAGGAAGCCATGGAGGAACTTGCTTAAATGTTGGTTGCATTCCATCTAAAGCTTTACTTCATGCATCTGAGTTATTTATAGAAAAGAGTAAATTTTCCTCTATGGGGATTGAAGCTGATAACATTTCTTTAAACTTAAGTTCAATGATGACTTATAAGGAAGAAGGAGTTCAAGGAAATGTTAAAGGAATAGATTTTCTCTTTAAAAAAAATAAGATTGAAAATATTTATGGTGAGGCAAAGATTATCGAAAATAATAAAATTTCAATCAATTTGAACGATGGTGATAATAAAGAGATTGAAGCTAAAAATATTGTTATTGCTACTGGATCAATCCCAACATCAATACCTGGTGTAGAAATTACTGGTAATAAAATTATTTCATCTACTGAAGCACTTTCATTGAGTGAAGTACCTAATAGGCTAGTTGTTGTTGGAGGTGGGTATATAGGTCTTGAATTAGGCTCTGTTTGGTCAAGATTAGGATCTGAAGTTACAGTTATAGAATATTTAGATAGAATTACTCCTGGAATGGATAATGAAGTTTCATCAGCTTTGCAAAAAATATTAACAAAGCAAGGATTAAGTTTTTCTTTAAATTCACAAGTAGTATCTGTGACTGAAAATGGTTCAAATGTCTCTATTGTAGTAAAAAATAGAGAAAATAATGAGGAAGAGAATATTGAGGCTGATTATGTTTTAGTTTCTACCGGTAGGAAGCCATATATAGAAAATTTATTTAGCGATGGAATTGATATTGAAAAAACTGAAAATGGATTTATCAAAACTGACTCTCATTTAAGATCAAATTTGGATGGTATTTGGGCGATTGGCGATGTTGTCGAAGGGCCGATGCTTGCTCATAAAGCCGAAGAGGAAGGAATTGCTGTAGCTGAGCTTATCGCAGGTAAGCCAGGTCATGTTAATTATGATATAATTCCAAGCGTGATTTATACAAATCCAGAGGTTGCATCAGTTGGTATGACAGAGGAACAGCTCAAAGAGAAATCGATCGATTATTCTATTGGAAAATTTCCTTTTATGGCCAATGGAAGAGCAAAAGTTAATAATACAACCGAAGGATTTGTTAAAATTTTATCATCAAAAGACACGGATCAAATTTTAGGTGTTCACATAATTGGTGACCAAGCAGGTAATATGATTGGTGAGGCTGCAGTAGCTATGGAATTTGAGGCTACATCAGAGGATCTTGCCAGAATATGTCATGCCCATCCTACTCTTTCAGAAGCCATAAAAGAGGCGGCATTATCTGTAGATGGTAGAGCATTGCATATGTAACAAGTTTAATTTTGAATTTTATCATATTCCTGTTTGAGATAGTCATCATCCAAGTTTGTATATATTTGAGTTGTATCAATTGATTCATGCCCAAGTAATTTTTGTATTTTTCTGATGTTAATTCCATTTTGTAGTAAATGTGATGCAAAACTATGTCTTAATGAATGTGGTGTAGCTTCAGAGGGAATTTTACCTGGATAAATCTTTATCAATTTTTTCATGCTTCGTTGAATATCTCTCGCTGTTAGTTCTGATTTGTCTTGTGAAGTAATTTTCATAAATAAAGGATCATTATTAACAATCTCGATATTTGTTGAAGCTCTAAGAGCTTCAATATATTTGGACACTTTTTCTTTAATGATTGGAAGAATTGGTATGTAGCGCTCTTTTTTTCCTTTACCAATAATTTTTATCTGATCATTAAATGGTGTATCAGAA